>JALZIF010000240.1 GCA_030860435.1 Gemmatimonadota bacterium | reverse complement strand
ACCCAAGGGTGGCGAGTGTCGGTATCTACCACCCCCGACGCGGGCCGGCCCGGGCGCTCTGCGAGGAGATCCCGACACTCATGCCGCCATCGGCGGCGTTCGTGCGGCCGCAGAATCCCGGTAAGCGGTGTTCCTTGACGCCTCCTTTTAGTTCGTCCAGCCGGTCCAGCCGGGGCCGCGCACCACTCGGCCTGGCGTTGCGCCCGTGTGCTCGCCGGCGCGCAGCACCTGCACACCGTTGACGAACACGTGCGTCACCCCTGTACTGAGCTGATGCGGCTTCTCGAAGGTCGCATGATCCCGGATGGTCGCCGCGTCGAAGACCACCACGTCCGCGTAGTAGCCGGGCCGGAGCTCGCCGCGCTGGCGCAGCTTCAGGTTCTTGGCCGGCAGCGTGGTCAATCGCCGAATCGCCTCTTCGAGCGGGATCACCTTTTCGTCGCGCACGTACTTACCTAGCAGTCGCGCGAAGTTGCCGTAGGCGCGCGGATGTGGATTCGATTTCAGGAACACGCCTTCGGGCGCCTGCGATGCGGCGTCCGAGTCGAAGCTGACCCACGGCAGCGCGATCTGTTTCTTGACGTTGTCTTCCGACATCAGGAAGTACACGGTGCTGACGCGGCTGTCGTCGAGGATGACTAGGTCGATGGCGGCCTGCTCGGGCTTCTGTCCTCGCATCTGCGCAACCTCAGCCAGCGTCTTGCCCGTTAGGTACTTCAGCGAGTCCTGCTTGAACCCGACCAGCACGATCCGGTCGGGCGAGCCGGCGGCGAGGTACAGGCTCTCCCACTCGTTGGTCGGCGTGACCATCTCGCGCGCGACGCGCGCGCGCAGCGCAGGGTCCTTCAGCCGTTTGACCCATTCGCGCAGCCCGCCTTCCTGCACCCAGGGCGGCATGGCCGCATCCAGCCCGGTCGCTCCGGCGGTGTAGGTGTACATGTCCGCCGTAATGGCGAGCCCCTCCTCTTGCGCGGCTTCGACTTTGGCGATGACCTGGTCGAGCTTCGGCCAGTTGTCCTGGCCGGCGGCCTTCAGGTGGTAGATCTGGGCGGGAATCTTCGCTTCGCGCGCGATCCGGATCAGCTCATCGACCGCTTCCAGCAGGCGGTTGCCCTCGCTGCGCATGTGCGAGATGTACATGCCGCCGTACTTCGCGGCTTCCTGTGACAGCGCGATCAGCTCGTCGGTTTTCGCGTAGAACGCGGGTGCATAAATCAGCGATGAGCCGACCCCGAGCGCGCCGTCCTCCATCGCGCGACGCACCAGCGCGCGCATGCGTTCCAGCTCTTCCGGCGCCGGCGGGCGGTCCTCGTAGCCAAGCTCGTGGACGCGCACCGTCGTGGCGCCAATGAACGATGCGACGTTAGTCGACACGCCCTTCTTCTCGAGATGCTCGAGGTACTCGCCCAGGCTGGTCCAAGCGACGTCGAACTTGATGTCGCCCTGGTCCGCTTTCATCAACACCTTCATGGTGTCGCTGAGCGGACCCATCGACTCGCCCTCGCCGAAGACCTCGAGCGTCACGCCCTGCTTGATGTCGCTCAGCGACCGGCCATCCGCGAGCAGCGACTCGGTTGCCCAGCTGAGCATGTTGATGAAGCCGGGGGCGATCGCCTGGCCGGCCACGTCGATCTCCTGTTCGGCAGTGCGATCAGACAGGTCGCCGATGGCGGCAATCGTGTCGCCCGCAATCGCGACATCCACGCGCACGCCGGGCGAGCCGCTGCCGTCGTAGGTGATCCCGTTGCGAAGGATGATGTCGTAGTCCGGTTGACCGCCTACGCAGCCAACCACCATGAGAAGGCCGACGACCCACGCAGCTACTCCGTGCCCCCTGCCCTCTGCCCCATACTCGGCAGTCAAAGGTGTTCTCATTCTTGAAGAGACCGACGGAGGAGTTACTACCAGCACCCCCGCATAATATTCATTCCGTCCTGGGATGTGCCACCATGACGGATGACGCGGTCGGTCGTGTTGTTGTAGCTCACGATCGAGGTGAGGCCCGGGCCGGGGCTCAGCACGAGCGGCTGATCGAACCAGACCACGGTAAGATGGCGCGCGGGATCCGCTCGGTCCTCGTCGGCGTCCCGGCGGTCGACGTCGCGACGCTGCTCGCCGTCGGCGCGCCGCTCCGCGCAGTGGCGGTCCTGGCATCGCTGCTGCCAGCCCGGCGTGCGACCGCCGTCCCGGGCGCTTCGCTGGCAGTTCAGTTGCGGGCAATCGCCGCTAGCGCGAAGATTCGGATGGCGCTCATGGCGGGCTCGGCGCGCAGCATCCCAGGTGCACAGCCCGCGCTTCGGAGGTGTACCGGTATGGTCGCTCAGGCCGTTCGTCCCGACCCCACGCGCCGCTGGACCGCGCAGGAAGTGCAGGCGCTCCCGGCGGACGGAAACCGCTACGAGGTGGTGGACGGGGAGCTCCTCGTGACCCCGGCGCCTCGCCCCCCGCACCAGGTGGTGATCGGCGCTCTCATCGAAGCGCTGCGGAGCTACTTGCGCGGCTTCGGGAGAGAGAAAACGGTCGTCCCCGGGCCCGCCGACATCTCGTGGGATGACAGCACGCTCGTCCAGCCGGACATTCTGGTGGTGCATCCCGATGACTTCTCGACGAGCTGGACCACCTTTCGTACGCTCCTCCTCGCCGTCGAGGTGCTGTCGCGGAGCTCTAACCGGCACGATCGCATCACCAAGCGTCGCCTCTATCAGCGTGAGGGCGTGCGCACCTACTGGATCGTCGACCTCGATGGGCGCTTCGTCGAGGTGTGGCGCCCCGACGATGAGCGACCCGAGATCGTGACCGGCGTGCTCCGCTGGAGCGCGGAGCCCGACGCACCACCACTCGAGATCGACGTCGAGAAGCTCACGGCGCCTCTAGGCTGACGTTCCTCGCCGAGCCGACGGCGAAACACCAGGAGCTCGTGTAGGAGCCTTTCGACCCCCTGTCCGCCGTTCTCCACCAGCGAAATCTCGCGGGCGAGCCCCACGCGCTTACCAGCGCTCAGGGTTCGGAAACCACTGCGAGGCCGGTCACTCGGTCCAGCCGCAGGCGAATGCCGGAGGGAGGACCGATCGCCTGACCCGCACCAATCTCGGTTATCACCACCTCCCCCCGCGTTCTCCCGGACACGTCGAGCAGGGGATGGCGAGCCTCAGCGGCTGAAAGCCCGAGGCTCAATCTCCTGCCTTCGACCGAGCAACCTTGCCCAGCACCAGAGGTGACACGGGCGAACAGTGGCGCGAGATCCGCGCGACTGCTCAACTCTCCGGTGCTGTCGCGGATGGTGACGGTGACCTCCGTATCGGCGAAACGAAGGACGGCGGCACCCGTGTCCTGAGCCGCGGGAGTAGAACCCTCTCGACGCGTTCCCTGCAACCGGTACAGAGTGCCCGCCGGAAGGCCAGGAATCGGTTCCTTCTCCCGCAACATCGCGGATACGAAGGGGACAGTGAGAGTGGTCGGACATGAGCTCCCCAGACGAAGCGCGCTAACCAGCGCGTACCCACCCCCATAGCTCGAAACGTCATCAGTGAAGATCGGCTGCACTGCCTCCGGTCCGTGCTCGTCGTACAGGTAGGTCAGGCTTCCGGAGATCCTGCTAAACGCCTCGTAGGAAAGCTGCAGGGTATCGCGCAGAGGCTGATTGGGAAGCGACAGCGGACGGGTCACTCGCCCGTCGGCGAAGATGCCGGCCTCGAGCAACCCCTGGCGAAGGCGCGCCTGTTGATTGCCCCGCGACACTGCCACCGCACCCCACGGTCCGAAGGAGGAGAGGAACAGGGTGACGCCAAGCACGATCGGGACGAGTAAGAGCACCGGCTCCCGCCGACGGACGAGTCGGACCACTCCGATCGTAGCCACGACGGCCAGCGCCAACAGGATCGCGAAACGAAGGTAGCGAAACTCCGTCCAGCCGTACTGGTCGCGACGCACCCAGACGGCCCAGAGCGCAAAGGGTAGTAACGCCAGCATTGGCACCGGGAACAGCCGGATCAAACGCGCCACGCCGCTGTGCTCAGGATGCCGCCTGAGTGGCTCCAGGAAGACCGAGCCAATGAACCCGAAAAGCCCCGCGAGCAGGATGATCGGCGACAGGAGGTTCTTCGGCGCCTCCGATGTCACCAAGACCTTCATCGCGTAGGCGATCAGAATGGCCACATAAACCAGAATCACCGGCGCGTAGAGATAGCGTCCCAGTAGACTCACGCCGCGTGGCGCTGACGCCTCGTCCTCCTCGAGCCTGTGGATCAGCTCGGGAATTCCGCCTACTACCACCCAGGGCACCAGAGCGAAGAACACCGCTCCCGAGAGGTCGGTGTACAGGTGCTCGGGCGTCGTGAGGTCGAAGAGCGCGGACACTGCCGCCACCGCTCCCGCCAGCGCCGCAAACAGCGCCACCCCGTACGCGATCACGGTGACGATTCGCGCGAGCAGCCGCGCATTGAAGCGCCAGAACGCGATACGAACCACCGCGCGCTCGCCGCCGCTCACGACTGGCACCAAGGAAACGGCCATCACTGCCGCCCCCAACAGCGACAGGAACCGATATCCCTCGGATCCACGCTCGGGATCGATTATCCACCGACCGTACGCCGCGGCGGCGAGGAGCACGGCCACCGAGGCCGCCCACCGCGGCGCGTCGGCGATGACTCCCCTCGCGCGCAGCACACTCAGCGCGAACAGAGATGGAAGTGCAACCGCGGCGGCACCGCCGAAGCGCCCAAAGTTTTCCTGGTCGTCCCCGCGCATGGTCACGGACAGAGCGACCGCGGTCGCTACCCCGAGCGCGACCTCGAGCGGCGCCTGCCGAAAGGCATTGCCGGCGTCGCGAACGTAGCTTCTCAGCGCTTCCGGAATCATCCGTCTAGTGCGTGAGTGGGTGAGTGGTTGAGTGCGTGAGTGCGTCAGTCATCCGCATGGCTCAGAGAGTACTTTGTATTATAAAGTATACCCAGGCTCGCCCGCAAGGGCCGATGATCGGTGGTCACGACGGCCTGACGCTGACGTATGCGCTCCCAGCGCCCGACGACCGACTCTGTTCGGCTGTCGCATGCCACGGCCGTTAGACGAAAGAGCAGGGTAGTGAGGAATATGTGGAGACGGTTCATTCGACGTTACGGGAATGCCCCCGCGGAGTTCGCAATGCAACGAGATGATGGCTGTCTGGACCACAGCCTCCTATATGGTCTGGCGTGCCCTCTTGCCACTCCCGCTGCCGAGCGATCAGACTATGGTCATGCCGCTGCCAGTCCCGCTCCTCACGATCGACATGCTCGACGACTTCCCCGACGACGGGACGCGGTACGAGCTGCTCGAGGGGATGCTGCTGGTGACGCCGGCGCCGAGCAATGCGCATCAGGTTGTCGCCACGCGGTTGGTGCTTACTTTGGCGAGACAGCTCGAGCCTGACGCGGCGGCACAGGTGGTTGCGGTTGGAGCCATCCAGCGCGGGAACCACACTCAGCTGCAGCCGGACATCCTCGTCTACCCGTCGACTTATCCGCCGACAGCGCACTGGCGAGACATCCGTGGCTGGTGGCTCGCTGTCGAGGTTCTCAGCCCCTCCTCACGGTTGTACGATCGAGAGGTCAAGCGCGGCGCCTACCTCGCGCTGGGCGTGGAGGAGTACTGGATCGTGGATCCCGGCGATTGCTCGGTGGAGGTGTGGTCGCGATTGCATTCAGTAACGCGGCGAGCCACCGACGTGCTCGTCTGGCAGCCCGCCGCGCTCAGTCGGGAGATAGTGATCGATCTGCGCCAGCTCTTTCGCGATGTGTGCGAAGCCGCTGCCGAGGAAGAATAGCGTCACGAGGGCTACTTCTTTCCACGCTGACGCACGTAGTCGAGGCCGACGACCCCGGTCGGATACGGTGTCGCGGACCTCAAGTTGAACGTCGCGTGCACCCCGTCCGGCAGCACTCGCTTGCCTTGCCTAACGTGAGCGGATAGACGAGCAGGTGCAGCCCGTCGACCAGGTCGTTCGCCAGCAAGGCATGCACGAGCTGGCTGCTGCCGTCGGTCAGGATGGTCCCGCCGGGCTGCGCCTTCAGCGCGCGCACCGATTCGATCACGTTGTCGCGGATGATCTCGGTGTTGCGCCAGATCGGCTTCTTGAGCGTCTTCGATACGACGTAATGCTTCGGCTTGTTCATCAGGTCCCCAAACGGGTCGCCGGCCGGCATCGGCTCGAACGCCTCGGCGTGCGTTACGTACGTTCGCCGGCCCAGGAGGAAGGCATCGACGCCCTGCATCACCCGGTCGAAGCTCGCGCCGATGTCATCGTGCCAGTACGGGATCGTCCAGCCGCCGTACTCGAAACCTCCGTCGAGATCTTCATCCTTGCCACCTGGTGCCTGCATCACGCCATCCAGCGTGACGAATTCGGAAACAACGAGCTTTCTCATAAGACCTGTCGTTTGGTAGATGGTTATCGTGCCACCGGCAAGCCGGTGGTCAGGAACTCCGCGACCACCGGCGCCACCACGTCGGCAGGAGCGCCATGGTCCTGACCGTCCAGCATGAAGTCTCCCTTTTTGCGTTCCGCGGACATCCCAATCATCCGGGGGACGTCACGCGCGGCAGGTGCCCCTTCACCATGAACGTCGAACGAGTGGGGACGAGATCGACGAGCAATCCGGGAGCTCGAAAGTTCCCGTTTCTGGCGCGGCGGCGGCCGACGGTGTAATTCGGTCTATCGTGAAGCTCGCTACCCTCGTTCAGACCTCCAACGTCGTCGCGGCGTATTCGGGACGGCTGGAGAAGATCTCGAAGCTCGCCGCGTTCCTTAAAGAACTGACGGCCGACGAGGTTCCGATCGCGATCGGCTTCTTCATCGGCTGGCCGCGGCAGGGGCGCATCGGCGTGGGGTGGGCGTCGGTGGCCGATGCCAGTGCCAGCGAGCCCGCTGTGATGGCGACGCTCGAGCTGCTCGAGGTCGACCAGGTGTTCGACGCGCTCCAGGCGGTGAAGGGGAAGGGCTCCACGGCGGAGCGTCAGCGTCTCTTTCGTGAGCTCTCCGCGCGCGCGACGGCAGATGAGCAGCGATTCCTTTCGGCGCTCGCGATCGGCGAGGTGCGGCAGGGGGCGCTGGAAGGAGTGATGGTGGAGGCGGTCGCGAAGGCGGCCGGCGTCCCGGCGGATCGTCTGCGGCGCGCGGTGATGCTCGCGGGCGATCTTGGCGCGGTCGCGGGTGCGGTGTGCAGCGGTGGTGAAGCCGCATTGAGCGCGCTCGCGAGCTATCGCGTCGAGCTGTTTCGTCCGGTGCAGCCGATGCTCGCCGACTCGGCGGAGGACGTCGCGGAGGCGCTAGGCATGAGCGGGGATGCGACGTTGGAGTGGAAGCTCGACGGTGCGCGCATCCAGGTGCATCGCGCGGGCGATCGTGTTGCGGTGTACACGCGAAACCTGAACGACGTGACGAGCCGAGTGCCGGAGGTGGTGGAAGCGGTGCGAGGGTTTGCGGCGAGCGAGTTGATTCTGGATGGCGAGGTGATCGCGCTCGCGCCGAGTGGGCGGCCGCTGCCCTTTCAGTACACGATGCGGCGTTTCGGCCGACGGCTCGACGTCGAGGCGATGCGCGCCGAGCTGCCGCTGACGCCGTACTTCTTCGACGTGCTGTTGCGCGATGGCGAGGAGGTGCTCGATCGTCCGCTGTCTTCGCGGTTGGAGCTATTGGAGGCGATCGTCCCGGTTGCCTATCGAGTGCCGCGACTTGTTGCTTCTGACTTAGAAGAGGCCAAACGATTTCACGCCGAAGCACTAGAACGGGGGCATGAGGGCATGATGGTGAAATCGCTCGCGGCGCCGTATGCGGCCGGGCGGCGCGGCTCGGCGTGGCTCAAGGTGAAGACGGCCCGCACGCTCGATCTCGTAGTGCTCGCGGTCGAGTGGGGATCGGGGCGGCGGAAGGGATGGCTGAGCAATCTGCACCTGGGCGCGCGGGATCCGACGACCGGCGGCTTCGTCATGCTCGGCAAGACGTTCAAGGGGATGACCGACGAGCTGCTCGAGTGGCAGACGAAAGAGCTGCTGGCTCGCGAGACGCATCGCGATGGTCACGTGGTGTACGTGCGGCCGGAGCTCGTCGTCGAGATCAAGTTCAACGAGGTGCAGCGCAGCACGCAGTATCCTGGCGGCGTCGCGCTGAGGTTTGCGCGCGTGAAAGGGTATCGGCCGGACAAGGGCGCGAGTGAGGCGGATACGATCGGGGCGGTCCGGGCGTTCGCCTTCTCTAGCTAACGCGGCGTCCCCTCGCCCGACCCCCGCTCCGCCTCGAGCCCGCCGAGCAGCTCCGGAATCGGCCGCCCGTCGCAGTCAGGAAGCTCAGCGCCCAGCATGCGCGCGAACGTCGGCGCGAGATCCATCAGCGACACCTCGCGGTCCAGGCGGCCGCGCTCAATCCCCGGTCCTGCGGCGACGAACCAGCCGCCCGGTCGATGCTCGCCGCTACGGCCGTAGTCGTTCGCGCCCTCGACCACGCCTATGGCGGGTGACCGCGCCCGCACGCGAGCCCCGGTGCCGCCGGCCAGCGCGGTGCTACCCGTCGCCACCTCGTCGTTCCATTCGACGACCAAATCGGGGAGGTGATCGAGATACTCCCCACGATAGAGCTCCGCCGTCCGCAGCACGCGCCGAACGAGGGACCTCCCGGTTCGGTCGTCCACCAGGCCCATGAGATCCGCCACGAGCCTGTCGCAGAACGTGTTCGCTTCGGCACCCGGTGCGAGCCTGCCCAACGGCTCGCGTCCGATCAGGTTCAGGCGAATTCCGCCGGCCGCAAGCCCGTTGTTGACCGGGAAGCAGAAACTCCTCGCCGGATCCATGGCGATCGTGGAGACTTGCTCCCCGCCTCGCTCTTGGCGCACGAGGCGGCGCGTCAGCGGGCGGAGGCGGGCGCGCAGCGGGGATGGTAGTCGCTGCCACACAGCCACGGCGGCGGAGCGGAGACGGGCCCCTGGGCCGCGGACGTCCGGTGGCGCCAGCGGTGTCATGACTCCGAGCCTGACGAGGATGTCGTGGAGGAGAAACTGAGCGCCGTACCGGTAGGACATACCGTGCGCGCTGAACACCACCACGTTCGCGTCGCCTGCGAGCTCGAGAACCTCGCCGATGGCGGTGTCGATGGCGCGATACACTCGACGCAGCGGATCGCCGTGCGCGGCGGCGAAGCCGGGGTCGTGCGCAGGGTGCGCCGGATCGTAGAGGTGCCAGCACTGATGACCCGCGCAGTGCGCCTCGGTAAAGACCTGCATGAAGAGGTCCCAGCCGCCACGCGCGAGTAGTTCCCGCGTCCACGTCGCCTTGCGCCGAGCGCCGGCCTCCAGCGCTTCGGTGAAAGCACGGTACTCGCTCGCGGTGCGATGGGCGCGGTCGCAACGCGGCCCGACGGGGTGCTCGCCGAACCGCTCGCGCAGCTCGGTTGCGAGCGAGGGGGGCGAGGCGTGAAAGCCGTATAACGAGTCGTGGCCCCCCCACTCGACGGTCTGGACCCCGTTCAGATCCGCCTCGAGGCGGCTGAGGGGGACGTCGAGCACAGCGACACGACGTCCGGCGCAGCTCAATGCGCGCCAGAACGGTGGCTGCCGTACAAACTCCGCCTGCGCGACCCGGTGCAGCCGGTAGGTTCCCGGCACTAGCTGCAGTAGGTAGTGAACGCCGTGGCGAGCGGGATTGGTACCTGTGTAGAGCGAGGGCCACGTCGACCCGACGAAGAAGCCTTCTATGCCCCGCGTCCTCCCCGCCAGCCCGCGGTCCAACAGCAAACGGAGGTGGGGGAGTGTTCCGTCAGCGGTCCACGCGTCGAGCAATTCCGGGCTGGCCGCATCGATGCCAATGACTATCAGGCGAGCCAGGGGGGGGGCGGAGCGTTCGTTCACGCGTTGTCGCGCCACACGGCGCGCAGGAGGTGGCGGGCGAAGGGGAGGTAGCGCCATCCGCTCGGCGAGCACAGTGACGCAGCGTGCCAGCCCCAGGCCTCGCGGAGGGCGCCGTCGCGAAGGGCGCGGTTCGCTGCACGGTGGTACGAGGAGGCGATACGCGCACGCAGTTGTCGCCGAACGTCCCGTGGAAGATCGAGCTCCAGGATACGGTGAAGGGCGTCCACCTGTCCAAGCACGTAGTCGCGTGAGCGCGACTCGGCTCTCGGACTCCCCAAACGGTAGATGACCGTCGGTGTCTCGAGCCAGAGCATCCGGTACTCCGTCGAGAAGCGCACAGCGAGGTACGTGCACTCGAGGTAGCGGGGCATTCCGTCGAACAACGTCGCCCCGACGGCATCGGAGCGAGCTAGCCAGGAGCCCGGGAGCAGCCAGTTCCGTCGCAGCAGCGCGCGGAGTGGATCACCATTGACGTCGGAACCCGGGGGGATGTTCAATACGTCACCGGCGCCGTCGCGTCGAAATCCGTTCGTGACGACGACGGCGAGGTCCGGCCGCTGCTCGAACGCGCGCGCGCGGAGGGCAAGCGCGCCGGGGAGGAGCAGGTCGTCGTCGTCCAGCGTCGCGAACCAGGCCGTGTCCACCGCCTCTCGGCCTGCCCGCAGCGCGCCCGGCAAACCGGCCTCGTTGCGCGTGAGGAGGCGCAGGCGACGGTCGGCTTGCAGCGCGCGCTCTAAATCGGGGCAGCGGTCCGCGCCGTTGAGCACGACGAGCGGCACCGCGCGTAGCGAGGACTGGGCAAGGACGCTGTCGATGGCCGCGGCGAGCGAGTCGGCGCGCTCGCGCAGCCCGCGGGTTGGGATGACGACGGTGACGTGTGTGGGTATGTGGGTGGGGGGAAGCGTCGGCGTCACCGAACGGCGACGGAAGGAACGAAAGTCGCGGGCGCGGTACGTGCACACGCCGTCCCGCAGCACAGGGGAGAGGCATGGAACTGGACGCGCGGATACTCACCGACGGAGCGATGCTGGAAGCGGACCTGTGCATCGTGGGCGCGGGACCCGCGGGGCTCACGCTGGCGGCCGAGCTGATCGACCATAAGTGCGACGTGATCGTGCTGGAGAGCGGCGGGGATCAGCCAGACCCGGCGATCCTCGCGCTCAACGACGGCGACGTGGTGGGTGATGCCTACGCCGGCCTCCAGCAAACGCGTCACCGCCAGATTGGTGGGACGACGTGCATCTGGAACACTCCGATGCGAGGTGGGGGGGGGAGGGAGATCGGGGCGAAGTATGCGCCCCTGGATACGGTAGACCTGGAAGAGCGCCCATCGCTCGATCTTAGCGGATGGCCGTTGAGCTACGCGGAGCTACAGGGGTACTACGAGCGCGCGCAGATCCTCTGCGGCCTCGGAGCGTTCTCTTACGATTCCGCCGCGTGGACCGAGCCGGGGCTCGAACCGTTTTCGCGAACGGGTCCGAACGTCGTCTCCCGGGTGTACCAATTGGCCACGCGTGACGCGCTCGTGGCGCCTAAGTTAGGCGCGCTTCGCCAAGCGGGCAACATACGGCTCTGCTCGCACGCGACCGTCGTGCGCATCGGTAGCGACGGATCCAGGACAAGGGTGGACCGTGCGGACGTCGCGTCCCCGAAGGGCCCGCGATGGAGCGTCCGGGCTAAACACTTTGTCCTGGCCGCCGGGGCCGTGGAAAACACGCGTCTTCTCCTGGCTTCCGGAAGCGGTCCGGACGGGCTTGGCAACCGCTCCGACTGGGTGGGGCGGTGCTTCATGGAGCATCCGCGCGACGAATCGCTATTTCTGGTTCCACAGTCGCCAACCCTCTATCGTACGGCGGCGTTCTACGACCTGCACACGGCGGCGGACGGCACGGCGATCGTGGGGCGGCTCGCGCTGGCCGGCGATGCGGTGGAACGTGGTGCACTGCCTAACGCGTCGGCGACACTTCTCCCCCGCGTCCGTCCGGCGGTTCGTCGCCTGAGCGAGGTGCTTGGGCCGCTCGGCCGGCTCGGTCGCGTTGACCGGTGGCTGCCTCGCTCCGCGTTCGGGTGGTCCCAGCACCCGGCCGCAGGGCGGGTGTTCGAGGGGCTCACCGTGCGGCTCAGCATCGAGCAGGCGCCGCACCCGGAGAACCGCGTTCGCCTCGGCCGGCGCCGCGACGCGTTAGGCGTGCCCGTGGCCGAGCTGCACTGGCGGTGGCGAACCGAGGACCAAGCACGCCTCGAGCGGCTGCGCGCGGTCGTTAGGGAGGAGTTGCAAGCGACCGGAATCGGGCTGGTGGAGGTGAGGCCGGGCTCGACCCCCGACCCGAATGCGCACCACCATGCCGGTACGACCCGCATGAGCGCTGACCCGTTGCACGGTGTGGTTGACCCAAACGGGCGGGTCCACTCGCTCGACAATCTGTTCGTCACCGGCGCCTCCGTTTTCCCCACGGCCGGTTTCGCGAACCCAGTCCTCACAATCGTCGCGCTCGCGGTCCGGCTGGCGGATCATCTGAAGCGGACGATCTGAGGACAGGCATGGCTGACGTGGCATTCCTAGCTCACGGACGCGTTGTCGCCGGCCGCAACGTCGCGAGGTAGCTCCCGTCGGGTTCAGGTCGCGGCGCGATCGCGATGGCTGAGCCTCGTTTGGCGAACACTGGGCGGTCGCCAACGCGGATATTCACGCTCGTCGCGGATGCGGGGACCCCCACGTCGTAGCTGGCTGTAGAGCCGCGGTTTCGGACCAACACGCCGCCGGAGCGGACCGCGAAGCCGGCAGATCCGCCAATGGCCCGCACGCGCAGCTCGTTGCCAGCGCTGAAGGTGATCCTGATACTCCCGTCCTCCTGCGCAGCCTCGAATACGAGTACAACGCTGTCGGGCACGCCGACCGAAATCCCGAGGCCAGACGAGGCTCCCGGCTCGCCGGCTGTCCGCGTCTCCGCCGTCGATTGCGGTCCGCTCTGCTCGTTCGCGCGCGCACGATCGAGCCATTCCCGGATGGGCGAGCCAGGCATCGCCGTGGCGACACCGGCCGTCGCTAGTGCCGTGAAAGCTGCGGCCAGGCGCCAGAGATGGGCCTGCCGTCGCCGCCGCCGCGCGCGACGGAGAACCACGCCGACGTCGAGCTCCGGCACCGGGTGGTCGAGCAGGCGCAAGGCGCTGCCGATCTCACGCTCGTCCGCCGCGAGGCGCTGGCGACGGCTCGCGCACTCGGCACACTCAGCGAGGTGCGCCAGTGCAAGGCCGGTGTCACGCTTCGGCAACTCGTCACGCGAGAGGAGATCGAGCTGCGTGTCACTCATGTGCATGGAGGCCCTCCCCAAGGGCACGACGGAACGCGCTCTTCGCCCTGGCCAGGAGCGTCCCCACGCTCGTCTCGGTGAGACCGAGCACGATTGCCAACTCGCGGTAACTGTGCCCCTCGTAGCGGAGCAGGAGGAGCTCGCGATCGCGCGTCGAGAGCGTGTCGAGTGCGGCGCGTACGAATCGCTGTCGGTCGGCGGCCTCCGCCAGCGCGTCGGGAGCCGGAGGTGGGTCGGCGATCGCGAAAGTTCCCCGATCGGCGCTCAAAACGCGTGCACGCCGTTTTCGGCCATGCCATTGGTTCCGAATGAGGTTGTTCGCGACCGCGAAGAGCCAGGCGCCGGGATCGTCAGGCATGCTTCGGCGTTGGTAGAGCCGCACGAAAGCGTCCTGCGCAATGTCGGCGGCGAGCGCAGGATCATCCGACAGACGGGCAAGATACCGGTAGAGCGACGGGTGCCTCTGTTCGAACTCCCGCCGGAAGCGGTCGTCGAAGGAGCGTTCCGACATCGCCGCGGTGCTGGCGATCGCCGGCGGCACCGCAGAGATGGTCTCGCCCCTGCCTAACGCTTCGCCTTCGATCAATTTGAACCCGCCCCCTGGGGTCAGCCTTGACGCGCCTGCCATCCGCCTTCGGCATCTGAATTGGCGTGGCCACGTTGGTGGTCGATCGTGGCGCGCCAGAGGAACCTTCGACGAGCTCCCTTTGTGACGCGAAGGCGATTCGCCAAGAGGAAGCGTCAGTAGCGCCAGTCGATCCCGGCGTTGAGCACAGACAACGAGCGCATCGGCGCCGTGTGCTCCGACGCGCCGTTCGGCTCCGTGAGAACCGCCCAGACGTTCCGCCGGTCGAGCATGTTGCTCAGCGTAATGTGCCCTTCGAACACCGTCCCGTGTCCGAGAATCCGGGCCTGCCACGAGCGGCGCGCGCCGAGGTCGAGCCGAATGTAGGGCGGCAGGCGCACGGCTCCAAGAGCGCCGGCCGGGAGCTCGGGCGTCCCGACGATCTCACATCCACCATCGAGCGGATTGCATCCCTCCCACTCGAACGGTCCCTCGAACAGCGTCGAAGGTCGACCCGATCGGGCAAAGAGCGCCGTGCGCCAGGTCGTGCGCGGTGACGGGCGATACGCAAATCCCGCCGTGAGTGTGGATGTTGGCGCGTGGCTCGGCCGGAACGATACGCGGTCGGTGCTCGTCACGACGCGAGCGACACCGAGCGAGCCCGATGCCGTGAGCTTGTCGCGCTCCCAGTCCATCGTCAGAGCCAGCCCGGCAGCACGACCGCGCCCCGTCTCGAATCCAGCGATAGCGAACGGAAGCGCCCCGCCCGGCGCGACGAGCACGAGGCCCTCGAGTCGGCGCACGTACCCGTCGAGCGCCACGCGCATTCCCGCCGCCGGCTGAACCTCGGCCGCCGCCGCGAGCTGGTCCGCCCGCGCTGCCGGGGCCGCCGCCATGCCGGCGAGGATCGGGAGGTCGGCGCCAGAGACGCCGGCGGCGAGCGACTCGGGGTTCCGAAGCGACTGCGCCACCTGATGGGTGCGGCCATACCCGAGCGCGAGCGAGACGGACGAGAGCGGGCGGAGCCTGAGCGCCACGCGCGGCTCAAGCACGATAGAGCCGCCGGGCAAGATCACGCCTCGCGCACCCCCCATGAGCTCCCATCGCTCGCCGAGGCGAACTGCGTCGTCAACGTACGCGGCCAGCGTCGCCAATTGCGCGCTGAGCTCGTATGACGATGCCGACGCCGCGTACCCTTCCGGTCCCCGCACAGAGTAATCGGCGCGATGTCGCTGGAGCTCGACCCCGACCTGCAGGTGGTGGTCCGGGGCGTCGATCGTAAGTGCGCTCTCGAGCGCATCCGTTGCGCGCGCGCTCGCTAGGGACAACGGAACCGGTGAGGCTGCCCAGTCGATCTCCGCCTCGTAACTCGCCTGCCACAGCCGAACTTCGAAGCCAGCGCCTCCCGCTAGCTCGCGGCGCCAGCTCAACCCATGGCTACGGCTCCCCCACTCGAACCCGTGGCGGCGCGCGACGTCGAAATCGGCAGAGGAAGCAGCTACGGCAACGCCATCAGAGCCGCTGGACGGACTTTCCGACCCGCGCGCACCGGCCGCGAAGCTCGCGTGATCGGCCACAGACACGGAGAGGAGCGCCAGCCTGCCACCCGCCAGCCCGGCCGTCAGCTTGGCGAGAAGATCGCCTGACGAGCTGCGCAGGCGGGCGTCATCCCGCTTGTGCGCGAGTAGAGTGGGAGCGCCTCGGCGGCCGCTGATGAGGAATTGGGCCCCAGTGCCCGCAATGGGCCCTTCGAGCATCACCCGCGCCGACGTGACGCTCGCGCCCCCGCGGGCACGCAGCCGGTCCGCCCGCGGCGCCAGCGAGCGCATCTCGACGATGCTCGACAACCCTCCTCCGAGACGGGCCGGCGCCACGCCCGCGTGAAGCTCAATCGAAGAGAGGGCGTCCGGGTTTAGCGCGCCGAAGGAACCGGAGGCGTGCACCGGGCTGTAGACTGGTACGCCATCGATGAGCACGAGGTTCTGGTCGCTCGCGCCACCGCGAACGTGGAGCGTCGTTGGTGACTCAGGCGCGACCGCGACGTCCCCGACGGAACTGAGCGCCAGCATGAAGTCAGGCTCGGCGAGCAGCGGTTGGGTCCGGACCTGTTCGGCCGTGATCGAGCGCGATCCGATCGGCTCGACGAGCGCGCGCCGCGCGCCAAGCCGGCCGAACACGTTCGTCCGTTCGAGGATGTCTACCTCGGCGAGCCGCGCGGGCAGCGCCACGAGGCTGACGTCCAGGTCGAGGCTGCCCGTCAGAGGGAGCAGGATCTCGAGGGCGTGCGCGCGGTAGCCGAGCCGCGTGACGTACAGGTGATGCGTTCGGCCGGGCGTGCCGCGGAGCTCGTAGCGACCCGCGGAGTCTGTACGGGTGTGCTGTCCGACATCGAGAAGCGCCACGACGGCACCCGCAATCGGTTCGCCCGTCCCGTCATCCCACACGGTGCCCCGAACCGTCGGAGCGGCGGACTGCGCGAGGACCAGCGTTAAGGCGCATGCGACGAGGCACATCAATTCACACCGACCGGGCTGCGGGTTCGACCCAATCATTGCTGCGGCGGTGATCGTCGTCAACGCCCCTGCTGTCACAAGGCCCGTCAAGCTCGGGCGACCCGCCCCTCGAGCACCGGGGCGCCGGCGCCCGCTTCACGGAAGACTTTGACCTTTCCCAGTGCACCTTCGCGGCCGAAGGGCGGAATACGTTCTTAAACCTCACGCCCGACTACACGCTCCACTTCGCTGGCGAGGACGACGGCGAGTTCGTTGAACTCCG
>JALZIF010000239.1 GCA_030860435.1 Gemmatimonadota bacterium | reverse complement strand
GTGCGAGCGAGATCCCGATCGGTCCAGCCAGGCGATGGGGGCCAACACCGGCCGCGGCGGCGCGGCGGGCCACTACCGCGGCTCCTCGGACTCCGCGACCAGGCCCACTCCGCTCGTGCCCGCGGTCCGCATCACCGCAAGCACCCGCACCACGGCGCCGTACGGCACGCGCTCGTCCGCGCGCAGGTAGACGCCTTCGCGGCCGCGCTGCGCAGCCAGCGCTCTGAAGCTCGCGCGGAACTCCTCGTACGACATGGCGATGTCATCCACGAAGATCGCCCCCTGCATGTCCACCGACACGACGAGCCCGCTCTTGGGCTCGAGCGGCCGCGCGTCGGCACGAGGCAGCATCACGTCGACCCCGCCCGCCATGATCGGCGCCGTGATCATGAAGATGACCATCAACAGCATCATGACATCGATCAGGCTGACGACGTTGATCTCCGCATTGAGCGGAAGCCCGCCCCGGTGCCGGCGGCGCACGACCTAGATGTGCCCCTCGCGTACCATCAGCGCGATCAGCTCGGATCCGAAGCTCTCCAACTCGGTTTCCACGCGGTTCACCTGGGCAGCGAAGATGTTGTACCCGAACACGGCCGGAATCGCCACCGACAACGCGGCCGCCGTCGCGATCAGCGCCTCGGCCACGCCGGGCGCAACAGCGCCTATGTTCCCCGACCCCTGCGTCGCGATCCCGATGAACGCATCGATCACGCCCAGTACGGTGCCGAGAAGTCCGATCAGCGGGCTGACCGACCCGATCACCGCCAGCCATGGAATGTAATGACTGAGTCGCTCGCGCTCGCCCGACGTCTCGGAGTCGAGCACGAGGCGGAGCGCTTCCACCTGCGAGCCGCTGAGCGGGGAGGCTTCAGCTCCGCGCAGCGCGCCCGGCTTCATCTCGGCGAAGAAGTTGAGCGCACGCGCGAACACGCGAGTGAACGGGCTCGGCGGGCTTCGGCGCGAGATGGCCGTCGCGTCCTCGAGCCCCGCCGCACGCTCGAAGTCACGAATGAAGTTGCGCCCAGCGGCGAACACCCTGCGCAGCTCGCGCCACTTGAGGAACATGACCGCCCAACTCACCAGCGATAGCACGACGAGGAGCACGAGCACGACCTTCGTCATCAAGCTCGAGTGCGTCACCATCTCCCACGGCGAGGCCGGCACGCCGACCTGCAGGAGCGTCGCGGCGATCACTCCGCGACACCCTCACGCTGTGCCGCAAACCACTGGAAGGTCGCGTCCAGTCCCGTGCGGAGCGGCATCTCCGGCACCCATCCGAGCCGCTCGGCCGCGCTCTCGATCCGCACCGCCGACCGGAGCTGCTCACCAGCGCGGGGCGGGGCGCGCTGAATGGGGACGTCCGTGCCGGAAACGCTGCGTAAGATCTCCGCGAGCTCGAGCACGTCGGTCTCGACCGCGGTCCCGATGTTGAACGCGCGGCTATCCAGCGTCGTCATTGCCGGAAGGTCGGCCCGGGCCGCGAGGAGATTGGCGCGCGCGACATCCCCAACGTACACATAGTCCCGAGTTTGTCTGCCGTCGCCGAACACGGTGAGGGGCGTGCCATCGTGCAGGCGATTGCAGAAGATCGCGACGACGCCGGCCTCACCGTGCGGGTCCTGTCGCGGGCCGTAGACGTTCGAGTAGCGAAGCGCGACCGTATCCAACCCGTGGATGCGCGAGAAATAGCCCATGTAGTATTCGACGCTCAGCTTCGCCGCACCGTAGGGCGACTGCGGATCCTTCGCGTCGCGCTCGCCGGCCGGCATCTCGATCAGATCGCCGTACACCGCGCCACCGGTGGAGGAGAAGACGAAGCGGGTTCCCTTCCCGCTCTGTCGCACCGCCTCGAGAAGATTGAGGCTTCCCCCCACGTTCACCTGCGCGTCGAAGGCCGGGTCGGCGACGCTCTTCCGCACGTCGATCTGCGCGGCGAGATGGCAGATCACGTCGAAGCCAGCCTCGCGGATGAGACGGGCAGCCGCTGGGGAGGTGATGTCGTGCGGCAGGAATTCGGCGCCATCGGGGACCTGCGAGCGCTTGCCGCTAGACAGGTTGTCGATGATGCTGACGTCGTAGCCCTCGGCCACGAGTAGGTCGGCCACGTGCGAACCGATAAACCCCGCTCCGCCGGTCACCAGTGCGGTGTCAGCCATGTGATTCGTGTGAGTCGTGATTGGCCACGCGCGCCCCTTCCGGTGTGTCGCCCCGGGGTTCGGGCTGCTCGAGCGCGAACAGATACCGGAGCGTATCCACTACCGCCAGCCCGCGCCCGTTCGCCGCCGCGGCGCGTAGCCGCACCGTCGGTTCGTGCAGGAACTTGTTCATCAACGCCCGCGAGAAGTACTCGAGCGTCTGCCGTTCGTCAGGCGGGAGATGCGACAGCTTTCGGAGGAGGTGCGCCAGCTCGTCCTCGCGCAACCGGTCCATGCGAGACCGGAAGGTAGTGAGAACCGGAACTGCGGCCAGCCCCGCCAGCCAGTCCCAGAACAGCGCCACCTCCCCGGCGATCAGCTCCTCCGCGGTCGGCAGCTCCTGTCGCCGTCGCTCGAGGTTCGATCTCGCCACTGCCTGCAGGTCGTCGAGGTCGTACAGAAAGACGTTCTCCAGCTCCCTCACATCCGGGGCGACATCGCGCGGGAGCGCGATATCCAGGATGCAGAGCGGGCGGTCGCCCCGGCCCGCAACGGCGCGGGCCACGTGCTCCCGGGCGACGACGGCGTGAGGCGCCGACGTCGAGCAGATGAGAAGGTCCACCTCGCGCAGACGATCCCAGCATTCCTCGTACGACATCGCGACCCCGCCGTGCCGCGCCGCGAGCTCCTTCGCGCGGCCGAACGTGCGGTTCGCGACGACCGCGGTGCGAACGCCCTCGTCGATCAGACATCGGAGCGCGAGCTCCGCCATCTCCCCCGCGCCGAGGACCATCGCCCGGCGCCCGCCAAGTGGACCGAAGATCTTCCTTGCTAACTGGACCGCCGCCGAGCTCACCGACGCCGCGCCACGGGCAACGGCGGTCTCGGTCCGTACGCGCGACGCCACCAGGAGCGCGGACTGGAAGAGGCGGTTGAGCACTGCGCCTGACGCGGCGCGGCTGGCCTCCCATGCGTCCCGCACTTGCCCTTGAATCTGTGCCTCGCCTAGGATCATCGAGTCCAGCCCGGCAGCCACGCGATACAGGTGACGGACGGCGTCCCGCTCGCGGCGAACGTAACCGTAGCTGTCCGCCGCCCTGCCGAGGCGCGCCGAGAGGGCGGCAAACACGGCGGGCACGGCGTCGCGTTCCCCTTCCACGATGTAAAGCTCCGTCCGGTTGCAGGTGGAGAGGATGACACCCTCGCGAACCGCGGCATCGCGGCCGATGCCGGCGAGAAGCTCGCGCGCATCGTCGCCCGTCGCGGCCAGCCGCTCGCGCACTTCCACAGGCGCGGTGTGATGGCTAACGCCAACTACGATCAGGGCCATGCCGCGACCTCTCGGGCCAGCACGCCACTCTCGACCGCGGCGCAGAAGTCGCTCCCGACGAGAGCGTCTGCCGTCGCGCGCCAGGCGTCCGCGCCCCGGTCCGCCAAGATCCGCTCGCGAAGCCCAGCGAGCGCCGCCACCGACTCCCCATACCGCCCGTCAAAGCGCTCCGCGATCGCGTCGCGGATGCGAGCCGCCGCGGACGGCACGCCGCCCGCCGAGACGCCAATGACGAGCGTACCGGCGCGGTGCGTCGCGACCGTCGCGAAGTTTCCGAGCACAGGAGCGCCGGCGACGTTCACCAGCCGCCCCAGCGCCCGCGCGTCCGAGGCGACCGCGGCGTTCACGGTGGCGTCGCTCGTCGCCGCGATCACCAGCAGCGCATCGCCGACGTCCCCCACGACGTACTCCCGTCGCTCGGTCGTCAGGCGCGGCGTCGCAGACGTGAGCGCGTCCACTGCGGCGCAGATGGCGGGCGCGATCAGTCGCACGCGCGCGCCGCACTCGAGGAGGGCACGCGCCTTCCGCGCCGCCACCGCACCGCCCCCCACCACAAGGGCGGCGAGAGCGTCCCCGGCAAGAAGTACTGGGTACCCGCTCACGACGACTCTCTCACCGGATGAACTTCACAGCGTAACGCTCACAGGAACGCCCCGGGTTGTGCGCCCGTATTGGCGAGGCGGACCGCGACGTAGAGTGCAACAACCGCGGCGAAGGACACGCTTGCGACAACGGCGGCGCGACGGGCTTTCCACCCCCCAACGACGCGCCCTATGGTGAGCGCGGTCACAGCTGCCCAAGCGGCGGCAGCCCACACAAGCTTGGGCAAATCGGCCGCACCGTATGCGGCGGCGTAGCTGACGGCGAGCGCGGTTCCCACGGTCAGCGTGAGCCAGCCAGCTATCGCCGCGACGTGGTTCACCCGGTCGAGTGTCTCGAGCGGCGGGAAGAAGCGGAACACAGCACCGAACCGGCGCGATCTCAGCTCGCGGCGCTCGACCAGATACATCGCGCCGGCCGCGGCAGCGGTCGCGAAGCTCGCCATGCCGGTGAAGCTGAGAGCGATGTGCGACATGAGCCACATCCCTTGCACACCACCCGGCTCCGGGCGCGGCACGAGCCCCGCGATGCTACCAGCGGCCGCGACGAGCGCGGCAAGCGGAGCACCGACGAGGGTCAGGCTCACCTCCCGAGCCAGGAGCTCGGTCGCGAGCAACGTGGTCGCGACGAGTGCGCCGGCGAACGACAGCGCCGGTCCGATCCCGGTAAGCGGCGGCTGATTGTAGATCATCGCGAGCCCCGCGAGCCCGGCGACGTGTGCCGCCACTCCGAGGCCGAGAGCGGTGACCACTCCGCGCACCGGGGCTCCGATCGGACGCGCGAAAGGCGCCGCGGCAAGTGCCACGGCGCCCAGGTAGCAGGTGATGGCGAGGAAGTGAGCGGTCGCGATCATGCGTGGCGCATAATCTAACCGCTCGGCCGCGCTAGGGCATCTTCGCGGTCAGCCGCGCGCGCATTCCCTCGCGAATCGTCGCATGACGCTGGTCCACGACTATCGTCGTCGTACCGCGGTCGGTGACGCGCACCACCTGAAGGAGGGCGACCGGCTCGTCCGGAAACTCAACGCCGTCGGGGCCCACTAACGGCGGACGCAGCAGCGTGAACTGGTCGCCGATCGCCACCCCGTCCTGCAGCCGCGAGTCGAGGATCACGTAGCGGAGAAGCGATGGGAGGATGGCGCCGCGCGGAATCGAGACGACGGTGGCCTGTATCCCGAGCTCGCGCGGCGACGGATCGACGCCGATCGGCACCGGGTAACGCTGGAGCGGAACGATCGCCTGCCCGATATGCGCGTCGTCGAACATCTCGACCACGCGGACGGTCGCCCCGGCACCGCGCCCAAGCTGCTCCACCTGTACGATGGCCGTCGGGACCATCACCTGCGTCTCGTTGCCGACCTCTGGACCGGCGGCAAGCACGAGATACCGGTCGCCCGGCCGCGCGACGCTCCCCGCCGGAAGCTTGGCGTAAGCGCGATCCTGGTACTGGAGCCGCATCCGGTCCTCGGAAGCGCCGATGGCCGACGGCGCGACGAGCGCGAGCAGCTCTCCCGTCACTTGCGGACCGCCCCGGCGGTCGAGCCAGGGCGCGCCATACACCTCGCCGCGGCGCACCATCCGCCGCGCCACTGCCGGTCCGGCACGGTAGCTGGTTGGGGCCGCCTCGCGCGCGGCGGCGCGCCGGTCGAACACGGTCCCACGCGGTACGACCGGTTCAGGAGCGCTCACGGCCCGCGGCGTGACGTCCTGGGCGCGCGCCCCAAGGGGCACGGCAGCGGACAACACGGCGGCGACCAGGACCGTCGACCAGGGGGCGTGGCCGAACGAGGAGCGATGAAGCACGTGCCAACAGAGGACGCTGCGAGGCATGGATCCTTACCCGAAGGGGGCGCGTGAATGACACCACCGAACAATGCGGCACAGCCGCCGCCGTGGTATTAGACGCTGGAACCTCGCGGCGCGTCACGAGCCATCGCGCGCAAGGAGCGATCGGGCAGCTTCTTGCGCGCAACGGGCTACGACCCTGCGTACTCAGAAAGGCAGATCGTCGTCCTCGTCGGCGACCGCGCCCGGGAAGTCGTCGAACGTTTCCGATGACGCTGCCGCGGCAGCGGGTGCCC
>JALZIF010000236.1 GCA_030860435.1 Gemmatimonadota bacterium | reverse complement strand
CCGGCATGACGGGAGACGATGCAAGCATCGTGGCCGCCTCGCGACGCATCACCGAAGGACTCGAACCGCGTGATGACGCGCAGGGGTCCCCTGCGTACAAGCATCATCTCGCAGCCGTGTACGCGCGTCGTGCAATCGCGAAGGCTATCGAGCGGGCGGGCGGGGGGTAAGGCCGCGAATGAGATCGCGGAGCGCGCTCCATAGCCAGTTGAAGAGGAGGGGCAGAGCGCGCACCGGCTTCGCATCGGGTAGTGCCGGTGGTTGAGCGGCGCCGAGCGGCGTCGCCAGCTCCGCACGCACGCACTCGGCGAACTGCCGGAAGAGCTGCTTGGAGACCCCCTCGATCATCCCGCGCCCAAACTGGACGATCTTGCCGGCGACATCGATGTCTGCTTCGACGCGAATCTCCGTCGCGCCGTCGGGCAGCGCGATTACCCGGCTCGTCATCGCGAGCCGGGCCGAGCCGGCGCCTCCACTCTCGCGCCCTTCCCCGGTCAGGCGGACGGTGTGCCGTGTCTCGTCGATCTCCGCCAGTTGCGCGCGTCCGGCGTAGCTGGTCACCACCGGCCCGACCTTCACCTTCACCCGGCCGAGGTACGTGCGCTCCCCCCCCCCTCTTCGCCCGTCAGCTCGGCGCCGGGCAGGCATCGCACCACGCGGTGCGGATCGATGATGTACCGCCAGACGCGATCGAGCGGCGCCTCGACCCGAAAGGTCTCCTCGATTCGGAATGCCATCGTCTCTCCATCAGGTCGGCGCGACGGAAGCCGTCACGTGGCACGATCTTGTCGGGACAGCCGCCGGCCGGGATATTCTGACACCGGGTGTGCCGGGCGGCCAGGTGGGAGCGCGTCGTGAGAGAAGAGATCCGCATCATCCAGGCGTTGATGGAAGAGGAGGCGTATGTGACGGACCGTGGCATTGCCACGGCGGTCTATCTTGCCACGACACTCAACAAGCCCCTCCTCGTCGAGGGCCATCCTGGGGTTGGGAAAACCGACATCGCTAAGACGCTGGCCCGCGCGTTGGATGCCGACCTCATCCGGCTTCAGTGCTACGAGGGGCTCGATGCGACGACGGCGCTGTACGAGTGGAATTATCCCAAGCAGCTCCTCCGCATCAAGCTCGAGGAAGGAAGCGATCGGTCGGTCGCCGAGAAGGAATCGTCGATCTTCAGTGAGCCGTTCCTGCTCAAGCGTCCTCTGCTCCAGGCGATCACCCACGAAGGCAAGGCGCCGGTCCTGCTGATCGACGAGATCGATCGGAGCGACGAGGAATTCGAGGCCTTTCTTCTCGAGATCCTCTCCGACTTCCAGGTGACGATACCCGAGATCGGCACGATCAGGGCCACTCACGTGCCAGTGGTCGTGCTGACATCCAATCGAGCGCGCGAGCTCTCCGAAGCGCTTCGCCGCCGCTGCCTCTACCTGTGGATCGGCTACCCGACTCTCGAGAAGGAGCTGCGCATCGTCCGGTCGAAGATTCCCGGCATCGAGACAAGGCTTGCCGAGCAGATAGCGCGGTTCATTCAGGAGCTCCGGCGACTGTCGCTGACGAAGATCCCGGGTGTCGCCGAGACCCTCGACTGGGCCGCGGCGCTCGTCGCGCTCCACGCGTCGCATCTCGATGAGGAGCTCGTACGAGAGACGCTGGGCTGCTTCCTGAAGGAGGAAGCCGATCTTCGTATGATAGAGAAGGAGCTGGAGCGGGGCAGGTTCGCTTCGTTCATGGAGGCAGTCGCGTGAGCGCGTCAGCAAGCGCAAGCCTGGTCGCCGCGATCACGCGGTTCTGCCGAGAGCTTCGCGCGCGCGAGCTGCTCGTGACGCCGGCTGAGACCGTCGATGCATTACGTGCGCTCGAGAAGGTCGACGTTGGCGACCGCGAGGAGGTGTATCTCGCCCTTCGCGTGGTGCTCGCGTCGCGGGTCGAGGATCATGCGATCTTCGACGAACTATTCGACACGCTCGCCGCGGCGGCCGTCGAGCCTTCGCAGACCCG
This sequence comes from Gemmatimonadota bacterium, assembly GCA_030860435.1. Taxonomy (GTDB): domain Bacteria; phylum Gemmatimonadota; class Gemmatimonadetes; order Gemmatimonadales; family Gemmatimonadaceae. The sequence continues at coordinate 7,130 of JALZIF010000236.1, read as the reverse complement.
GGGGACTCTCCTCCCGGATGCGCCCGTTCCGCTTCCGGCGGTCACATCACTGCCAGGGCAGCGGCGGGGCGGGCTCCGCCCCCCTTCGCTCGAGCAGTGGCTCCGACAGGCTACGAGCGCGGACGAGCCGGTGAGCGTTCCGCGCGCGAGCGACCTGGAGGCCGTGGGCGGACGGGATGTGACCGGGCTTGCCTCTGAGGAGCTGCACGAGATCGAGCGGATCGCGGCGCAGATCGCCCGGCGGCTGGCGGCGCGGCCAAGCCGGCGATGGCGGTCCGCGCGCCGGGGCCCAAGGATTCATCTGCGCGCGACGATGCGGCAATCGCTCAAGACAGGCGGCGACACGCCAGACCCCCCGCGGCGTGAGCGGAAGCCGCGCAGGACCAGAGTGGTCGCGATCTGCGACGTCTCGGGCTCGATGGACATCTACAGTCGCTTCCTTCTTCAGTTTCTCTACGCGCTTCAGAACGGCTTCGCGCGCGTCGAGACGTTCGTGTTCAGCACGAAACTCAGCCGTGTGACGCGGAATCTCACCGGCGAGAGCTATCGCGCAGCGCTCGGGCGGCTCTCCGGTGCGGTGCAGGACTGGTCCGGAGGCACGCGGATCGGTTCGAGTCTCGCCACGTTCAACGCGAATTGGTCGCGGCTCGTAGATCGCCGAACCGTGGTCGTCATCGTGAGCGACGGCTGGGACACCGGCGATCCCGATCAGCTCGGCACTGAGTTGCGCGCGATCTCTCGCCGCGCCGGCCGCGTCATCTGGCTCAACCCGCTCCTCGGCAGCCCGTTGTATGAGCCACTCACGCGCGGAATGCAGGCGGCGCTGCCGCACGTCGACGTCTTCGCGCCGGCGCACAACCTGGCCAGCCTGCGCGACCTTCCGCGGCACCTTCGCATCTGAGCGCGATGATCACGGTCGCCGACACTGGCGGGGGGGGGGGCGGGTGAAGCCGTTGCTGCTCGAGCGAGCGTCGGTGCGCGGCGACACGCTGGATGGCCTCGTGCTCTCGGAAGAGATGCGCGGAGAGAATGGCCGGCCGGTGTTCGCCAAGGGCCACGTCATCGCCAAGGATGATGTGACGACGATCCTGGCGATGCCCTGGAGCCGATTGCACGTCGTCGCGCTGGACGATGGCGAGATCCACGAAGATGCTGCGGGACGGCGGATCGCCGAGGCCGCGGCGGGTGAAGGAATTGCCGTCGGGACGTTGAGTGGGGGCCACTGGCCGCTGACCGCGACGGTGCGCGGGATACTCGACGTGGAACTCGACGCGCTGCGGACCGTCAACAGCATCGACGGACCGTGTGTGTACAGCGTTTTTCGCGGCCAGATCGTGGATTCGGGGGAGCTTGTCGCACGAGCCAAGATCACGCCATTCGCGCTCGACGAATCGCGTGTGCGCGAGGCGGAGAGCGTCGCGCGGCGCGCCGGCGGTCTTGTCCGCGTGCGGCGCTTTGGCGCGATGCGCATCGGTGCCGTCGTGCGGGAGACCCTCGGCGAGCGGGCGACGGCTCGGTTCCGGGAAGCCCTCGGCGAGAAGGTCGCATGGCTGGGGTCGCGACTGCTCGAGCCGCGCTTCGTCGCCGACGATTCGGACGCGATCGCGCAGGCAATCGTAGGTCTCATCGATGACGGTGCACAGATCATCACGCTCGCCGGAACGAAGGCCATGGATCTGCTCGACCCGGCCTTCGCCGCGCTCTCCAAGCTGGATGCGCAGATCGAGCGACACGGCGTCCCCGCGCATCCGGGAAGCCTTTTCTGGCTGGCGCGGCGTGGGGACGTACCCATCATCGGCATGCCGACCTGCGGACTATTCTCGCAGGCGACGGTGTTCGATCTCCTGCTTCCGCGCATGCTCATCGGTGAGCGGATCGGCCGCGCCGAGCTCGCCGAGCTCGGTCACGGTGGGCTGCTCACGCGAGAGATGAGCTTCCGCTTCCCGCCGTATCGCCGCTCGAGCGATCGCGGGCAGGTGGAATAGCTGCCGTTCGCCAATCGCTTGTTGCGCGTCCGATCACGGACAGGCGGGGGTGCCGTTACGCTGCGAGCCGACGTGTTGCCGCCACTCGGCGTCGCTGAGGTCGCGGCCAGCGATCGCACAGACGCGCGCACGCCAAACATCGACCGCCACATCGATGAGGGTGAGCGCACCGCCAGGGCTAGCGATCGCGAGTCTGCGACCCGGCGCATCGAAGACGAGCGGGGAGAAGTCGAATGCGCCCGGCACTGCGATCTGCACGATCGGCTGGCGCGACTCCACGTTCCAGAGCGTGACTGTGCCGTCGAATGCGATGCTCGCGCCCAGACCCGTACTGCTCACGGCCGTCCACGGTTGGTCTTCAATCTCGGGCGCGCGGGCAATGGTGGGTGGTAGTTGAGCGACCGGCCGGCGCGCGCCATTCTCCACATCCACGACGACGAGTTCCTTCTCGAAGTCTGACGAGGCCGCGACCTGCCGGCCATCCGCACTGAAGCCGACGACACTCTCGGCCTCAACGCGGGCGATCTCCTCCTGGCGCTCGACATCCCAGACTACAACCCACGAGCCGTCGACCGTGTTGACGGACCAGGCGAGGCGAGTGCCGTCCGGGCTGAACGCTGCCGACGCCGCGCCGCGCAAAACGTTGGGCACGTCCGCGAGAGGCACCGCGCTCTGCGCACTGAGCGAACGCGCGAGTCCATGCGTATTCGGTCGCCAGACAGCGACCCCGCGCCCCGCCGCTACGGCTACAAGTTCGCGTTCCCCGGCCAGTGCAACCGCTCGCGCCCTGCCCAGGATACCGTTCAACGAGGGCGACACTGCAACACCGCGCCTGACATCCCACATCACAACCCGGCCCTCACCTGCGGTCGCGAGCCAGGCGCCGCTCGCGCTGAAGGCCATCACATCCGTGTTCAGTGCCGGGCCGACCAGATTGTCGTCGTGCAGGAACGATCCACTTCTCGTATCGGTGACATAGGCTGTACGCTGTCCGCTCGAGAGTGCAGCGAACAACCGCAAGTCTGCCGTGTACGCCGAAACGACCGGTTGGCCTGAACCGATGTTGACGGTGCTCGGATCGGGAGCCGCGCCGGTGGACAGGCTCCAGCGAGCAATCCAACCCTGACCGTCCGCCGCGACCAGCATACCATCGTCGTCGAAGGCCAGTCGTGGGTTCGCTGTGCTGGTGCCGGTGAACCGGTGGATCAGCCTGCCGTCGATCGTACTCCACACGTGCACCACACCGCGCTCCGAGCTGGCGGCAACCAAGCCGCTACCGCGACCGAGCGTCACGCTCATGACTGCGGTGTCGGCGGAGAACTCGTTGATGCGCCGTCCCGTCGATGCCTCCAAGATCCCAACTTTGCCGTCCGCGCCACCGGATGCGAGCAGTCGGCCGTCCGCGCTGAACGCCAGCGCCGTAATCGCTCCGCGGTGTCCTGGCTCGAGCTTTCTCGACTTGCGGAACGTGCGGGCATCCCACAGGGCTAACGTGCCTGCCTCATTGCCGACCGCGAACGAGCGCGCGCCAGAATCGTAGACGATCGTCGTCGCACCAGTCGTATTCTGCAGGAAGCCGACGAGATAGGGGCTGCGCAACAGCACCTGAACTATGCTGGCGCGGCTCTGTGCATTGTCCTGAATCGCGTAGGCCTGTGCGGCGAGAAGGAATGCGAGGTCGAGCTCGTCATCGCGTGCCGTCAACGCCTCCGCAGCCAGCAGCCGGGATGTCGCGATGCGGGCTTGTTCTTCGGCGCGATCACGCTGTCGCACCGCGATCACCGAAGCCGCGACCGCGCCAACGAGTAGGATGCTGAGGGAAGCGATGACGATGCGCACGACGCGCCGCGTGCGCCGGTGTTGTCTTACATCCTCGCCAAGCAGATCATCCTTCGGCCGTCCCTGCAGTGCCGCCGCGACGTCGGCCACTGCTTCTGCAAAACGTGCGTTGGCGAGCGAGATGTGATCTTCGTGGCGCGCCCATCTCAGGTCGACGAAGCGTGGCTCCTCGGTGAGCACGCCACGCAACGTCGGTGGTAACGCAGTCGTGCGGTCCCACGCGAAGTCACCGGCTGCATCATCCCAGTCGATGTCACCGCTTGTTAGCACGATCAGCAGTCGATCGCGTGACCCGCGGGCGCACCAGTACTCGACCTCGCGCGCAACCCACTCGGACCTTGCCGCCTCAGGAGAGGCGAGCAGAACGAACCACCGGGAATCGTCAAGCGCCGCGACAATCGAGTTCCAGAGCGCCGGATTGGCCGAAAGACTTGCCTAGTCGCGAAAGACGCGTCGTGCGCGCAGCCTATACCACGGCTTCGCGAAACGATGAAGGGCCGACTGGAGCGCGGGAGCGAGTGTGCCGTCGAGCGCGTGACTGTACGAGATGAACGCGTCGTAACGCACCGCCGCGGCTGGGCTGGTCGGGTGTTGAGGTCGCCGGAGTGTCTCGAGCACTCGCCGCGTCTCCTGTGACAGAGACAGAGAGTGTGTGGTGGCCGGTGCCCCGCGCGCAAGGCCGTTGCCGCCGGGAAGCTGGGAGCGGGAGTCGCGACCGAAACCCCCATCTCACACTGAGCCGTGGCGCCACGGGAGGGCTGTCGCGCTGCTGCGCGGTTGCGGCCGGAGACGCACTTTCCGGTGCCAGACTGTGAGCGTGTTAGTCCCGGGGGCATCACTTTCGCCAAAATCGCACTCTATCCTTAGTCGGCCAGCAGGAATTGTCGCCGCTGCTGATAGCGCTCGTGCTTTCGAACGAGAACGTCACGCTCTTCGAGGGTAAAGCCAAGCTCCCGCAAAAAGATGAGCTCTATCAGAAAGCGCAGTTGCTCGGAGAGGAGGAACAGGCCCTTACCTTGTGCAGCTTTGCCATCTAGCAACGGATCGAAGTGCGTGAGAAAGTTGCGCGTATCTCCCACCAAGCGCGCAAAGGCAGCCGCATCCGGGATGAGCAACGACGTGAGCGCTCCTTCGGCCGCGACCAGCTCCCGAAGACGCTCCTTCAGAGGGATCTCATTCAGATAATTGAACTTCGACTTGAGCATTTTGCGCGCTTCCGCGTCCAGTTGCTGCTCGTCGACAACGGCACACAGTCCGGCGCGTAGTGAGCGAAAGGCTTCAGCATCGACGATCGTGCTTTGACTGGTCCGACGGTGATATGACTCTGCAGCTTGTGCGAGAGCGAGGAATCTCTGCTCGAGATACATCCGCTGATGGAAGATCGTCGCGAAATAGAGATTCATGACAGGAGCGAGGGCCTCGTGGCGATCGAGCCAACGTCCGAGCGCGCTCTCGAAGCGCGGTTGGATGTCAGCGAACGTGAACAGCATCTCATCAGGAAGACGCACACGTCCCTCTCCACTCGGCCTGCCAGTTTCGAACACGATCTCGAGAGGCTGATTGGGCGAGTGGCTCTCCTCGGGCCCCGCGAGCACGCCTCTGAGGGTTAGGAGGGGTACCGCCTCGCCGATCGCTAAGGCCAGGAGGTCCTGAAATGGCCGGAGGTGAGTATCCAAGAGAACTGTGAGCGAGACCGGCTGTTTGACGCTGACCTCGACGTGAACAGTCTCTCTGAGCGTGATCGGCTCGAAGGGCCGACCCACAGTTTCGACACTACGAAGCAGGCGAAATAGAGCACCGCCGATCCGGGCGTCGTTTGTTGGAGGGAACTCGTACCGCAGGGTGACGCTGCGCAAGTACCCGGCATCGTTATCCTCAAACTGCTGCTGAAAGCCGGAGAGTCCAGTCCAGGCATGCAGATTCTGATACGTCGCCGTCGCCTTCAGGAACGTTACCTCTCTCGACGGTGGCGCATGCGCGCCAAGAAGCGTGACCGTCGGCGAGATCCTCGTCGTAGTGGTGCCAGGGAAATCGATACTGGATCCGGTCTCAAGGGCATCGATGAGCGTAATGCGCTTACCACTCGCAGCCCCCAGGACTATCGGTAGGGAAGGCGATCGGTTTTGGGCTTCGTTGAGCTCGCGAAATGAGCCGACGATAAATAGGAGAGACTTGCCGTCCTCCTCGACCTTCAGGGTGCCCGCGAGCGTTCGCTTGGGAGCTTCGGGAAGCCACCACAGACCTACGAACTCTCGAAGCGCCATGCGCACCCTGCGATTAGGATGAAGCGTGGCACCTAAACGCGTGGCATCAGCCGGCGCAAGGCCGGAGGCTGCATGCCGAAACCCGACCCTCACGGATGGTCACGACGTTCGCCGAATACGGACTTGGCCCGGCGAGACGACGCTGAACGCTCCGAGCAGTTCCGCCGCACGGTCCCGACATACCTCGGCGACGATCTCCGCCTTCGCCGCGTTCGGTAATCCCGCAAGGCGAAGCAGGACCACCCCGGAGTGCACGAGGCCCTGCCGGAAGACCAACTCGCCAAAGTCTTTGTCCGCAGTCAGCAGAACCGCGCTACGAGCGTTGGCCTGTTGCAGGACCTCCTCATCCGCAATACTGGGGGACAGCTCGGCCACGTAGACGACGTCATGACCCTCCTGGCGTAGCCGCTCCACCACTCCGCGATCGACACCTTCATCGGCGACCAGGTTCACGCGGATTTTGCACTGACGGGATAGACGATTTCAGCCCGAAGTGCCTGAGCGGCGAATCGGAGGGCAGCCAGCACCCCATCGCGCGTCAAGCGGGGGTGGGATTCGAGCACCGCCTCGATGGATTCGCCACTGCCTAGCTTCTCGAGGATGAGATCCACTGTGACGCGGGTTCCCGCGACGACTGGCTTGCCCATCATCACCTTGGGATCGGAGACTATCATCGGTTCATTCATTGTTACCCTCCTGGCGCTGACTCTAGCAGACCGCTCGGCCCCTCGGGGAATCACGCCAATGGGGCGAACCCTCTATTCTACCGCTCCCCAACTCTATATCCCACTCCAAACGCTCACCAGAACCACAGCCTGTCCCGAGATCATCGGTTCAGCGCGTCCGCCGGGCTTCGCACTCCTCGCCCACCGGCCTTGAGGACGAGTGTGTAGGATCATCGTCGTGGTCACGTCCGCATTCCCGGAGAGGTCCTGCACGGTGCGGATGTCGTAGCCATCCTCAAGCAGATGGGTCTCAAACGAGTCCCGGAGGGAGCGGCGTCCCTCCCACTGGGGCGCCGCCCCTGTGTCCAGCCCCTTCC
>JALZIF010000174.1 GCA_030860435.1 Gemmatimonadota bacterium | reverse complement strand
CCGGTTGACGTGGCATGGGCGGGCCAGCGTGTACCGACGGATGGGCTGGTACCGATGAGCGCACGGCTCTGCACCTCATCGAGGATCAGCATTTCCTTGCCAGCCAGCACTTCGAGGGTAGCGGTCTCGCCCGTTCGTTCGGCGAGCGCCTCGAGATGCGCGCGGCTGGTGGCGCGGAGGTCGTTGGACCTCAGGGCGCGTGCACCGAGCGCGATGGATTCCGGTCCGAGCCGATAGACCTCGGTGAGGGGATTCTGGGCGATGAGTCCTTCGCGCTCGAGAGCGGAGAGGAGGCGGTAAGTGGTCGTTTTGTTGAGGCCGGTGGTGCGGGCGAGGTCACTCAGGCCCCATTGTGGGTGTGAGTCGTCGAAGGCGCGAAGGATGGTCATCGCGCGCGCGATTGCCTGGGCACCGGAGGGTGGGGTGGCTATCGTCACGAGAGTTTGAACCGTCGGTTCACAATGTGAACCAGACGTTATCGGCGGCGCGAGGCACCGTCAAGGGCTGCGTGTTACCGTGCGGAGGCGCGCGACGCGCGCGGCGGCGAGGCCGTCGTCCTCCGGGCTGTTGACGCCGGGCACGCGCGTGGCCGTCTGGAAGACGCAGCCGTGCGACGGGCTCAAGTAGGCGTCGCCGCCGCCGCCCAGGCCCGGACGCGTGCTCGAGAAAGTAGAGGACGGGACCGGTCGCACTCTCGGGCCGCGGCGACGGGCTCGCCTCGTTGGCGGCGCTGTTGACCTGGCAGCCGACGTTCTCCGGCTCGTCGAAGCCCCCAGTCGTCGCGCAGCCGCGTGACGTAGATGTCGTCGCCGCCACAGCCGCCGGGCCGATTCCGCACGACGGAGCGGCGCGGCCGTTCGTGGTGGCAATGCCTGCCCGGAACCGGTTCGTTCCGGGCGGAATGGGCATCGCGCCCCTAGTCAATTGATGATCAAAAAGATTACGACGGTCTCGAAGAAGAAACTGGAGAGCCGGATCGGACGGCTTTCGGACGAGGACGTCGTCCGCGTCAATCGCGCCGTCATTGTGTTCCTCGATCTTGCCAGGCCAGGAGAGAAGTGAAGCTTGCTCGTGGCCTTTTCAACCTATGTCATTGGATCGCGCGCCGGGCCGCGTCACCTATGCCGGGAACAGAACCGCTTGACACACCGCTGGAGGTCGGCCACGTCGACGCCGCTCTTGCGCAGGCGCTCGATCAGCTCGGGGCCCAGAACTTTCCCGCCGAGGAGACATTCGAGCAGCGCGCAGAGCCTCGCATCGGCGGCAGCTGGATCGGTCGCCGAGCTGGGTGGCGGGTTGTTGCCGCCCCTCCAGACCGCCCCCGTCACGATCTGCTCGCGGGTGAATGATCTCCGACGGAGCGTGCGCCCGTTCGCCCGGACGCGAAACTGGTAGACGCCGCCCATAGTGGTACTCAGGCTCGTCTCGAAAATGCCAGGCTGGACCTGGGCAGCGCCAGCGTGGTCGTTGTGGTGTCTGGGCGTTTCAGCTCGGCACGCACTCGCGCGCGACGCTCGACGGGGAGTCCGTACTCGGTCAGCACCGCGCGCAGATACAGCGTCGCCCCGGGCTCGAGACCGTTCTGCGAAACGGAGGCACGCAGCCGGAGGTTCGTGTACGTGTGCACGTTCACGCTGTACGGCACGCCGTGCGTGACAATCTGCCGGATGAGCTCAGTGAGCTTGTCCTTTTCGAGCGTGGCCAGGTAGCGCTTCAGCAGCCTCCCGTCGAGGTCGACAACGGCGTGCCACTGCCCGGCCGCCGCGCCGCTGCCAATCGGCACGGGCAGGGAAAGCCGGTAGTAACTGACGTTCTTGCCGACCACGAAGGTGCTGCCGGGAAAGCCGGTCACGTTCGCGGGACTGATCAGATCTCCTGCTGGCGTCTCGACGGCGAATCGCATCGCTTCAGGCGCGGGTGAGAGAAGAATCACGTCGCTGGAGATGTCGGTCTCGGTCAGCCGGAAGCCGATACGGTGCTGCTGTCCGGGCGCGATCGCACCCTGTGGATCCGTGACGATGTCTTCATTGGTGACGCCGGCGAGGATCTGCAGGTAGTACTTGGCCAGGAGGAAATAGTCGGTGGCGCCCAGTTCGCCGGTGAGCAGCAAGTATCCGCCCGTGCCATCGGTCAGCGCTGTAAGCGCGGCCGGCTGAATCTGGTCGGCGGTGCCGAGCCCGATGGCGTACACCCGTTCGTTGATCAGGTCGCTAACATCGGCAATGTATTTCGCGGCCGTCTCGTGCCCGTCGGTGAATACGATCATTGCCCGGACGTCGAAATCCGTTTCGGGAACCAGGTGATCGTGAGCCCGCTCAACGCCGTCGCCGATCGCCGTGAGGCCGGCCAGATTCGGCGTGTGATTGTCTACCGCGATGCGCGCGGCCACGCGTCCCGCACCGAACACGGGCGGTCCCGCCTCCGTGATTGGCATCACATCGAAAGCATCCGTGTCGAAACTCACGACGCCAAGCGCATTGTCGTCGTGAATCACCTCGAGCAGGGGCGGCACCGAGAACTTGAGTACGTCGACGCGCTGCGGCAGCGTGGGAATCCCTGAGTTAAACGTCATGCTCCCGGACTGGTCCAGCACGAGCTCGAGACAGACCGTGGGCCGGCTCACCGTATTAGCCGTGATCGGGATGTCGAAGTCCTGGTTCGTCTCGGGGCAGCGCACGGTGACGCTGCTGCTGGCGGTATCGCCGTCGGTCGTGCCCGTGTAGCCGATCCAGATGCGCCCCTGCCGGGTCGAGTCGGCGGAGACGTCCAGCTCGTCGGAGGTGCCCAGCGGGGTGGTGAACGGCGCGCCCGGCCCGCTGATGATCTCAAGCGTCAGCGGCTGGCACGACTCGACCGTGAACACGGCCGCGCGGACCGTCGTTTCGCCTTCGGGCACGTCGTTGAAGTTGATGCTCGGCGTCTCCAGCGTGACCAGAGGCTCGACACCGCACACCGCGTTGGCTGCGTTCACGCGGCCGAAGCCGTACCACTGGCTGAAGTTGCCGGCCCACTGTCCCACGGGATCTGTGTTGGCGACGTCGATGGGCACGGCGGTTTCGCGCAAGATGTCGCGAATCGCATCCCACGTGAGCGACGGATCGCGCGAGAGCATGAGCGCGGCCATCGCGGCCACGGTCGGTGCGGCCGCAGACGTGCCGCCGAACGTCTGCTCGCCGCCTACGTCATCGAGCGAGGGCGCGTTGGTGCCCTGCGCGCACACGTCGATCTCAGGACCGAAGTTCGACGTCGGGTCGCGCCGCTCGACGTTATCGCCGCCAGGCTGCATCGAATTGGCGATCGCCAGCGTGTTGGGATGCGCGGCCCAGGTGCGGAAGCCCGTGATCAGCGCATTCCCGTTGCCTGCGGAATAGACGACCAGGGTGCCGAGTCCGCCACGGCCGTTGGTCGCGAGCTCGATGAACGTGTCATCCATGAGGCCGGACAGCGCGAGACCATCGCTGCCGTGCGAGCAACTGATGATCGACGCCGCGGGCGACAGCGGCTCGGCGGGCCAGTCAGGGTCGGCATTTCCCGTGGTGAAGCCCGCGGCCCAGAGCAGGATGTCGGGATAACTGGCGTCCGTCAGGTCGGGCCGCTCCAGCACGATCTGATGCGTGTTCGGAGCGATGCCGGCGATGTCTTGGCCGTTGTTCGCGCGGGCCGCAACGATGCCGTACACTCCCATCCCGTGGTTCGTGTCCGGAGCGTAGCCGGGACCGTGCACTCGCGCATACCGCTGAAGTCGAAGGCTCGCGAGATCTGCGGATCTCCGTCGGTGAGATTGCCGCCGATGTCGGGATGATCCAGATCCGGCCCGCGGTCGAGCGTCGCCACATGCACGGCCGGCGTGCCCAGCGTCTCGTTGGCCCCGAGCGTGCGCATGATGCGCCAGGCGACATCCACTTGCTGCAAGGTCAGGTTTAGCTGATTGGGGAAGGTCGGATCGTTGGGCGCGTCATCCGGAAACACGTCGTCGGTGATCTCGGCCATGATGTCCGGCTCGCCGTAGACCAGCAAACCCTGCTCGTGCCACATCTCGATCTGGGCGAGGTGTTCCCGGAAACCGGCGGCTGGGAATTCAATGAGCCGCGCATCTGGTGATTGCGCGAAGCGGCGCATGATCTGAGCGCCCGCCTTCTTCACCTCCTCTTCCAGCCTGCCGGCGGCCGCTGTCTTGAAGCGGACGACGAATCGATTGTCGATGATCTTCATCTGCCCCGGCGCCGTGTCCACGGGCACACCGATGCGCGCGCGGCCTTTTGTGACCTCACGCGCCACTCGAACCGCCTCACGATACAGTTCCGGTGTCGGCGTCTGACCGAAACTGAACAGCATAATCGCGATCGAAGGCGGTTCGCCTTTCCCGCCCGGCTGCGTGGCGCGCTGCGCCGGCTTCAGCGGCAGGCGCCTGCCCAGCTCGTCAGCGATCTTGCGCGCCTCGTCCGGGCCGGGCTTGCCGCGCGGAAACGCCACCGCCAGCAGATCGCCCGGCGGTGGGAACGGAATCACGCTCTCACCAAGTCGATAGAAAGGCCAACCCGGCTCGCCAAGATAGGCCGCCGCGGTCGTCCCGTTGCTGCCCACCTCGATTGTCCGCGTCGGTGCCACCCACCTGTCGGCGCGGACCTGCAGGCGATAGCTTCCCGGCTCGACATGGCCCTGGTAGAGCAACGAGCCCTTCTCGCGTTTCAGATCTGTGGCCTTGCCTTCGCGCTCCAGATTGACCTCGGCGGGCCCCTCGTACGCCTTCCCTCCAACGGCGTGTACGGAGACTCGAACGAGAGCTCTCGAGCCTGGATCCTTGCTGCGCCGGTCGGTCGTGCCCATGGGCGTGTTCTCCTGCCTTGAGCTTCTAGAACGAGGGACAACGGGTCTGCCCTAGGTGGGCAGGCATCCTCGGCAACCCGCGCTGCGAGAGGAAAACAGCTCCAGCAAGGTTGTCACGATGAACACTAAACACGATTGGGAACGGCACGAGCGACTGGGCGCTTTGAGACGAAGCGCAAGCATTTCGCACATGGTGTCAACGAAGGCGACACCCTACCGTGTATGGAATGTCGTCGGCCGCCGATAGTCTGAAAACGGCGCCCGCGCCAGGCTCTCGCGCGTGCGGAGAAGCAAGCTGAGCAGCATCCGCTCGGCCGAGGCACCGCCGAGACGGTTAACGTGAAGGTGCGTGTAGGAGGCGCAGAGTTTGTCCATGGACTGATCCAACGCCCGGGCATCGACCAATTGACGCAATTGCAGGGAGACGCTGGTCAGGTCTTCCCTTCGCCGCGTCAGCGCCGCCGCGATGACTTCCCCGAGCGGCTTCTCGGCGAGCCATTGTTGCCGGTTACCCAGCGCCGCGCGCAGAGAGTCCTTGTGTTTCCGATACTCCGAACCGAAGTCGCGACGATTGTCCGCAACCTGGCCCTTGTACCATTCGCGCCGCTTCGACTCGTCGAAGCCGGTTGCTTCCAACAGGTCATCGATGGCCAGAGCGAGCAAAACCGTACGTTCGTTTTCGTTTGCCCAGGGTTTCGACTTCAACACGCTCACCAACTTCGCGGCCATCCGACTGTCCGCGTAGAAGAGGCTCTCTGCGACCGTCATCCCGGCCGATCCGCCGAAGCGCTCGAGCTCGCGGTCGTAGGTATCGAATACGATGCGCGTGCACATGCCACTTGCCATCATTGCGGTTGCCCACTGGCAAAGTTGGCCGAAGAGATGGCTGGACAGCCGATCGGGGGCTCCGCGGAAACGCAGCCGGATGTGACCTTCGGGATCAGCGTAGCGGACGTAGAACCAGCAATCCGCCAACCCCGCGCTAATCACGTTGTCGGCAAACGGAAGCAGAGATTCCGCAATCAGATCATCTTCACGATGGCTTGAACAATACAACTTGGCGAACAGCCATTCGCTTCCCGGAGGGAACCGCCGGTGAGCTGTTGTGATATGTGATTCGATGCGAACCGGCTCGTCTCTGATGGTCTCAACCGCGATGAGGCGAGGCTCGACTCGCTCGTGCTGGTCTTCCCGCGGATTCGTGACCCGGAAGGGACACAGCACCAGAGGCACAATGAACTCGCTGTAGTAATGTCCCTCGTCTCCGGTAAGCCAAGCCTCCTCGAGCGTGGGCAATACTTCCTGAATGAGAAGCCCGCGACCCTCGGTCAGTTTCGTCAGCTCGGTCATCAGTTGTGCGACGTGATCCATCTGATCCAGGTCGATGATAAGACGGTTGTCGCCAAAGGTAAGCCAGACATAGCGGGGCACGTCCCAGTCGGCGCGCCATTTCGCGAAGGAATCCACGTCAGCCGGCGCGACCGATTCTTTCGAGATCCGCCACTCTGCGGGGCGCAGCACCAGACGGCCGATCTGCACTCGCGGTAAGAAGGGGAACCCCTCGGCCGGCCCCCAATCGAATGACGTGAATGGCACCAGGCCATCGTAACAAACCTGCAGCAGGAACTGCGCAATTGGTGGTGCGTTGAAGTCGTTCAACATGTGGCCGGAAACAAAGCGCACCCGTTTGCCGACTCTCGTCCAGCGAACATAGAAACGGTTGTTCGTTACTCCGACAACCAACTCCTCGAGTGGAATCACATCAGCTTCGGCAACACCCGGTGACACGCCAAAGATCACCTCGTGCGACCGGACCGATGGCCGTATCGCAACGTTCGCAGACCGCACGTTGGCGGGAAGGTAAACCACTTCTGCACACACATGATCGGCGAAATGATGGGTCTGCTCGGTACGCGCAGCTGAAGCCAGGAATTCACGTCCCTCTTCTGGCGGATGCAGGTGCGCAAAGCGGCCGAAGTTTCTGCCCGCTGCCCAGGCACCGAGATTCGGACCGATCACGACGCTGAACTCTCCCTGATCTATCGCAGCGGCCGAGCGTGCGGCCACGAGCAGATTCACATCGAGAGAAACCGGGGCGTTCTCCGGTAGCAGCTCGAAGGTTTCGAGTTTGGCGACTGCCTTCTCGTCGAGATGAACCACGCGCTGCCGCTTGTGCAGTGCCGAAGTGGCGAGGGCCAGAAGAGTGCGGGATCGCGTTTCGGCACGGCTCGGCTCCGGTCCGACGAATGCATGTCCATGCGCCGACGGACTGCCGAGCCCGCGATGTGGATCCAACAATTCCAACACTCCCACTTCGCGTTCGATACCGTACCGCGCAACGAAGGCATTGCGATACGCAGCCAGCGAGGATAGCCCGCGCGGCGTCGGTGAGAGTCGCAGCAGAAGCTGGGCAGCGCGCGCGGCCTCTTCCGCAATGATGGAGCCCAACCGTCCCTCGACGGAGAGAGCCATGTCAGTTTGAAAGCGAGGGTCTTTCGGACCATCCTCAGCGCCGTCGATGCACCCGAGCAACGTGCGAAACGCGGGTACGCTCGCTTCATGCGGTGTCTGGTCCCACAGAGCTGCGGCGTTCAGGAATGTCTCGAGCCTCGTACGGATGGCAGCGGCTTCCGGAATGCTGGCAAGCCGATCCAACACATAACGCGCGGGGCTGTCCGTCGTCAGCGGAGGTCGAAGATCGGTGAGCAGGAATGTCTGCTCCCACAACTCAGTCAGGAGCCGCTCGACCTTCTCCGGCGTTGCCCGTGATGTTGCCAGCACGAGCCGGTCCGTCAGTGTGCTGTACGCGATGCCATCCTTCGCGATCTCGAGTGCAAGCGTGACCACGCTGGTTGCGCGAACGGAAACTGGCTGATTCTTGTCTCCGTTTCCTCCGGATACTCGTTCCGCGAGCGCAATGCGATCACCCTCGTGTCGTATCAGCGGGTTTCTGGTGAGCCGCAGGCAGCGCCGAATGGCAGGATCGGATTCCGCCGTCGCGACCAGATCCATCAGCCACACCATGTCAGGCCGTGTGTGCGAGCAACCGAAGGTGGATGTGATGGTCAAGTCAGTGTGCTCGGCTATGCGTACGCTCGCGCATCCGGCGAAGAGTCCGTACGGCGTTGGCCGGGTCGACATCCGAATCAGGTACCGCAGCAGCTTCGCCTTCAGTCGCTCCGCATCTTTCGTGGTCAAGGCCGATCGCTCATGACGATCGATCGCCTGCAGGAGTGAAACGCTTCCCGCCGCAACGGCGCGGCGTACGCGCGGGTCGTCGAGCCATGCAAAGATGCTTTCTCGAGTTCCAAGCGAGAGGTAGGTCTCTACCGGAAGCAACGGAGCGCGCACGACGGCGAAGCCGAGTGGCTCGTACATCAGCGGCTCAATGTTCGACGCAGGCATGGCCAACTACGAGAGCAGAAAGATGCGGTCCCAGGTTGGCTCGATCCCGCTGGAGGCTGCCAGCAAGACCAAAGCAACACCCGCAGCTCCATCGAGCAAACCGGGTTGGTCAGTCTGGTTGCCGCCGTACTCGATGTTACGGAAGCCGAGCAGGGAGTCCGGCTGGAAGTTCTGCATCAGTTGTTCGACCAGCCGTTGGGATTCGTCGATGAACACCGGTAGATGAGTGTCCGCCGCGAAGCGCATGGTGATGGCCAGCAGTCCGGAAACTCCGTGGCAGAACGTTGGCGAGTCGATCATTCGCGCGTGTATCGGCCGGCGGAACACGGCTTCCATCGCGGCAATGGCCAGGCTGCGGTATTCGTTTCGATCCAGTGCTCGTCCGGCGAGCCAGAGCGCTCGCGCAACACCGGGACTGCCGTAGCACCATGCAGCGCGACTGGGCCCGCCCGGAGCAACCGCTGGATCGCCCGGACGCAGCACCATGCGGTTCTCGGTATCCCTCACCTCCTCCAGATGCACGGCGGTCGGCCAGTTCACGCCCCACACGTCGTCCTGTCGATGTGCAGAGATCCAATCGGCGATGACGACCAGCGCATCGTCCAATCGATCGAACGACAGACGCGATAGCCGAACCAGCGACAGAAAGGCCAGCACGCCCGGAATTCCGTGCGCAAGCCCGCAATTCAGGTTCCCGTTCGGAAACATCTTCCTGGTCGCGTCATCGTAGAGCAGATCCGGGGGTGTGTACCACGCCGGTGGAGTCTGGTCGCGCAGGACATGGGTGGTCAGTGCGTCGACGACATCGGCGAGGGCGATCCCGATGGCCGGCTCGCGACGTCGGCAGAGCAGGTACGCTCCAATGCCGCTGAGCCCCGATATGACGTCGAAATCACCGACGGACAAGCCGTTGCTTGCTCGGACGCGCGACGCCAATGCAATGGCTTCGGCCGCGATCACCTCATCGAGCGAAGTGAGCATGCGGCGATAGCGCACAGCCGCACGCGACAGCTGCCAGCCGGCGAAGGCGAGTCCGCTCAACCCCGAGAACAGGCCGGTTCCAACCGACGACTCAAGGTCGGCGCTCCGCACGGCTTCCTCGAGATGCGTCCTGCCAACCACATCCCAGTCGTCGCCCGGGAAGCAGGAATCCATGTAGGCCCAGAGCAGCGCCAATCCGGCGTTCCCCTGCGCGATACCGGGAGGAGACCAGTGTGAGAAGTCTGGAAACTGAGATTGTGTGGCAGCTCGTTCGGCTGCGCGCTCGGCAGCACGCGGGTCTTTCAACCTGCCGGCAACGTGCAGCGCGGCCTGCAGGGCCGCTGCTCTCAGCTCGCCGGTCAACCCTGACGCGGCGCTAGAGAGAAGCGGCCCTTCGTCCACGATCAGCAGTTGCAGGTGTTGTGATTGCAGGCCGTGAAGATGTGCGTGTTGCACGGCCCACAGGTTTCCTGGCCGCACCGCGTGTTGCACGTGTTGCACGTGTTCTGCCCGCACTGGGTTCGGCAGGTTCCGCACGTAACGCACGTGCCGCACTGCGTCTGACACGTCTGACAGGTTCCACAACGCGTGACGCAGGTGAGCGCTCTCGTTATCTGGCAATTCACGCCGCACGTCTTGCCGCCCTGCGTGGGCGGGCACACGCACGTATTGATCGTGACACCGCAGAGGCCCACCGTGGCAACGCAGGGGAAAGCCGTTTCCAGAAAGCCGCAGTTCGGACCGAAAGTAAACGGCGGGATCGCTTCGCACGCGGGACCACAGCCCGTATCCGGGATGGTTTGCTGCTCCGCCGCGGCGGCCAGGGCGCCTCTGCGCGCACCGAGCCGGACATCCAGATCGAATTCGTCCTCAGCACCCGCTTCGAGCGTGTTGGTCGAGGTCGTGACCGCCTTCACCTTGGCGCCGAGGCGAACGTAGATCCTGCATCCGCCCAAGCTGCCGAATGGTGACTTGTCCGGCGGCAGGTCTTCCCAGTGAAGGACGTCCGCCTTCTGAACATGCAGGCACGAGCGCATGTCCAGACTGAGGTAGACCCAGTAGATGTTTTCGTCCGACGGACTCTGGCGGAGCAGCCCCACGTATGTCGTGACGCCTTCCGGCGCCTCGCCCGTTCCCGAGGTCAATTGCTTCACCCAGCTCTCGTCCGGACCGGATGGGTTGCCGCGACCACCCTTCACTTTGTTGTCGGCCATGGTGATCCCCTGGGCTGGTCTAAATGCAAGGACCGGGTTGCGCCTACTTCGGGATACGGCCGTACGGCAGGCTCTGGCGTGTTGGGCCGTGCGGCCGGCTGGAAGGTACGCCCCGCGAAATGGCTTGTCAAACGGATAGGAAACCCAATTCGCCAATTCGTCTTTCGAAACATTCGCCGGACGGCGGTGGACGTCAAGGAAGTGGCGAGCCCCTCCCCCCCCCTCCGGACCGCCGGGGCGCATGAACGCGATGATCCGCATCTCCCGCCCACATGGATCGCGACCGGCTCCGACTCAGCCTCAGCCGCGCGCTGCTTTCGCTCGCCTCGCGGCCGATTGGTATACCAGCCGTAGTACCGCGTCATCACCTAGTGCGTGTCGGGGACCAGACGTTGGCGTTGGTGGGGCGTCGACAGCTGGGGACCTAGCGAGGGACGGTGTAGTGGAGGTCGAGGGAGCGGGTTGAGACGGTCGCCAGAATCGTGCGTCGCCAGTCGGCAGTTGAGGACCGAGAAAGCCTTCGCTGCCGCACGTAGTCGCGGCCGACCACCGTGAAGAGTCCGCCGAGGTGCACGCTCGGCTGTGCGACCAGCGC
This sequence comes from Gemmatimonadota bacterium, assembly GCA_030860435.1. Taxonomy (GTDB): domain Bacteria; phylum Gemmatimonadota; class Gemmatimonadetes; order Gemmatimonadales; family Gemmatimonadaceae. The sequence continues at coordinate 6,835 of JALZIF010000174.1, read as the reverse complement.
CGGTCACGACCCGTCCGGCAACGGGGGAGGAGTCGGAACCGTGAGCCGTATTCGAGCCTACGACAGGAAAGTGATCGCTCGGAAAGTTGCCCGTCGCGGGCGTCGGTGACGATCTCGCGCCTGGATTCAGGGCCGATCCGGAAATGGCAATGCGACCCGCAGTCCACCGACCAGGGGGCGAAGAGCTTGGAAGTCCTGATCTCGCGTGACCACCACCCAGCCACGCTCCCGTGCCTGGACGGCCAGAAGCGCGTCATTCTGCCGATTCGCGCTGAGTCCCGTCGTCCCGGTCCGAGCGAGGATCGCACCGGTGCGACGCCACGCCGCAGTCGAAGGGGCAACAACGCGCCCGCGCCGCTCGAACGCTTCGAGGAAGACGTCGTCGAGGACCCGCCGCGCTTTGTCGGTCCGTGCCCCCGCCGTTAGCTCGGCCGCCACAATGCTCGAGAGCACCGTCGATGGGAGGGCCCAGCTGAGAAACGCCTTCAGTCGATCGAGATCCAGTGGTTGACGGAGGGCGTCAACGAAGACGTTCGTGTCGAGGGTGTATATCAACCAGCGCGGCGGATCGGCTCGATGGAGGCCAGCCCGCCAACCGCCACAAGCTGATCCAGCGCCCGGAACACCTCTGTGCGGAACACGACTAGGTCCAGGGCCGCGTCCACCGCAGCGGTCTCAGTGTCGGTGCCGAGAGCGGCCTTCGCGGCGTCCAGCTTGCGCTGATCCATCAACATGTTCTTGCGCTTCAGCACGCGGCCTGTTTTGGCCATCGCCGGCTCCGAAAGAGGAGAACGCCGCAAGGTACCGCTCTATACAGCTTAACACAATGGCGAAGCTGTATAGTTCCTGATTCATTCACTCCGCGCTCAACGCTCAACGCTCAACCGTATCCGAGCGACGACCGGAAAGTGATCGCTCGGAAGTTGACCGTCGCGGGCGTCGGTGACGATCGCGCTCGATAGAACCGCGGCCGGTCCGCGCAGTAGAATCCAGTCGATGCGTGGCTTGCCGCGCGCGCCCTCGACGCCGTTGAAGCCATGAAATGTGCCTAACGTGTCGGCATTGCCGGCGGCGTTCCAGCTGTCGGCGAAGCCTCCCGGCCCCGTGAGAAGGGAGTAGACCGGGTTGTCGCCAGCGCCGGCGTTGAAGTCGCCGACGAGGATCACCGGCTCGCCGGCCGGCACCGCCGCCAACCGCTGGAGGATGAGCGCGGCCGAACGCTCGCGCGACTGCTGGACCTCATGGTCGAGGTGCGTGTTGACGAACAACAACTCGTCACCGTGCACGCGATCGCGGAAGCGCACCGACGTCACCATCCGCGGGTAATTGTTCCCCCAGGTTCGAGAGCCGGGAATCGCCGGCGTGTCGGACATCCAATAGTGGTCGTACTCGAGCGGCTCGAGGCGGTCCCGGCGATAGAACACCGCCATGAACTCGCCGCGGCTCCCGCCGTCCCGTCCGGTCCCGATCCACGCGTAGTCGGGCAGGGCACTCTCGAGATCACGAATCTGGTGATAGAGGCCTTCCTGTGTGCCGATGACGTCGGGTTGCCAGCGCGTGACCAGGTCCGCGATGACGGGCAGGCGGTCGGCCCAGAGGTCCGGGGGCTGGGTGTGCGCGTAGCGAACGTTGAAGGTCATGATGCTGAGCGGGGCGGCCGCTTCCGAGAGGGCTGGAGCTCGCGCGCCGCAGGCGGTCGCACTCGTCAGGCAGAAAGCGGCGACGACAAAGGCTCGTCTCGTCGCGCCACCGATGCTCATCGCGACCGCCGACCGCTGTACGCGACAGACGGCCTGAAGAACGTCGCGGTCGTTGGACGGAGTGATGAGAAGCTCCCAGGCGTCGAAAGCGGTAAGTCGGAACACCCGACTGCGCGGGCAAGTGCTGAGCCAGGACGACACACGAGGGCTGAACGGCGTGTCGGACCCTGGCCAGCGAGCGTTCGGGACGCGCCGACAGCACGAAGAGGCTGTGCCTTCGCGACTCGCTCTTGTTTCCCGGGGCCACCTGTCCTGCTTGCGGCGGATGCCGTCGCAGTGAGTATTGCAGCAGCCTCCCCGGCCACCCACTGGCATCGGCCCGTGAACGCAACGCTCGCACCGCAGATTCCCAGGCCTCCCGCCGACGGCGCGCAGGAACCCGCCGCTCAGGCGACGGGTCGGGACTCGCGTCTTCTCTGGCGCGTGGTCGCGCTGATCGCGCGGAATAGACGGTCAGAACGCGGTCCCGGACCGAGGCTCCCGACCCGGTGATCCCCTGGATCTCCACGATGTGCTGGCCGTGCCCCAATGCGGGCCGCACGAACGTGAAAGAGCGGACGCCGTCGAGGTTCACGCTGCCGGCCTTGAAGGCGACGTCTGAAGGCTGCGTCGGCTGGCCATCCACCAGCGCGGGCCGCCACGGGCCGTGAGCCGATCGCCCCCGCTTCGCCGCCTGCTCTGATGTCCCAGCGGACCGTCACCAAAACCCGACTGCGCGCCACCGCGCCGCGCCGGGCCGCACGCGTGCCCTGATCGAGGAGATCGCCCATGTCCACGATGACGATGCTGCCGTCCCCGGTGCTCACCGACGAGATCCTCATCCGCTGCCACGAGCGGGCACCGCGCTACGACCGCGAGAACAGCTTCTTCACCGAGGACTTCCAGGAGCTGCGCGACGCCGGCTACCTGCTCCTCCCCCTGCCGCAGGAGTTCGGCGGCCGCGGACTTTCGCTGGCCGAGGTCGCGCAGGAGCAACGGCGGCTCGCGTACTACGCGGCGCCCACCGCGCTCGCGATCAACATGCACCTCTACTGGGTCGGCGTTGCCGCGGACCTCTGGCGCGCCGGCGACCGCTCGCTGCAGTGGGTGCTCGAGGAGGCGGCCCGCGGGCACGTGTTCGCGGCCGGGCACGCCGAGAGCGGCAACGATATCCCCGTCCTGCTCTCGACCACGCGCGCCGAGCGCGTCGACGGCGGCTACCGCTTCACCGGGCACAAGGCGTTCGGCAGCCTGACGCCGGTGTGGACCTACATGGGGCTGCACGGGATGGACATGAGCGATCCCACCCATCCGAAGGTCGTGCACGCCTTCCTGCCGCGGAACACCGAAGGCTACGCGACTCGCGATACGTGGGACACCCTCGGCATGCGCGCGACGCGGAGCGACGACACGATCCTGGACGGCGCCTTCGTGCCCGACCGCTATGTCGCGCGCGTGGTTCCGGCTGGTGCGGCGGGAATCGACATCTTCGTCCTCGCGGTGTTCGCGTGGGCGCTGGTCGGATTCGGGAACGTCTACTACGGCATGGCGCGCCGCGCGCTCGACCTCACCGTCGACACGCTCAAGAAAAAGCGCTCCATCGCGCTCACGCGGCCGATGGCCTACCACCCCGGCGTGCAGCAGCAGGTCGCCGAGATGGGGCTCGAGCTCGAAGGGATCGAGCCACACCTCGACCGCATCGCCGACGAGTGGTCCCGCGGAGTGGACCACGGCGCGCGCTGGCCCATGAAGATCCTCGCCGCGAAGTACCGCGCCGTGGAGGGCTCGTGGAAAGTGATCGACACGGCGCTCGACCTGGCAGGCGGCTTCGGCATCTTCCGCCGCGCCGGCATCGAGCAGCTCTTCCGCGACGCGCGCCTCGGCCGCATCCACCCGGGGAACGCGGTGTTCACGCACGAGGTGGTTGGTAAGACGCTGCTTGGCATCAGCCCCGACGAGCAGCCGCGCTGGGGCTGAGCGGGCCGGCATCTCCCGCTAGTAGCCGTCATCGTACCGACGCACGCCTTCGCTTTGGTCCTGCACACGTTGCAACGACTCACGATCGCGGTCGTCCGCTCCTGACAGTAAACCCGCGACGCTCTGCCATTACCGTGTTCAATCCATCACTCGCGAATGCGCGCAACACGCCAAGGGAGTTACCAGCGGTATTCTGGATCTGCGCGGCGTCAAAGCTCACCCGCGTCTCGGTGCCCGGCACGTTCACCGCAATGGGCACCCACGTCGCGCCGGCATCCGCGCTGTAGGCAAATTGCACTCGCACGTCGCCCAGCGGCGTATCGGGGTCGGCCACGGTGAAGGTGAGCTCGACAATCGAGTCAAGCACCGCGCCCGTGGACACCTCGCCCAGCGACAGCGTTGGGGGGCGAGTGCGCCGCATTTCGCGCAGCACTTCGCCGCTGACGCGCCGGATACGCACGACATTCGCCTCACGGTCGGCCGGGATGCGGACCCGCACGGTGAAGAAGCCGAAGTGAACGAGCTGATCGTCCCGGTCGTCGCCCAGCATACCGCTGAACGGCATGTTCCACGCGGCGCCTTGGCTGTCGATCACCTCGGCAATGTACGCAGCGCCAGCGAAAGGAAGGCTCGGCTGCGAAGGCCACGGGTAGCGAAACGACGGATTCAACCGTACGATCTGCGTCCCCTCGGTCGACAGCACGCCGGAAATCGCCACGATGCGTGCGGTGTAACGCCTGTCGCCCTCCCTATCGCCCGCCGGATCGAGAACCTCGTGATCGAGAAAAAAAGTGTAGGTGGGCTCGTCGACCCAAGCCGAGTTCGTCAGCTGCCCCCCGCGCATGATGTCGCTCAACGTCGTCGGCTTGACGCGTCCGGTGGTGTTGTTGCTGGCGGGATTGTTCGCCAGTCGCGCACCAGTATCCCAGCCCGTGTTCGGCGCCAAGGTGCGGCTGTTGTGGTCCAGCCCGAAGTTGTGTCCGAGCTCGTGCGCATACGTTCGTTGATGGCGAACGTGTTCCGTATTGCCGAACGCCACGCGACCCCCGATTGGCGCCCACCCGTTGCCGACGATCGGGTTACCTGCAATCCAACCATATAGAAAGATGTCGTCGCCGTTGCCGCCGCTGTTATCCACGATGAGCTGCCGGCAGGACTCGAGCCAATCCAGGATGTCGCTAACCTCCCCTCCCGAGTCAACCTGCCCGTTCCCGTTGCCGTCCTGGCTCCACGTCAATGTGGGGAACAGACCCTGCCGGTAGAGGTTGGCGTCAGCGTCGTTCACGGGGTAGATGCCTCGCACGAACATGTCACCGACGCCCTGCTGGATGTCGGCTAGCGCCGGCAGACCGGCCCCTGCCGGCGTGTAGTCGATCCGCGTGTAGTAGAGCTGGGGTAGGATACGCTGGAGCGCGGTCAGGTTGTCTACCGTGCCGCTGTTATTCGTCGTGTCCGGCTCACCCGCCAGGACGTCCAGATTGACGACCACATCGACGTCAGCGGACGTCGTGATGCCACTCACCGCCGGCAGCTCGAAATTGAGCGTGTGGTTCTCGTTGTCTCGGCTCCAGGAAGCCGCATTTGGAGCTGAGAAGGGTGCATTGATGGGCGCAATTCCCGCAGGCGGCGTAACCGCCGACCCGTTCACATTGACGTGAAGCCGGCCGGACACGCCGGACGCGGTTCCCCCACCGGTCACCCCGACACGGACCCGCACCGTCGTGCCGCGGTCGGAGACCAGGCTCAATGAGTTGGTGGCCGTCTGTATCGCTTGGGTGACTTCGATGCTCTCGACAAAGATGTCAGGATTGCTGCAGCCCGCTGCTAGTGCTGTTGTGACAGCAATTGCTGCCACTGCCGGAACTCCGCGTAATCTGTGCATCGTCATCCTCCACCTTAAGGATCGTGCAAAGAAAACGGGGGCTACTTGGGCAGCTGAGTCCCCGTCCAGGAGACAAACTCCCGGCGACCCGCGGCGTCCGTGAGGGTCACCTTCTTCAGAGTCGCGGATTCTGGCAGGGCCAGTTCCACTGTGAACGACCCGAACTCGCGTCGGCCCGGATCCGAGTCGTCCGCGATATACGCGTCGAAGCGAACCGCGTCGTCGGACCCATCCATGTAGACGACACTCAGTCGAAACATCCCCTCAGCCGATCGGTGCTGAAGCGAGGCCTTCCTGGCGACGATGCGAAGCGGATGGACGCGACGCAGCGCCGAGCCGTCTGCTTCAAACTGGCCGCGGACCTGCAGCGAACGCTCTGCTCGAGCGGAGGGCAGCGAGGTAGCTTCCTCTCTCAACTGTGTGCCCGCCTCGGGCGCACTGCCACAATGCATCCCGAGCGTTGCGAGAGAGACAAGGGCGACCCTCCACCAGCTACTGGCGAGGCGTGTAACATGGATCGGCATGCGACCTCCAATCGGGCGCAAGGTGAACCGGACAAAGTCCCTGTCGAAAGCGCGTCGCAGCTGAGCGCTGTGGCACGAGACCTCGGCCGTGTGCACCTCCGGTACCCCAAGCGCGAAGCCAACGGTGTCCGCGTAGCCTGCTCGTACACCTGAACCTAAGGTCATTCACTCCGCGACAAAATGGGACGTATGGCTCATCCGTGTGTTTCTCACAAGGCAGCTCGAACACATATGTAGCCTCGATCGCTCAACGCTTCGTTGCGCGCGGTGAGGCACGCGCGCTCTTGAGACCACGCGCGTATTGTGGGAGATGCCTCGGAGGCCACGCTGGCGAAGCGGAAACCGGACGGGATGGAGCGGGTCGGCAGGTTGGTGGCGCGACCGACTCGGCAAAGGCATAGCTATGTCACTCTGGCCGAGGACGACCGCTCTGTTACGGAATCGCGCCGCGCGGCCGGCAGACTGCTCGAGTTGAGCGACGAGATCCGCACGCTCGGTGGCACCGCTGACGAACCTGGGAGACGGAAGCGGGCTGCCTCGCGCCTGATTTAGCGACCGCGTAATGTCGGGAGGCCAGAGCGCGTAAGGCCGTCAGCGGACGCGTTTGCACGGACGCTGCGAGCCTTTTTCCGATTTCCAGTGCTCGAGCAGATTCACCTTGCCCGCCTCCTGAAGGCTTGCAAGGGGCTCCTCGCGCCGCCCAAGTGCCACGT
>JALZIF010000155.1 GCA_030860435.1 Gemmatimonadota bacterium | reverse complement strand
ACCGCCCGCGACTTTCTCGATGGCGTGTATCAGTACCCGGGAGGCTGGGTGGCGGACCACTACGGGCGGAGGCGGGCGCTCCTCCTATTTGTGAGTCTTGCCGCGGTCGGCTACGCGATTTACTGGCTCGCTCCCTCCTGGCCCTTCCTCTTCGCCGGTCTCGTGTTCGTGATGGCGTGGCAGAGCCTGGCCTCGCCAACGCTGTTCGCCGTCGTCGGCGATGCGCTCCCGCGAGAGCGCCGCGCGATGGGCTTTACGGTGCAGTCGATCCTGCGCCGCGTTCCGATCGTCGTCGCCCCGACGATCGGCGGGCTCGCGATCGCAGCGTATGGCGTGACGCAGGGCGTGCGGTGGGGCCTCGTCGCGACTGTCGTCTTGGCGGCCGTAACGTTCATCGTCGTCAGGCGTGTGAGCATCCCGCTGGTCGTGCAGCCGGCACCGACCAACATCCTCGGCGTGTACCGGGCGCTGCCAACGACGTTCAGGCGTCTCCTCGCATCGGACGTCTTCATCCGGACGAGCGAGGGATTGGTGGATGTGTTCCTCGTACTCTATGCGACCAACGTCGTGGGCGTCTCCGCGCCGCAGTTCGGCGCGCTCGTCGCCGTCCAGATGGTCACGTCTATCCTGGTGTACATCCCGGCGGCGCGGATCGCCGACCGCATCGGCCGGAAGCCGTTCGTCGTCGCGACCTTCATCGCCTTCTCGCTCTTTCCGATCGCGGTTGTTACCGCCACGAGCTTCGCGACGCTCGTCATCGCATTCATCGTTGGCGGGCTGCGCGAGATAGGCGAGCCGGCCAGGAAAGCGCTGATCGTGGATCTGGCGAAGCCTCACCTCCGGGCGCGCTCCGTGGGGCTGTACTATCTCATCCGCAGTCTTGCCATCACGCCCGCGGCATTCATCGGAGCCTTGCTGTGGCAGATCGCTCCATCGACGCCGTTTTTCGTTGCCGGGGCGATTGGGCTCGCCGGGACCGCGTTGTTCTGGCTGACGGTAGACGAGGAGCGAGCCGTATAGGACCCTCAGAGTTTGAGGATGGAACACTACTTGACAACTCAAACCCGGGGCAGTAAGGAGTAACAGATGTCTTCTGAGCCGCCCACTCGGTCTTGCTGGGCTCGGGCGACGCGGTGTGAAATAGGCAGACTTACCTGACGTCCTCTCTAGGGAGGTTCGTACGCGGCTGCTTCGTTTCTTCGCCCTGCTGTGTGGTCCCTTGTGGTCCTGCTCGCCGACCCACATTGCCAGTCGCGCCGACGCGACGAGACGTGTGGGTAATTCCGAGCAGGTCTACTTGCTTATCCGCAGTGACGATGCCGGGATGAGTCACAGCGTGAACATGGGTCTCGAGAGACTGATCGAGACCGGCCTTCCCGTTTCGGTGTCGGTCATGTTTCCCACCCCCTGGTACCAGGAGACGGTGGAGATCCTCAAGCGCCATCCCGCGGTGTCGGTCGGCATTCACTTGACGCTCAATTCCGAGTGGAAGAACTATCGTTGGGGACCCGTGTCGGGTCGCAGTGCGGTCCCGACGCTGGTGGGCCCGGATGGATACTTCTTCCACTCCTCCGATGATCTTCAGCGAAACCGCGCTGATCTGCGTGAGATCGAGACGGAGCTGAGGGCGCAGATCGACCGGGCGCTGCGGTCGGGCCTCAGGATCGACTATGTGGACTACCACATGGGCACCCTGCGCTACCCCGAGTACGTGGAGCTCACGGAGCGGCTCGCGCGGGAGTTTGGTTTGGGCATGTCGGGGTACTTCGGGGAGACGATCGATAGTCCTCAATACTGGGCGCCGCCGCTGAGCAAAGCCGATAGCCTGGTGGCGATGATCGATCGCCTCCAGCCACGCTTCAACGTCGTGGTCACCCACGTGGGGATCGACGGTCCGGAGCTGGGCGCGCTGGTTGACATGAACACCGAACAGCCTCTTCCGGAGATGAGCAAGAATCGACAGGGAGAACTGGATGCGCTCACGTCGCCGCGCTTCCGTGAGGCCCTCAAGGCCCGCAACATCCGGCTCTTGACGTATCGCCAGCTGATTGATATGCAAGGGCTGCAGGCCATGCGACGGCCCGAGGGATGATAACCCATCTGCGCTACTGGGAGGATTGCCATGCGGACGATGCTGTCGGGTAGGCGTTCATTCCGGAACTGCCGCTCTCACCACGTGCTGACAGCGGGGATGGGCTTGCTGCTGGCGCTGCTTCTGAGCGGAACGGCTTGGGGCCAGCAGATACGCGTCTCCGGGACCGTAACGGCCGCGGACGTTGGTCCTCTTGGTGGCGTTATGGTCCGAGTCGAGGGGACTGATACCAGTACGTTTACGAACGCCGGTGGGCGATACTCTATAACCGCTCCCGCAAATGGCGCGCTGAGTTTTGTCCTCCTCGGCCGGCGTCCCGTTCGGACGCCGATTGACGGCCGTACGACAATTGATGTCATGATGCAGCGTATTGCCTACTTGGAGGAGGTGGTGGTTACCGGTTACACGGAACAGCGGCGGGCGGATATCACCGGTGCGGTCGCCGGTGTCAACGTCGAGAGCGCTGACCGACAGACCTCGGCGAGTATGCTCCAGCGGCTCGACGCCACCGTGAGCGGGGTAACGGTTGCTGCGAGCGGCTCGCCCGGTTCACGAAGCACCGTCAGGATCCGGGGCCTCGGTTCCTTTCAAAACAACGACCCGCTCTACATCGTGGACGGCACGCCGGTCCAGGAGTCGTACATCAACTGGCTGAACCCGAGCGATATCGAGTCGATCCAGGTCCTGAAGGATGCATCGGCGGCTTCGATATACGGCTCGCGAGCCAGTAACGGCGTCGTGGTCATTGAGACCACCAAAGCGGGCGTGATGGGGCGGCCCCGGGCGACACTGAGCGTACGGACCGGCATCACCACTCCCGTCCGCGGTTATGACGATTTCCTCATGAGTGACGCATTGGAGTACTTCGAAGTCGTCAGGCAAAGCCATGTCAATGCGGGGCTACCCGTTCCGACCAACATCTACGGAGACCCAAACAACCCCACGCTTCCCAAATACATATGGCCGAACAACTGCGGGCCGGATGGCGCGCCGGGTCCCTGCTCGAGTATCGATGAGAGCTCCTATTCCTTTCCCAACAGTCTGATCATGCCTGCCAGCGCCGGTACCAACTGGTGGGACGCCGTCTTCGGCCAGGGCTTCATTGGGGATTACAACCTGGCCATCTCGGGCGCCGGCGAGAACAACGCCTATGGTGTTTCCTTCAATTACTTCGATCAGCAGGGCACGGCGGCGTATAACTCGTTCAAGCGGGGGAGCGTTCGCGTCAACACCTCATTCAGGCCGGGCCGGTTTACCTTCGGTGAGAATCTCGCGATCGCCGTCGAGCGAAGTTACGGCGGACTCCCGGACGACAACACGGGCGAAGACAACATCATCGGCAAAAATATCCTGATGCAGCCCGTCGTGCCGGTCTATGACATCGCAGGGAATTTCGCCTCTGGGAAGGCCGTGGGCCTGGGTAACCAGACCAATCCCCTCAAGTATGCCTTTGCTCACAAAGACGACCACAACAGAAACGATAGGGTGTTCGGAAACGCCTTTGTCGGCTTCGATGTCAACTCAGACTTGGCGTTGCAATCGAAGTTCGGCTTCAATCTAGGTCGGAGCTCGTTCACTGGCTTTGCTCCGATCCTTCCTGAGAACTCCGAACCGACATTCACCAACTCCATCAACGAGAACTCGAACCAGTTCACGGACTGGACGTGGAGCAACACGCTGACGTATCGCCGACAGCTTCTCGAGAACCACAACCTTGGTCTGTTGCTGGGCCAGGAGGCAAACCGGAACACCCACCGCTTCATCGGGGCTGGGATGAGCAACCTTCTCAACACGGATGTGAATTCGAGGTATCTGCAGGATGCCTTAGGTGACGCCGCTACCAAGAACGTTTTTAGCTCCGGCGGTCGCAGCGCCCTGTTGTCATTCTTTGGAAAGGCCGACTACAACTTCGCCGACCGCTATGTGCTGAGCTTCACGCTCCGGCGGGACGGCTCTTCGAATCTGGGACCCAGTTTCCGCTGGGGAACCTTTCCTGCGTTCGGGGTGGGATGGAGACTGTCAAACGAGCCCTTCATGCCCGAGAGCCGCCTCTTTTCCGACGTCATGCTTCGGTTTGGATGGGGCGTCACTGGAAATCAGCTCATACCTTCGGGACGCATCGTCTCTCAATTTGGCGGCGGTCGTGGTGATACGTTCTACGACATCGGAGGAACTAACACCAGGATAGAGCCGGGATTCAGGCAGACATCGTTGGGCAACCGTGGCCTGAAGTGGGAAGAGAACAGATCCGCGAACATCGGTGCGGATATAGCGCTTCTCGAGGGCACGGTCGATGTCGTCATCGATCTGTACCAGCGCCATACGAATAACCTTCTCTTCGACCCGCCGACCCCCGGAACAGCCGGTGTCGCCGCGCCTCCCATTGTAAATGTCGGGAAAATGCGGAACCGTGGTTTTGATTTGTCCATCGGTCATCGCGGCGTGACGTGGACTGCGATCTTGAACGGGAGCCACTATCGGAACAAGATCGTCCGAATCGACGGAGTCCAGGACTTTTTCTACGGTCCGATTTCGACCCGTTTTGGAAATCAGGTCATCAACCAGGTTGGCCATCCGATCGGTTCGTTCTATGGCCTCGTTGCGGAGGGCTTTTTCAGGGATGCTGACGACGTGGCGAACCATGCTCAGCAGGACGGCGCGGCCCCCGGCCGAATCAAGTTCAGGGATGTGAATGGCGACGGGCAGGTTACTCTGGCGGACCGGACGATCATCGGAAGTCCCCATCCGGATTTCACGGCCGGCCTGGACCTGGGTGCGCGCTGGCGGAGCTGGGATGTCGGCGCGACGCTGTTTGGGACGTTCGGGAACGATATCTTCGACGCCCAGAAGGAATACTACGTCTTCCGCAATTTCTCGACGAACGTTCGGGACGACATGCTCACCAATTCGTGGACGCCCGAAAAGCCGAACGCGAAGTATCCCCGGCTGGACGTGAACGACAACTTCAGCCGCGTGATCAGTAGCTACTATGTCGAGGACGGCTCCTACGTCAGGCTGCGTAATCTGCAGATCGGGTACAACATTCCCCCGACGTTCGCACGATGGCTGACTGCCTCGAGAGTCTATCTGCAGGGAGAGAACCTGTTCACAATCACCGGTTACTCGGGTCTCGATCCGGCATTGCCCGCGGCCAGCGCCTTCGGGCCCGCCGGCGATATCCGTGATCAGTATCGCGGCGTTGACCGCGGGTCGTATCCCAGCAACAGGATGTTCAGCGTTGGCATAGTCGCGAACTTCTAGAGAATCGTCTTCTTAACGGAAGGAGAGACGGTGAAAAAGGCCCCGCGGCACCCGCTGGTCTTGTGGACGGCGCTCCTGAGTCTGGCGGCAGTCACACTGTATGGCTGCAAGGACTTCTTGACTCGCGCCAGCGAACCACAAGGAACATTGAATGAACAGTCGCTCGCCACTCGAGGCGGTGTCGAGGGAAGCCTCATTGCCGCCTACCGAGCACTGGATTGGAATTTCGGCGTCGGTGGCGCGTGGGGGAACGCCGCCAGCAACTGGGTGTGGGGGAGTGTCACGAGCGATGATGCCTACAAGGGCTCCGAGGCCAGCGACCAGCCCGCAATCAACGACATCGAGGCCTACCACTGGTCGACCGCTGACTCCGAGAGCTACCTGAATGACAAGTGGCGCGGCACGTACGAGGGAGTGGTCCGAGCCAATGCCACGCTACGCCTCCTCAGGCAGGTGGTGCAGGACAAGCCGGGGGAGATTCCCGACGCGGACGCGGCGGGCATCGAGGGAGAGGCGCTGTTTCTTCGGGCGCACTTTCACTCCGAGGCGTGGCGGATGTGGGGGAACATCCCGTACTACCGCGAGGATGATACGGATTTCCGGAAGGCGAACTCGTCCAGCGCGGAGGTCGTCACGGAGCTGTTGCAAGACCTCGATGCGGCCATCGCGTTGTTGCCGGCGAGTCCGCGAAATGGGCAGCCCGGACGTGCGACACGGTGGACGGCCAAAGCCTACAAAGGCCGCCTCCAGGTCTATGCCGGCGCATTCGCCGACGCCCTAACGACCCTTCGGGAGGTCGAAAGCGGCGGGCCGTACGAGCTGGAAGAGAGCTTCGATCACGTCTGGAGCGGCTTCTCGGAGTTCTCCAATGGCCCGGAGACGATCCTCGCGTATCAGGCCTCGGTGAACGATGGAGAGCCAGCCGCGGCCAATTCCAACTGGGGCGAGCGGCTGAACTTCCCGCATTCGGGCAGCCCATTCGGCTGCTGCGGCTTCCACCAGCCGTCACAGAATCTCGTCAACTTCTTCGCCGTCGATGCCGCCGCCGGACTACCGTTGGCTTTGACGGATGCGAACTGGAACGCCCGCGACGCCAATTTCACGGCGTCAACACCGGTACTCGTCGATCCGCGCCTGGACTGGACGGTTGGCCGGGACGGCGTGCCCTTTAAGGATTGGGGAATGCACGAAGCGGGCTGGATCAGGTCTCCGGCATACGGCGGCCCGTACAGCGCCAAAAAGAACGTTCACGAGAAAGCTAGTGGCGCCGAGAGCACCGTTGGCTGGGTGCCCACGCAAACGAATTCTGTGAACATTCACATCTTCCGCTACGCCGACCTCCTGCTGCTCCTGGCCGAAGCAGAGGTCGAGGCCGGGACGCTGGAGAACGCGAGGACGATCGTCAATCAGATTCGAACACGGGCGGGCGTTCGCGCACAGGGATGTGGCGTGCCAACCGATGCTGCTCTTGCTGCCGCCGCAGCTGCACTGGTTGCGAGGTACCCCGCGTGTGCAGGGGATACTCGGGTCGCCGTGCCGATCAATGATCCTTCGATCGGCTGGGCGGCGTACCGCATCGGTCTCTACACGACCCAGTTCGCCAGTCAGGCATTTGCCCGCGACGCCGTTCGCTACGAACGCAGGCTGGAGCTGGCGATGGAAGGCCAGCGGTTCTTTGATCTGCGACGCACGAATACCCACCAACAAGTTATCAACGACTACCTTGCCGTCGAAAGCAGAAGGCGACCCTACCTTACAGCCGCGGAGCAACTGGCACCGCGCCACACTCTGTTTCCTATCCCTGCGATACAGATCGAGTTGAGCAAGGTGGGAGGTCAGCCCAGCCTCCAGCAAAACACCGGTTGGTAGACCTGCGCCGCTCGGAGTGGG
>JALZIF010000122.1 GCA_030860435.1 Gemmatimonadota bacterium | reverse complement strand
AGCAGCAAGCAGCAAGCAGCAAGCAGCCGTCAGCGGGACACAGCGCCGATTCACATCCCCCGGAGCTCGGCGGCCGCATCGAGCACATGGCCGATCTCCTTCGACAGCGCGCGCGCCTCACGCGTAGCGGACTGCACGTCTTCCGCCACAGATGCCACTCCCGACGAGCGTAGACTGACGAGGTCGAGCCGAAGATTGCCAAGCGTGATGCCGGCGCTCTCGAGCTGGGTGGCGACACGGGCACGCCGTCCCGCGAGGTCGTTCAGCGTGTCGCGCTGGCGTTGAAGGAGCCCGAGCCTCCGCTCGTGGTCGGACGACGTATCCGGCTCCACTTCCACGTCGGCGATGCGGCGCTCTATCCGCGCCAGCATTTCGGGGGATACGTCGGTGTCGATGCGGTGTAGCATCTGCGCGAGCGAGGCCGTACGATCGACCAGCGCGTCAACCGTCGGCAGCACGTCGGGGATGAGCGCGCGATCCTCCGCGCCGAGCGAAGCCACAGTCTGGCGGATCGACGCGCGGTCGGCGGCCGCGCGCCGAACCGCCGGGCCATGCGGCCCGGCGAGCACCTCCGGTGGGACGAGTCGCGCCGCTTCGTCGCCAGGCGACGGGAGCGCGGCACTGGCGCCGGCAGCGTTCGCCTGGCCCGCGGTGAGCCCCGCCGGGTGCCGCCGCCCGAAGATCTGCCCCCACGTCACCCCGTCCGCCCAGAGCGTTCCCCACTTTTTCGCGACGCCGATCCCCAACCCCATCGCCGGGAAAACGAACCAGGGAAAGGCGGGGGAGGTCACCATGTTGACGACGAAGAGGAAGAATGTCGTTGCCACAGCGCTGACGATCGAGCGCCGGAGCGCAGTGATGCGCTCTTCGACCGGGCGCGCTGCAAACGTCTCCATGCTGTCCTTCTTAGCAGGCCGTTTGGCCTGCTTCCACTGCTTTTCCCATTGGCTCCGCCATTGACGCCGCATCTCGCGCAGTTCGCGGCGCGACATCCCGGGGTGCCCTACGGGGTACGGCAGCGCTGGCGCCGGGTTGAGCGGCGCCGGCGGCCGATGCGCGCCGCCGTCCCAGAGATCGCCGGGCACCGCGGCCGACTCGGCCGCCGGCACCATTTCCGCTCCTCCACCGGCAGTACCGCCGGCGAGCGCATCGCGGAACGCCCCCGCGTCCGGCCAACGGTGCTCTGGCTGCTTCGCCAGCGCGCGCATGACCGCGGCGGCGAGAGCGGGAGGGGCGTCGGGCCGGAGTTCCGCCACCGGTCGCGGGCGCTCGCCGACATGCTTCATCAGCATCGCCGGCGTGTTCGCGGCCTCGAACGGCGTGCGTCCGGCCAGCATCTGGTAAGCGACGACTCCGAGCGCGTACTGATCGCTTCGCCCATCGACATCGCGCGCCCCCATGGCCTGCTCGGGGCTCATGTACGCCGGTGTCCCTACGGCGACGCCGGTGACGGTCAGGCGCGAGTCGGCCTCCGCCGCGCGCGCGATCCCGAAATCGGTCACGAGGACGCGCCCTTCGGTCCGGTCGAGGAGGATGTTGTCCGGCTTGATGTCACGATGCACAACGCCGCGACGATGAGCGTACAAGAGCGCGTCCGCGACGTCCCGCGTTATGCGGAGTGCCTCAGCGGCGGGGAGTCTCCCCTCCCGTGCGAGCCGCTGGCCAACCGTCTCTCCGTCCACGAGCGTCATGACGAAAAAAACAATCCCCGCGCGCTCGTCCACCGAATAGATCGGGACGATGTTCGGGTGGTTAAGCTGCGCCGCGGTCTCAGCCTCGCGGAGGAAGCGAGTTCGAACGTCGGCACGGTACGCCAGTTCGGGGGGGAGAACCTTGACAGCGACGCGACGCCGCAGCCTCACGTCGGTTGCGCGGTAGACGATCGCCATTCCGCCGCGACCGATCTCCGCATCGACGTCGTAGAGATCGCCAATGGCGGCGATGACACGGTCGCGCATCAGGTCAGGCATGTGTCGGGCACGAGGCACCAGGGCGAGTGACCAGGGGCACGGGCGGCTACCGCCGGGCCCCCGATGCCTGGTTTTTCTTGCTACCTGCCATAACCCGTCCCACCTCGTCCTGCGCGTAGACCGCTGCGTCCACATCCGCGGCCAGGGAGCGCGCCCGCTCGGTGAGCATCGTGATCTGGTCCAACGACTGCGAGACGCCGCCGGCGCGCAACCGGATGACGTCCAACTTCATCCCGCCAAGCGCGAGGGCGCAGCTCTCGAGCTTGGCGGCAAGCTCGCCGCGACGTCGCGCTTGGTCGGTTAGCGCACTTCGCTGACGCTTGAGAAAGGCTAGCCGGCGTACCCGCTCCTCGCTCGCCGCGCGCTCGAACGGGTTCGCCTGCGCCTCGAGTTGCGCAATCTGCGCCTCCAACTGCCCCTTCGCGTCCGCCGTCGTCGTCCGCTCGAGCTCGGCAAGCGATATCGCCAGCGCTTGGATTCGCCGGTAGAGCCCATCGGCCGAAGGGATGATGTCACTGACCAGCTGCCGCTCGGCCTTGGGTAGGGAGTCGACGAGTCGGAGTATCTCCACGCGATCGTTCGCTGCCTGGTGCACCAGTCCGGCGCGCGCGCCGAGGAGGGAGGCGTCCACCGGCGGGGCGAGTTGCGGGGGAGCATCTGTCGCTGCAGGGAACAGCGGGTTGCGCGTGCGCCGCCGTGCGGCGACCTTCTCGCGGCGCGTATGATCGAAGACGCCTACAACCTCGTCGACCGTCTCCTGTGCAACGTCGAGCAGTCGCCGCTCGCGCGACTGGCGGAAGACATCGCGCCAGTCGTACCCCGAGCTCCACAGCTTGGCGTAGTTCGCGGCGATGAAGATGCTCCAGATCACCGGGACGAAGAGCAGGTCGATACCCGTGAAAATCGCGGCGAGAATGATCACCGCGTTCACCATTGCGTAGCTGGCGAACTTCTTCCGAAACGTCACGACGCCTGGCGCCATCCAACGTGCCATGTCGTCCCGCGTCGGCTCTCCGTCCGCAGCGGAGGCGGGCGCCCCGACGGGAGGCCGCGCCGGGCCGGAGTGGCGCCCGGAGTGCGGCGTGGAGCCGGGCGCACTCCCCTCCCCTGAGCGGCGAGGCGGTGGCGTGACGATCGCGCCCCCGTCGAGGGCGAGCACGAGCGCACCCGCATTCGGGAAGCGGCGCTCCGGCTCCTTCTCGAGCAGCATCATGACCGTCGCCGAGAGCTGTGAGGGAACATCAACGCGGCGCTCGCTCACCGGGACGGGATGCTCGGTGAGGTGCTTCATGAGCATCGCCGGTGTGCTCGCGGCGATAAACGGCGGCTCCCCGACGAGCATCTGGTAGGCGACGATGCCCAGCGCGTAGAGGTCGCTCCGGCCGTCGATCACCTTGTCGCCGACGGCCTGCTCGGGGCTCATGTAGGCCGGTGTTCCGATCGCCATTCCGGTCGCGGTCAGGCGCGAGTCCCCTCCTTCCTGGATGGCGCGCGCGATACCGAAGTCGGTGACGAGCGCGCGCCCGCTGTCGGCGTCGAGGAGAATGTTGTCCGGCTTGATGTCGCGGTGGATCACCCCGCGCCCGTGAGCGTAAGAGAGCGCGTCCGCCACCTCGCGCAGGATCCGACGCGTCTCCTCGACGCCCAGCCGGCCCTCATCGTGGAGCCGCTTCGCGAGCGTGGGCCCCTCGACGCACGACATGACGAAGAAGACGAGGCCGTCACGCTCGTCTACCGAGTAGATGGGGACGATGCTGGGATGGCTGAGCTGCGCCGCGGTCTCCGCCTCGCGGAGAAAGCGGGTCTTGATCTCGCTGCGGAACGAGAGCTCGGGAGGGAGGAGCTTGATCGCGACGGTTCGCTTGAGACGCCGATCCTTCGCCCGGTAAACGATCCCCATCCCGCCGCGCCCGATCTCGCGGTCAATCTCGTAGCTTGCGCTGAGGGCACGCTCGATGAGCCCCCTCAGCGCTGGATCCTGTTCGTTGGCGCTTGTTTCAGGCACGAAAAAGGGTCCTTGGCGGCGAATGGCAGGGTGGGTAGTGTAGCACTTGCCGCGAGTGAAGAAAAGACGACATGTCTGAGTGACAGCCATACTACGCCAAAGCGGCTTCCGGAAGTTGCAGAACGGCAGGGCGGGGAGCGCGGAACGGGGAACGGGGAACGGAGTCGCCTGCGGCGGCGTAGTGCGGGGGTGGGGGAAGTGGG
>JALZIF010000119.1 GCA_030860435.1 Gemmatimonadota bacterium | reverse complement strand
GCCCCCGGTTGTCCTCTCTCGCACTCTCCGGACGACAGGGATCGGCGAGTCTGCGCTCGCCGCGCTCCTGGCGGAGGATGCGCAGGGTCTCCCGGGCCTCCCGCTCGCGTACAACCCCAAGTGGCAGGGGACCGACCTGCGCTTTACCGCGAGAGGGCTGTCGCGCATGGCCGCGGAGCGCGTACTCGATGAGGCGGTGGCGAAACTATACGTCCGTGCGCGACGATACATCTACGGAGAAGAGGAGGCGGACCTGGCCGCCACGGTTCTCGATCTCGCGCGGTCGAGGGGTATGCACATCGCGACCGCGGAAAGCTGCACGGGCGGACTGCTCGGCGGGCGGATTACGGCCATTCCTGGATCGAGCGACGTGTACCTCGGCGGCGTGGTCGCCTACGAGGACGATGTAAAAACGCGTCTGCTCGGCGTCCAGGTGAACACGCTGCGTGAGCATGGCTCGGTGAGCGAGGCGGTAGCGTTGGAGATGGCAAAGGGGGTGCGCGCGCGTATCGGTGGGGACCTGGGTGTCGGGATCACGGGTACCGCCGGTCCTGGCGGCGGCACCGCCGCGAAGCCGGTCGGGCTCGTCTGGATAGCGGTGAGCGGCGACGGGCCGGATCGAACGTTCGGCCGTGTGTATTCCGGGGACCGCGAGGAGATTCGGCTGCGCGCTACGCAGTCGGCGCTCGACATGATCCGGCGCTCGCTGCAGCGCGAATGAGTCCGCCGTGACGTGAATTCGCAGGGCACACCGGTTGCACGCTCGCCGCCCAGCGGGGAGATTAACAGCCGCGGTGCAGGCCGACGGCGCTGCGCGCGGTGGGCGGACGGCGCGTCTTGGAACCAGGAGAGGGCTCAACGTGCGTAAGAACCGGGAAACCGAGCGCGCCGCAGCGGCGGACGAGGTGCTTGGGCGGAGCGACGAGGTCGCGGCGAGCGCCGCGCCGCAGGGTGACGGCGTTCCGGATGATGGGGATGTGGCGGCGGGCGACACGGCTGCAGACGCCACGACCGATGCCCCGATGGCCAAGTCGCAGCGCGAGGCCGACGAACAGCGCGACAAGTATCTCCGCCTCGCCGCAGAGTACGAGAACTACCGCAAGCGAACCGCGCGCGAGCGCATCGAGGCCGGCTCGCGCGGACAGGGGGAGCTAATCAAGCAACTCGTCGACGCGCTCGATGACCTCTCTCGCTTCGCGCACCTTGATCCGGCAACGGTCGATGCGGCGACGGTAGTGCAGGGGGTGGAGCTGGTCGAGCGGAAGGTGCTGAAGGCGTTCACGGCGGCGGGACTCGAGCCTGTGAACCCGGTGGGCCAACCCTTCGACCCGAACGTGCACGAAGCGGTTGCCACCGAGCCGGCGCTTTCCCCCGAGGACGATCATCTGGTGAGCAGAGTCTTCCAGCAGGGCTACGTCTTCAACGGTCAGCTTCTCCGGCCGGCGCGGGTGGTCGTGAAGCAGTGGAACGGGTGAGGAGAGCCTGACGCGCCATGGCCCAGACGAAGGACTACTACGCGGTCCTCGGGGTGTCCGCGTCCGCGACGCAGGACGAGATCAAGAAGCAGTACCGCCGGCTCGCCAAGAGATACCACCCGGATGCCAACCAGAACGATGCGAAGGCGGCGGACCGATTCAAGGAGATCGCCGAGGCCTACAACGTTCTCGGGGACACCGGGAGGCGAAAGCAGTACGACGAGATGCGCCGCCTCGGTGCCTTCGGTGGGTTTGGGGGGTTCGGAGGCGCCCGCCCCGGTCCGGGCCAGCCCGCCGGCACGGGCGCGTCAGGCGGGATACGGTTCGAGGAGTTCGACATCGGAGGTCTGGGCGGGCTCGGCGACCTCTTCTCCTCGATGTTCGGGGGGGGTGCGAGAGCCGGAACGCGGCCGGGCGGCGCCGAGCGCGGACAAACGGTCGAGATGACGCTCGAGCTCCCGTTCCGCACAGCCGCGTTGGGTGGAAAGGTGCCGGTGCACCTCGAGGTGACCGAAGAGTGCGGCACGTGCCACGGCAACGGCGCCGCGGCCGGCGCGACCTTCCGCCAGTGCCCGGAGTGCAGCGGGAGGGGGACTGTGTCGTTCGGGCAGGGAGGATTCGCCGTCACCCGCCCGTGCCCGATGTGCCTCGGCCGCGGTCAGATTCCCTCCCAGAGATGCGCGACGTGTGGTGGATCCGGGGAGGTGCGCGCGCGGCGCACGGTAATGATTGCCGTGCCTCCGGGCGTGGACAGCGGAAGCAAGGTCCGGCTGAGCGGGCAGGGTGGAAAGGGAGGCTCGGGCGGGCAGGCAGGGGATCTTCTGATCACCTTTCAGGTACAGCCGGACCGCTTCTTCCGCCGCGAGGGGCTCGACATCGTCGCGACGGTGCCACTCAACATCGCGCAGGCGACGTTAGGCAGCAAGATCAGTGTCCGCGCGATCGATGGGCGAAAGGTCGCGATCCGGATCCCGCCGGGCACCCCGTCCGGGAAGCGGTTTCGAGTGCGCGGTCAGGGGATCGCCAAGAACGGCACCCGCGGCGACATGATCATCGAGACCGCGATCAACGTTCCCGCGCGGCTCTCCCCACAGCAGGAGCAGGCGATGAGAGAGTTCGCGAATGCGGGTGGGATGAAGTACTAGCCCGTTACGGGCCGCGCAGCGATGGCGAGGACGAATGGCCCGCCACGATCCGCCAGCCTTCCGGCTCGTGGCGCAACACCACTTGTAGAAGATGTGTGGGTTCCGGAAATTCTGGCGCGCGGCTTCCAGAAACTCAGGCTCGCCAACCTCCAGACCAACGCTTGACATCCGCGCCGGCACGACCTACTCTCGCCGTAGACGAAACAGATCCGAGAATGGCGTTTGGATTTCCTATCCCGCTATAGCGGGGGGGACAAGAAATGGGTTGGCAACTTTCTGGACGAAGCATTGAGCTCTGCAATTGCAAGATGCTGTGCCCTTGCTGGCTCGGTCCGGAGGGGCAGCCCGATCAAGGGTGGTGCGGCGGCGCATTCGCTTTCGACATCCAGCGCGGCAGCTCGGATGGCGTCGACCTCGGGGGAACTAGGGTCGCTCTCTCATTTGTGTGGCCGGGCAATTTCTTCGGCGGCAATGGAACGGCTCGCTGCTACATCGGAGACGATGCAAAGGCCGACCAGCGCCGGGAGCTGGAGGCGATCTTCACGGGGAAGAAGGGCGGTTTATTGGAGCCGCTGTGGGGAGCCGTGGTGAGCAACTGGCTGCCGACCGAGGCGACCAGGATCGAGATCGGTTGGGGCGATTCGCCGTCCCTGAGCGTGGGAAACGTCGCGCACGCGAAACTGACACCGTTGAAGGACCAGGCCGGACGACCAACGCGCGTGGAAGGCGCTGCCGCCCAGGCCGCATTTCAGCTGGCCAGCATGGATTTGGCCAGCAGCAAAGGCAGCCGGTGGTCGGATCCGAAGCTGCGCGAGTGGCAAGGCGATTCGGGGACCCTCCATCAATTCAACTGGAGCGCCTGATTGGCATCGCCGCGCGTCCCTGAGAGGGGCGCGCGGGTTCAGGCGAGCCGAACGCCGGCATGACCGCGCGACGTGCGCCGGTGGCAACGGCAGCCACTGCATCGCGCCCTCAGTGCACCTGCAAGTTGCCGCCGATGAGTACGCCCTCGCGCCTACAATGAAGCAGCAGGAGCGCACATGACACGTGTATCAATCGCGGCCGCCGCGGTTTTTTTCACTCTCCCCGCGATCGCCTATCCCCAGGGACACGCGCATCCTCAGGGCGCGTCGATTGAAAAGCTCGGCACCGTTCACTTCGCGACGTCGTGCAGCCCCAGGGTTGCGCCCCAGTTCGATCGTGCCGTCGCGCTGCTGCACTCCTTCGAATTCGGCGCGTCGATCCGGGCCTTCAATGAAGTGCTCGCCGCCGACTCCACGTGCGCGATGGCGCACTGGGGGATCGCGCTCAGTCGATGGACCAATCCAATGGCGCCTGGAAACCGACCGCTCCCGCTCCTGCGGCAGGGCAGGCAGGCCGTCGATGCCGCGATGCGACTCGGTGGCCGCGCGTCCGAGCGTGAACGCGGCTACATCGACGCCGTTAGCCGGCTGTACGATGACTTCGAGCACAAGGACCAGCGAACGCGCATCGTCGCGTACGAGCGCGCTATGAACGAGCTCGTGACGCGGCACCCGGGGGACACCGAAGCCGCGATCTTCTACGCGATCTCGCTCGCCGCGTCCGCGCCGCCGACGGACAAGACGTATGCGAATCAGTTGAAGGCGGGCAGTATTCTCGAAGCCCTCTGGGCTAAGCAGCCCGACCACCCCGGGCTGGCTCATTACATCATTCACACCTACGACTATCCGCCGCTCGCCGAGAAGGCGCGGGCGGCCGCCCGGCGCTATTCTAGCATCGCGCCGTCTGCCGCGCACGCGCTCCATATGCCCTCGCACACGTTTACCAGGGTCGGCATGTGGGAGGAATCAGTAAGCACGAACGACCGGTCGATGAAGGTCGCGCTGGGCAGTGGCTCAATCGCGGAGGCGTTGCACGCCGCCGACTACGCCATGTACGCGTATCTGCAGATGGGAAGGGAATCCGACGCCAAGGCAATTCTCAAAGGACTGCCGGCACTCGCCGCGCGCTTCGACCCCACCGCGATCACCGGGGCGGCGCCCGCTTCCGCCGGCTTCTTCGCGATCGCCGCGATTCCGGCGCGCTGGGTGCTGGAACGAAGGGCCTGGGCTGAAGCCGCCGCCCTCGAGCCCAAGACGACCGACTATCCATATGCTGAGGCGATGACCTATTTCGCGCGGGCACTTGGCGCGTCGCGGACCGGCGATCTGGGAAAGGCAAGGTCAGCGATCGATTCGCTGGCGTCGATTCAGCAGCGACTGAGCGCCAAAGGCGAAGGATACTGGGCCGAGCAGGTGGCCATCCAGCATCTAGGTGCCCGGGCCTGGCTCGATCTCGCCGAAAAGCGGGAGACCGACGCCCTGGCGCGCATGCGCGAAGCCGCCGCACGGGAGGACGCGACCGAGAAGAGCCCCGTGACCCCCGGGCCGCTAGCGCCAGCGCGCGAGCTGCTCGGCGATATGCTGATAGAGCTCAATCGGTCCGAGGAGGCGAGGGCGGAGTATCGCGCGACGCTGCAGAAGGAGCCGAATCGCCGGCATGCGCTCCGTCGTGCTGGCGGCCCGACGTCGCGTGACTAGGATGCTTCTGGTACGCCTAACGACTTAGCGCGGTTGCAAGCATAGTAAGACCGTTGCTGCGTAGTCGCGTCGGACACGAAGACGTGGCGCCGTGTGCTCAGAACTCCAGCGTCGTGATGTACGAATAGTCCCGCCGCAAACTCTCCACTGGCGCCCCCGGATACGTCTCCTGCTCAACAAACAAGAGCTTCTCGTCGATATCATCGATGCTCGCAAGCAGCCGTCGAAAGTCGATGACGCCATCGCCGAGCTCCGTATCACTCGTCGCCCCGAGCCGGGGTACATCCTTGATGTGAAAGAGCCAGTACCGCGCCCCGTACCGCCTCAGGTACTCGTGCGGATCCCGCCCCGCCATCGCCATGTTCCCGGTGTCGAGCTGGTGCCGCACGACCGCCGGATCCGTGCGCTCGACGAGCAGGTCGTACAGCACCACGCCGTCGATGACAGCCATGTCGTTCGCGTGGTTGTGGAACCCGATCCACACACCGCGACCGCGAGCCCGCCCTCCTGCTTCGTTCAATCGATCCGCCCACCGCCGATAGTCGTCGAGCACCCGCTGTCCCTGGATCGGAAGGCTGGCAACAACGACGTACTGATGCCCTAGCGTCTCTGCCTCGTCTAGCTGCCGCTCCAGATCATCGAGCGCCTCACCACTCACGTGCGTCGACGGCGCGCGCAGGCCGTTCCCATCGAGGAGCTCGCGCAGCCGCACGGGCGGCATTCCAAAATTGCTGAACGAGCCGAGCAGCTCGACGTCGCGATAGCCGATCGCCGCAATGTTGGCGAGCGTTCGCTCGAGATCACGACGCGCGTCATCGCGAAGGCTATAGAGCTGAATCCCGATGCGACGCAACCGGCGTCGTCTGCCGCCGCTGCCGCGCGCAACATTCGTCGAGCAGCCGAATTGCGTTGCCGTAGCGGCGAGTCCGATGTTAGCGAGGAAGGCGCGACGATGCATGCCGAATACCCCTGGCGTTGGCGAATATGAATGGCGCGAGACCGAGAACGAGCCCGAGAAAAAGGAAGCAACACTCCGTAGTCTACGGAGCTTTTTTCCGCATGACCGCCCGTGCAGGCGCACCTTCGTGCCCGGCTACCTTCATCGGCAACACAATCACGTCGTACTCGCCGGCACCCACCGCTTCGAGCGCCAGCCCTTCGACGATCGGTATCCCCTTGCCGAGAAGAATACGATGCGCCATTGGAGCCGGTGCGCCGAACTGCTCGGTCGAGAGGTAGTCTATCCCTACTAGCTGCACCCCGGCGTCGGCCAGCAACTGCGCCGCATCAGGAGCGATGTAGGCGAAGTCGCGATGAAAGGTGCGGGACGCCATCCAGCCGCGTACCGAGCTCCTGGTGCGGAAGATCACCCGCTGCGCACCCCTCCACTCGTGGCGGTCTAGCTCCGCGGCGTCGATGGCCTGCACACTGTCGGGGATGTCGATCACTCGCCCCGGCCCGATCAGCGATGTCAGCGACACCCGGTCGATGGATACGCCGTCGCGCACAAAGTGCATCGGCGCGTCGATGTGAGTTCCGCTGTGCGCGCCGAGCGAATACGCGGACAGTGTCAGGGCGTCGCCTTTTCGCATGTCCTTGAGGAACTCGAACTTCATCGGTGCATCACCTTCGTATACTGGCGTCGTCGCCGGATCGAGTGTCGCGGTCACATCGACCCACCCGGTCGAGCTCAGAGTCTTCGGAATAGCTACTCGAGAGGGCGCCTGCTGCTGTGATGTACAGGCCACCGCGCTCAGTACCGCTACGGCAGCGATCGCCCGCCCACTCCAACTGCAGTTTGTTCGCATGTGTGTCCTCAGTCAGAAGTGTTGGACTCGGGTTCTAGGCGCTGAGGTTCAAATCGCAGAGTTCAAAGCACAGAGCTCAGAGCGCAAAACTCAGAAGCATTGTGAATCCCAGTCCCGCCACGCCGATGATCGTCTCCGCCACCGTCCACGTCTTCAGCGTCTGCGGAACGGTCATATTGAAGAACTCCTTGATGAGCCAGAAGCCGGAGTCATTGACGTGTGAGAGCACCAGCGAACCTGCCCCCGTCGCGAGCACCAGCAGCTCGGGGTTCGTGCCGGGCGTCGCCACCGCAATGGGTGCGACGATTCCGGCTGCGGTCGTCATGGCCACCGTCGCCGAGCCGGTGGCCACGCGTATGAGCGCTGCCACAGTCCAGCCAAGGACGAGTGGCGATGCGTGTGATCCAAGAGCTACGTCAGCGATGGCGCGGCCCACACCGCTCTGCACCAGTACCTGGTTGAAGCCACCACCAGCGCCGACCACCAGCAGTATGGTTGCGGTCGGACCCAGGCAGTCGTTGCAAAACTTCAGCACTTCGTCTCGTGTGAAACGCCGCGCGCGTCCCAGAGACCAGAACGAGAACAGCAGTGCGAGGAGCAGCGCCACAATCGGGTGACCGGCGAAGTACAGTCCCGCGCGCACGGCGCTCGCCGGTTCGAGCATGATGTCAGCCGCGCTGGCGAGGAGCATCAGAAGAACCGGAATCAGCACCGTGAAGAGCGAGATTCCGAATCCCGGCATGCTCTGCACCGACTCACCTTCCAGTTGTCTTGCCAGCGGATTCTCCGCTGGCAGCACGATGCGGGGCGCGACCCACGCGGCGAAGATGGGCCCTGCCAGCGCGGCTGTCGGGAGGCCGACGAGCAGGCCGTACAGAATTGTGAGCCCGATATCGGCGTTGTAGGCGCCGACGGCGAGCATCGCCGCCGGATGTGGCGGCAGCATCCCGTGCACCACCGAGAGGCCGGCAACCAGGGGGATCCCGATCTTGACCAGGGACATCCCCGTGCGGCGCGCAATGGTGAACACGAGCGGAACGAGCAGAACGAAACCCACCTGGAAGAACACGGGGATTCCGACGATGAAGGCGACGATCATGATGGCCCAGTGCACACGTCTTTCGCCGAAGAGGCCGATGAGCGTGGTCGCGATGCGCGTGGCGGCGCCCGATTCCGCCATCATCTTGCCGAGCATGGTGCCGAGTCCGAGCACCACGGCGATGAACCCGAGCGTGCCACCCACGCCATCCTGGAACGCCTTCACCGCGGTTCCGAGCGGCATCCCGGCCGCCAAGCCCAGCCCAAGCGAGACGGCAACCAGAGCGACGAAGGGGTGTAACTTGAAGCGCGCGATGAGCACGATGAGGGATGTCACCGCGGTAAGCGCGTAGAGGAGCAGGAGAGTGTCAGTCGTCATGCCGATGCTCGCGCTACGAGGCCCGCGACGATATCCTGCGGTGACTGCCCTATGTCACACACCCATGCGTCTTCGTCGGGCAATGGCTCCTGGAGTGTGGCGAACTGGCTTTCCAAGAGAGATAGAGGCATGAAGTGACCGATCCGGCCGGCGAGGCGCTCAGCGACCAGCGCGCGTGGGCCCTTAAGAAACACGAACCGGACGCGGGGCGATTCCGCGCGAAGGACGTCCCGATACGATCGCTTGAGCGCGGAGCAGGTCATCACCAGACCGGTGCGGGCGTCCTTTGCCTCGCGGATTCGTGCGGCTAGCGAGCGAAGCCATTCCACCCGGTCATCGTCGGTGAGTGGAATGCCTGACGACATGCGCTTTACGTTCTCGACAGGGTGGTACTCATCCCCTTCGACGAAGTCCATGTCGAGCGCACGGGCGAGTGCCGCGCCGATCAAGCTCTTGCCCGAACCGGAGACGCCCATCACGACGTAAAGGCCTGTGTTCACGCCATACAATGTGGCGCCAACGCAAGTAGCTGGTCCGGCGCGTACGTGATCAGGCGAAGCTGACCAGTGTCGACTTTCGGCCTCCTCACTTCCACGTGAATGTCGCCACCGCGCCAGCGGGGAGGGAGGTCGTGAAGGACATCTCACCTACTCGGACCGCGAGCTGACTTGCCGACGTCGTCGTGTTGAGCACGATGAGTGCCGTCGAGCGGTGGTCGTCGTTGCGGAATGCGACGTTCTCGAAGCCGTTCGGAGTCGAGGAGCCGATGCGCACCGCTCCGGGCCGCACGAAGCGGCTCGCGTGGGCGAGCGCGTAGTACTCGGGATTGCGCACCACCTGGCCAGTCGCCGAGTGAATCGTGACGACGCCGCGGCAGTCGCCGCAGCCGCCGAGGTGCGGACCGTGGTTCTCGTCGAGCGCGAGGTTCCAGAGTGCTACGCCCTTCGCCCATGCACGGGCGTTGCCGATCACCATCTTCGAGACGTTCCACTTCAGGTTGTCTGCCCACACCGGCGCCCACTGGCCGCCCGAGCATTCGGTGAAGTATGTGTCCTTGTCCGGATGCATGTCGTGCACGACGGTCTGCGCCACGATGTCGCCGCCGTAGCAGTGCCACGCGACTGCGGCCACGTACCGTCGCGCGACCGAGTCGGCGAGGACGGCGAGCGGCGACCCGGGATGGTCCCAGTTGTGGTCCCAGTCCCAGATCTGCGCGCGAATGCCGCGCCTGGCGAAGAGCGGGCCGACATGGTTGCCGATGATTGCCGCACGCTGCGCCGGCGAGAGGCGCATCCCGGGATAGTTTTCGGGCTCGAAGTGCGGCTCGTTCTGAAGCGTGATCGCGAAGATGGGCAGACCTTCCGCCTCATACGCCTCGATCCACCGGCGGAAATACTCGGCGAACGCGCCGTGGAACTGGGGCAGGAGCGTGCCCTTGATGAGACTTCCTGAGGACTTCATCCAGCCGGGCGCGCTCCAAGGACTGCCGACCAGCTTGAGCTGCGGGTTGATGGCGAACGCGCGCTTGAGCGTGGGAATCTTCTCGGCGCGGTCGACGTCGATCGAGAAGTGTGCGAGCGTGGAATCCGTCTCGCCGGCCGGACGATCGTCGTAGCTATAGTGCGAGCGGGAGAAGTCGGACGCGCCCATCGGGATGCGGACGAAGCTGAAGCCGATCCCCGGCTCACGCCCGAAAAGCTCCTGCAGCAGGGCTTCGCGCTGCCCTGCGCTGAGCTTCGTCTGGATGAGGTACGCCGCGGCATCGCTCATCGCGGCGCCCCATCCGACAACAGATTGGAACTCTCTGCTGTAGTCAACCTCGATCACCGGGACGTTCGAGTCGACAGCCGCGGTGTTGAAGTGGAGGTCGGGCTCTCTCGCGAGCAGGCGGGACTGATCCCCTGTGGTGACCCAGGCCGCGACGGTAGTGGGCGTCACGAGCGGCAAAGAAGCGCCGCGGCCAGAAACGCAACCGGGGACGAGGATCGCCGTGAGTGCGAGCCCCAGCGGATAGGATCCGTGCATCAGAGCCTTGCTGCTAGAACTCGAGCCGCGCGAGATGCGCGTAGCTCGAGCGGATCGCATCCAATGGGTCCGCGGGGTCATCTTGCTCGACGAAGTAGTGTGAAACCTTTGCGTCAGCCGCGGCAGCCAGCACGGCTCTGAAGTCGAGCGTGCCCCGGCCCACGCTGGTAATCCCCCGCGCTGGAGTACCGTCCATATCCTTCAGGTGCAGCGTGGCCACACGTGATCCCAGTCGCCGAATCTCCGTGGCCGGGTTACGGCCCCCGCGCGTCATCCAGTAGACATCCATTTGAAGCTTGAAGAGTGCTGGATCGGTGGATGCGAGGAGTAGATCGAGTGGAACCTTACCCTCCAGCGACTCCAGCTCGAATGAATGGTTGTGGTAGCACAATGACAATCCCCGGCCGCGCGCCGCGTCACCAGCCTTGTTCAGAACGTCCGCGAGCTCGTGCCAGTCCCGCAGGTGGAGACGCTCCTCGTACGAGACGTTGGCGAGGGTGATCCAGCGGGCGCCGAGTATGTTCGCCGCGTCGAGGAATCGATCCCAGCCGCGGTAGAGCGCCGGAGTCGCAACGCGTGCGGAGGGACACGCGAGTCCAACGCGATCGAGCATCGCCCGAGTCTCGGCGGGCTCGCGCCTGGCGTCGTAGATGTACATGTCCACGTCGCGGTAGCCGATCTCGACCACCTGTCGCAGCGTGCCCTCGTAATCGCGGCTCGTGAGGCGGCCCACCGTGAAGAGAGCCAGGCCGATGCGATCCAGCTTGCGCGGGCGGAGGCTCTCCGCGTCAACACGTGTGAGAAGCGGCGTGACTGCGAACGCGGCGAGAGCGCGGATCGCGCTCCGGCGATCGACGGGCCATTCATCGAGTTGTTTCACAGCTCGCGGCGGCCGATCGCCGCGACGGCGTGACTCACGGCGCGCGCGGTGAGGGCCATGTAAGTGAGTGACGGATTCTGGCAGGCGCTCGACGTCATGCAGGCGCCATCGGTGACGAAGAGGTTCGGCACTTCGTGCGCCTGATTCCAATTATTGAGGACTGAGGTCCTTCTATCGCGCCCCATCCGCGCGCCACCCATCTCGTGATTGGTGTTGCCAGGCACGCTGGGCTGGGTCCGGCGAACGATGTCCCTGGCGCCGACCGCTTCGAG
>JALZIF010000114.1 GCA_030860435.1 Gemmatimonadota bacterium | reverse complement strand
CGGGAGCTCCGCGGGCGCGAACGTCACCGCGCAGGTCGGCGAAGTCCTCGGCATGCACCGTTGCCGGTGCGAGCGCCAGTCGCGCGATCTGCTCGTCCCCCGGTGACCAGCTGGCGAGTGACACCGGATAGCCGCTCCCCTCCAGATCGGAACGTGCGTAGGCGTGAAGGAGTGCGGCGCCGGTGGTGAGCGGAGCGCCGTCCGCGAGGCGCTCGCCGAGGCGTGCGAGGGTGGTGACAACTTCCGGGCGCTCCTGATCGAGGGCGGCGACATCCCGAGTGGCAAGCGTCATCCGCGCGCCGACATCGGCGCGCCAGGCTAGTGTGGTCGCGCCGAGGGCGGCCACTGTGGCAACGGAGAGCAGGATCGCGCGGTGGCGGCGCGTGAGCGCGAGCGCGCCGATGGCGACGATCCAGAGGACCGCATACCAGTCTGGCCAGCGCGCCGGCGGCTCGAGCACCCAAGGGGCGAACGCGGCGGCGGCGGCGGCGAGCAATGGCGCCGCGGCTGCCGGGAGGCCACGTCGGGGACCTAGCGCCGCGCTTCCCGCGGTTGCGGCACCTAGTAGGAGAGATGCCCCCGCGAAAAAGAGCGCCAGCTCCCACGCAAGCCAGAGTCCAGCGGTGACCCCTTCCATGGGCGGGCTGATCCCGCGGGATAGGATACGGAGAACGAACGGCCCGCTCCCCACAACGACGAGCACGATGGCAATTGCTGCCCAACGCGAGCGGGCGCGCGCGCGCGTCCGGAGGACGACGAACATCCCGAGGAGAACGACGACGCTCGTCAGGATGAGCGCTCCGACGCTCGCCGTGAACGGCCCCCCGATGGTCGCGAAGTACACGGCCGGGTCAAAAAGGAAGGTCGTGCTCGACAAAAAGTTGAGCGGGGCAAGCGCGAGACAGGCGAGCGCGACTCCCAGCGGGAGTAACTGCCACCACACGGAGCTTTCTCGCCGCCACACGGCCGCGACGGAGAGCGCCAGCGCGAGCCCGAGCAACGCGCCCCCCACAACGCGGGCGCGGCGAAGCGCCTGCACTCGCGCCTCGGCCTGGGTCGGCGGGAGGGGGTGAACGCGGAACAGGGTATCGCCTAGCGGAGCGTAGACGAGCGCATCACCAGGATCGGGGAGCGGCGCCGCTGCCGCGGCAACCCCCGTGTCGGCTCCGCCGCCGGCGACGAAACGAAAGCCGCGCAGCCCGCTCCGCTTCGCGACCCGTTGGTCGACCGCCGCGGCGAGACTATCGGCGGGGGAGTCGGCGTGTACGACAGCGGTGGCGATCGCCCGGCGGGACCCACGGGTGAGCTCGGCCTGAATCGTAACGTAGAACTGCGACACGACGACGCCGACTGGCCGGTCGAGCCGCGCCGGCGTCGCGTAAATGCGTCCGGCCCATCCAGTCGGTTCCGCGTCCTGGAACACGACCACGCCCCCGCCCCCATCGGCTCGGTGGCCCGCGACCAGCTCGCGGAGGAAGTCGAGAGCGCGCCGCGGATCGTCAGGCGCGGCAAGCGCTTCCGAAGCGGTGGCGCGGAGCGCGGCGACGGTCGCGTCCAGCTCCGCGCCGAGCCGCCGTGCACCGTCGGCGACGAGATCCGCGCGGTAGTGTTCCCACCGCCCGTCGATCCGGGCAAGGTCGCGCTGCGCGAACGCCGCGGTGAGGCCAAGTATTGCCAGCACGCTGCCCGCCGCTAGCGACAACCCCCGTGCCATCCGCGGTCCACCAGCCGCCGCCCCGTGCCCTGGCTGCGGCCGTGTTACTGCTGCCGCCAAGAGAGACGTAAACGTGGCGACGCCGCCGATCAGGAGGTAGCGTACCTCTGGCGCGCGTAGCCACAATGCACCGGCAAGGAGCGCCACCGCCGCAGCGCCGATCCAGGCCGCGGTGGCGAGGCGCCCGGCGCTACTCCGCTCACGATTCGAGATGACCACGACTCAGCACGCCATCGCGGCGTTGCCGCGACTCCTGAAGAACATGACGCCGCCGCAGGTCGCCGCCCTCATCGCCGACGATCCGCGGTTGATCGTACCCGTCGGCACGTGCGAGCAGCACGGCCCGCATCTTCCGATCGGGACCGCGACCATCATCGCCGAACGGCTGGCCGACGACCTCTCCGCGGAGAACGGAGTCATCCGCGCGCCAACGATCGAGTATGGCGTCAACGTGGACACGGAGCGGAGCTTCGCTGGCAACGCGGCGATGCGCAAGAAGACACTGCACCGCATGCTCAACGACTTGCTCGCGACGTGGGAGGCGACCGGCTTTCGCGAGTTCGTCCTGCTCACCGCGCATGACCACGACCCCCATCAAGAAGCCCTTGCTACCGTGATCACGAGTGTGGCTCGCGTCCGAGTAGTCGACATCTTCGCAGTGGACATCTCGGATCTGCTCGAGGGGCAGCGCGAGCACATGCATGGCGGCGAGGTGGACACGTCGCTGATGCTCCATCTCGCGCCGGAGCTCGTGCAGATGGACCTGGCGCAGGATTATATGATGTCGCGTGACGAGTTGCGCCGTTACCGGCGTGGCTGGCTGCGCGTCCCCAAAGGAAGCGCGGGCTCGATCGGCAGGCCGACGCTCGCATCCGCGGCGAAGGGGCACGCCATCTACCGCCGCTTGTTGGAGCGAATAAGCGATCGCATCTTCCTCGCTCCTGCCCCGGACGAATGAACCCCTGAGCCCGCCGGAGGGTATCATTCTTATCATGCGATACGCAACCGCACTATTTATCGCGCTAGCGCCGTGCGCAACGGCGATGCCCGCGGCCGCGATCGCCCAATCGATCGTCGTCGATGAGGGGCGCTTCATCATCATGCGTGGCGACCAGCGCATCGGCTCCGAGGACTTCAAGATCGTCCGGGTGAGCGACGCCGGCGGGCAGGTGCTGACAGCGACCGCGACCGTCGCGTACGACGACCGCCGCTTGTCCCCCGTCCTCCGCACCGACAGTGCCGGGGCGCCGCTGGGCTATGCCGTGGAAGTGCGCGTAGGATCGGAGGTTCACGAACAGCTCCGTGGCCAGGTTGGACGCGGCCGCTTCAGCGCCCGCGCGCGCACGCGCACCGGCGAGTCGGCGAAGGACTACATCGTCGCCGACGGAGCACTCGTGATCGACGACAGCGTCTTCCACCAGTATTACTTTTTAGGGCGTAGCGAGCGGTCGGGGACGGTGCCGATGGTTATCCCGCGGCGCAACGTCCAGGTCACGGTGCGCGTAGAGCTCAGGGGGACGGAACAGGTGAGTATCGGCGGCGTACGCGCGCAGGCACGGCACCTGGTGCTCACCGCGCCTGGCGAGGAACCGCGCCACGTGTGGCTCGACGCGGAGGGGCGCGTGCTCCGGGTGATGCTCGAGGGGAGCGACATCGTCGCGACACGCGACGAGCTTCCACGCTGACGCGCTACCGCCGCGAGCAGTGACCCGGACGCCCCGCCCGCGCGGGGCGTCCGTCGTTCATTCCGTGAGGTACCTGCGTCGCTGAAACCCGTGCCTCGGGCGTCGCGTATGTCAGCCAGACTCCAGATCGAGGACCCCCACGATGCGATTCACGCTCTTCCTCCGGGTGACCACCCTGATCGCGCTTGCGACGCTCGCGAGCACGGCGCGCGCGCAACCGAGCGATGCCACCGGGCCGTCTCTCACGATCGAGGAGGCGCTGCAGCTAGCCAACCGGAATAACCCCGACTTGCAGCAAACGCGTAACAACCGCCGCGCCGCGGGCGCCGCTTTGCGCAGCGCCTATGGTAGCCTGCTCCCGAGCGCCGATGCGGCCCTCAGCAGCCAGTTCCGGGAGGGTGGAACGCAGCCGATCAATGGCGTCACGTTCGAGACCAGCGACATTCGTCAGTCCTCCTATTGGCTTGGGCTGCAGTACAGCCTCAGCCCCGCGACGCTCATCGCGCCGCGAGTGCAGAAGGCGAATCTGGACGCCGCCGATGCCGACGTCACGCTCTCGTCGGAGACGGTGCGCGCCGACGTGCGCCGCCAGTACCTGAACTCGCTCCAGGCCGAGGCGACGGCTGCGCTTCAGGACACGCTCGTCATCAGTGCCCAGGGCGAGCTCGAGTTGGCACGCGCACGCGCGGCCGTGGGCGCAGGGACGCAGCTCGATATCGCGCGCGCCGAGGTGACGCTAGGGCAACAGCGTGTGCAGGCTCTCCAGGCGCACAACACGGCTGAGGTCGAGAAGCTCCGGCTCTTCCAGATCATGGGCGTGCCACAGCCGCCGAATGTGCGCCTCACGTCCACGTTCACGGTGAGCGAGCCGGCCTTCACTCTGGAGTCCGTTCTGGAGCTAGCGCAGCAGCACAATCCGGCCCTGACCGCGCTGCGCGCGCGCGACCGGTCGGCTGGGTTCCAAGTTCGACAGGCGCAGTCGCAGTACTTGCCGACGCTGTCGTTGAGCACCGGCTGGGGTGGCTACACCTACGAGTTCGTGAATCCCGAGTTCCTGGTGCAACAGGCGCAGTTCGGCGCCGCGGCCCAGTTCGGTAATTGTGTGACGCAGGATTCGCTTCGGGTGGGGGCCGGGCTCGCCCCACGCGGCAATTGCGGCGCGCCGGTGCTTTCGCCCAATCAGATCGCCGCGATCCGCGGCGAGAACAGCCAGTTCCCCTTCGACTTCGCGAGGGCGCCGTGGTCCCTCTCCGCGAGCCTCTCGGTTCCGATCTTTGACGGTTTCTCGCGCGAGCAACGAATCCAGGAAGCCCAGGTGAACCGCAGCAACGCGCGGTACCGAGTGCGGGCCCTCGACCTCCAGCTTCGCCAGGAAGCGACCGCGGCGTATCTCACGCTCGTCACCGCGGCGCGCGCTGTGGCGCTCCAGGAGCAGAACGTCCTTGCCGCGCGTGAGGAGCTGCGCCTGGCGCAGGAGCGGTACCGCGTGGGGGCGAGCACGTTCCTCGACATCACGCAGGCCCGCGCATCCTTCGAGCGCGCCGAGAACGACCGCATCAACGCGATCTACGACTATCATAGGGCACACGCCGCGCTCGAGAGCGCGGTGGGCCGACCGCTCCGCTAACCAGGACACGACATGAGCAAGCGCACGAAGTGGTCGATCGGCATCGCACTCCTGGCCGTCATCGGGGTGGTTGCGGTCACCAGCGCCGCGCGTCGCGGGAACAAGGGTGTGGAGGTGCGCATCGAGGAGGTGCAGGCGCGTGACCTCGTAGCGGCCGTGACCGCGAGCGGACAGGTGCAGCCGCGGACCAGGGTCGACGTGAGCGCGGACGTGACCGGGCGGATCGTTCGGCTCGCCGTCAAAGAGGGGCAGATGGTGACGAAGGGGCAGTTCCTGCTCCAGATCGACCCCGAGCAGGCGCGCGCGGCCGTGCAAACCGCCGAGGCCGGGCTCTCCGCGTCGCGTGCCCAGGCCGCACAGGCGAGGGCGAACCTGGAGCAGGCGCGCGCCAATCATAACCGGACGTCGCAGATCAGACAGTCGAGCCCGACCCTGGTCTCGGACGAGCAGCTCGAGCAGCTCCGCACGCAGGTCGAGGTGAATCAGGCGCTGTTCGAGGCATCGCAGCACCAGGTGGACCAGGCCGCCGCCCAGCTTAGCGACGCCAGGACCCTACTCGGCAAGACGAACATCGTCGCGCCCATGACCGGCCGCATCACCCGGCTCAACGTCGAGGAGGGGGAGACCGCGATCATGGGCACGCTGAACAGGGACGCGGCACTCCTGCTCACGATCGCCGACATGAGCGTGCTCGAGACGCAGGTGAAGGTGGACGAGACAGACGTCGCCCGAATCTCCATCGGCGATTCCGCCCTCGTCGACATCGACGCTTTCCCCGACACGTCGTTCGTCGGCCGTGTTGTCGAGATCTCGAACAGCTCGGTTCGCGACGCCACGCAGCAGCCGACGAGCGATCAGGCGATCGACTACGAAGTGACGGTCGAGCTACTCAACGCCCCGCCCGACACTCGGCCGGACTTTTCCGCCACGGCCAAGATCGTGACCGACATGCGGAGCAGGGTCCTGTCGATCCCGATCATCGCCCTCACCGTGCGCGAGCACGAATCGAAGCCGAGCACCGACTCGGCCCAGATCGTTCTCGGAAGGCAGCCGGTGAGACAGGTCGGCAAGCGGGACGTGGAGGGCGTGTTCATTGTCGGCGAGGATG
>JALZIF010000098.1 GCA_030860435.1 Gemmatimonadota bacterium | reverse complement strand
ATATAGTCCGCCGCGCGGTCGCCGAGCTGACGGGCGGCGGGAGCGACACGGCCGTTCGCGCGTCCGATGCGCGCCGCAAGGCGCGCGAGCTGCTCGGGCGCGACAGCGAGAGCCTCTCCGAGCGCTTCTTCCTCCGCATCCTCCGCGATGCGCACGATGCCGACGTGGTCGATTTGCGCAAGCGAGGCAACGACTACGAAGTGGCGATGGCCACGACCGCGGCCCCCATCGCGCAGCAACTCCAGCTGGCGGAAGCGCCAGCGGCGGCCGCTGATGCGCGGGCCGGTGAGCCGAGTCAGGGGGCGCGAACCGCCGCCACGGCGGCGGCGATGCGCCGTGGAATGCGCCCTCGTGGTCCTGGCGGCCGCGGACGAGCGTCCGCCCCGCCGCCGGAGTTGCTCATGGTTGGCGTGTTGGAGCAACCGACCCAGCGGCGTGAGGTGCCGGCGCTCGCGTCATCCGCCGCGACCGACGTGGCCGAAGTCGCGACTCCCGTGTCCGGTGACTCCGAGCCGAACATTGTGCCGTCTGTGGAGCCGATAGACGCGCGACCCGCCCGTGGTGTAGGGCGTGGTCGCGGGCGTGGCCGCGTCGCGTCCAAGACGGCACCATCCAAGGGGCGTGCGCCCGCGCCGTCGCCGGTTACCGATGTCGCGCCGGCCGCAGAGCCCGCGACCGAGGCAAAGGTGCCGCCGCGCGGCCGGGCCCGCGGAACGGCGAAGAAGGGCGGAAAGAGTCGACCCACTGCGGCAGCCCCGGCGGCAGAGCAGCGACCCGCCACGCTCGCGTCGGCGGCCGATGTGCCCCTCGCGACGAAGCGCACCGCGCGTGGTCGGCCGCGCGCGACCCGCAAGCCCGTTCCGGCTGGCGGGGACGGGTGAGCACGAGCGCCGCGCAATCCGGAACCGCGCGGCGCTCTCGTATGGGCGCGCCGCTCCCGACGCGATTCTACGACCGCGACACGGAGCTCGTGGCGCGCGAGCTGCTCGGCGCGGTTCTCATTTGTGAGACCGACCACGGCGTCGCAAGCGGGCGGATCGTGGAGACCGAGGCGTATCTGGGCGCCCACGATCCGGCCTGCCACGCAGTTGCGGGTCGTACGAGACGAACGTGGTGGCTCTTCGGGCCGCCCGGGATCGCGTACGTCTACCGCATCTACGGCGCGCACTGGTGCTTTAACGCCGTCACGCGAGAGGACGGACACGGCAGTGCGGTACTCGTCCGCGCGGTCGAGCCGCTCGCTGGCATCGATCTCATGCGCTCCCGCCGGCTCCGCGCGCGCCGCGACGAGGACCTGTCGAGTGGTCCCGGGAGGGTGTGCGAGGCGCTCGGCGTGAGCGGCTTGCACGATGGGCTCTCGCTCCAGTCCTCGGCGGTCCGAATCGTCCGCGGCACGGCCGTGCCTGACAACCGTGTCACCGTGACGCCGCGTATCGGCATTACGCGCGCCGCCGACTGCCCGTTACGCTGGCTCGTCGCCGACAGCCCTTACGTCTCGCGCTTCCGGTAACTGTTGCGGGTTGCGGGTTGCTGGTTGCGGCAAGACGTGGGGCCGGTCTCTCGTCATGCAGAGTCCGGCCACTCGGTTCGGTTAGCCCGCAACCCGCAATCGGACGGTTACCGCTCGATCGCGCTCCCAGCGTTCAGCCGGATGCCGGCCTCGAGCACGTACATCGGACGACCGCTCAGCAGGAAGCCAACCTGCGACGGCTGAACGGTCACCTGGCCGAAGGGGGCCACCCTACCGATCTGTCCCTGTAGGCCGCCCATCACTACGAGCGACGCGCGGTCTCTTCGCTCCGCGATCTCGGCTCGCACGAACGACTCGTCCGCGCTGTTGCCGAACGTCCCGGTTGGCATCGCCTCGCCGATAAAGTTGATCGCGAAACCCAGGCCCGCGTACGGTCGCACCGTGCCGTACGCCTTGGGGAAGGCGAGCCCCGCAACCGTTACGCGCTTCAGGTTCGAGAGCGTGACCTCGCGCGGGGTGCCCGAGAAGTCCTCGATCGTCGTCGTTTCGTCAAAGAAGGAATAGTCACCCGAGACGTAGAGGCCGAATCGCTTGCGCGTTATGAGCCACTCCGCGCCCGCGAGCGGCGCAACCGCGTTATCCACGGCTTCCGTCGAGAACGTCGAGATGCCGCCCTTGACGCCCCAGAACCACACGTTTTGAAAGCCGCGGTCCGTTTGAGCCGTGGCGGTGGCCGGGAGCAGGGTCGCGCAGCCGAGCAACAGCAACCAGCGGAACGAGCGCATGTGAGGACTCCGTGCCGAAGTGGTATTGCGCGCCGTCAGCGGCGGCCAGCAACTCCGCCGGGCGAGAGCGCATTGAAGAGCAACTTGAACGTGCCGTACGACCGCCCCCGGTGCTTGTGGCCGGAACCGGAACCTGAAAACCTGCTCCCGCCCGACCGAGGCCCAAGGCTCATGTCAGGGACGAGGACGACATCGAACTGGTCACGTAGCCAACCGGCAGTCACCACTGAATCGGCGAGTGTGACGTAGCCCACTCGGCGGCGCAGGCGGCGGAGCGAAGCAGTGCGAGTGGTCTCTTTGGCCGTAGGGCTCGGGGCTGGCAAAGGCCGGCGGAATGTTACATGCTTGACGCGGGTACCTGTCACGCCACGCCCGCCTGTCCCCGCCGAGGTGGCCATGAAAATGAGCACGCCAACCGTCCCGCCGCACGACGTGCATTTCGGCACCCCTGTCTACGGGACTGTTTTCGGTCGGCGCATGGAGGTCGTCCACCGCCTGCATCAGGGGGATTCGCTGATTCTGGTACCCGATCCCCCGGGTACTGACAACGCGTTCGTCTGGGTGCACGCCCGCGGCGGCGACGTCGTCGGCCATCTCCCGAACACGATCTCGTATTGGCTCGGCCCCTGGATGCTCGAGGGGGGCCGCACCAGGGCGTCGGTTCGCAAGCTCGAGAGCGACGACGTCGCGAGCTGGCGACGATTGATCATCGAGGTGCAGTGCCTGGTGTAGCGAAGGACCTGGTCCCTGGCTTCCTCACACCAATCCTAGTTTGCGCCCTACCCGCTTGAACGCGTCGATGGCGAACTCCAGATCGGCCATGGTGTGCGCCGCCGAGAGCTGGCAGCGGATTCTTGCTTGTCCCTGCGGCACCACCGGATAGCCGAACCCCGTCACGAAGACTCCTTCAGCCAGCAGCATGTCGCTCATCTCGATCGCGAGCGGGGTTTCGCCGACAATGATCGGCACGATCGGCGTTTCTCCGGCGAGCGGCTTGAACCCGGCCTCGAGTAGTAGCTCGCGGAAGCGGCGCGTGTTCTCGTGCAGCGTCGCCACGCGCTCCGGGTGCTGCTCGACGTAGTGAACGGCGGCGAGCGTGCTTCCAGCCACCGTAGGAGGAAGAGCGTTGCTGAATAGCTGCGGACGCGAGCGCTGTGTAAGGTAGTCGGCAAGCGCGGCGCTTCCGGCGACGAAGCCGCCCGCCGCGCCGCCTAGCGCCTTCCCGAGCGTCGAGGTGATGATGTCCACCTCGCCCAGCAGCCCGAAGTGCTCCGCCGTTCCGCGCCCGGTTTTGCCGAGAACGCCAGTGGCGTGCGAGTCGTCCACGACGACGATCGCGTCGTGCTCGCGCGCTATCTCGAGAATCTCGGGAAGCTTCGCGATCGCTCCTTCCATCGAGAAGATCCCATCAGTCCAGATGACCCGTCGCCGCGCACTCGTGTTCGCCGCCAGCTTGGCGCGCAGGTCGTTCATGTCGCCGTGCTTGTAGACGGCAGTCGTGCACTTGGCGATAGCCTTTGCGAGGCGGACCGAGTCGATGATCGAGGCGTGGTTCAGCGCGTCCGATACGACGAAGTCCCCCTCCTCGACGATCGTCGGCGTCAACCCCTCGTTCGCGTTCCACGCGCTCACGTAGGTCAGCGCCGATTCCGTGCCGACGAACCGCGCCAGCGCCTCCTCGAGCTCACGGTGTATCGTGAACGTCCCACAGATGAAGCGGACGCTCCCGGTCCCCGCGCCGTACCGCTCGAGCGCGTCGTGTCCCCCCGCGACGACATCCGGCTCGTCGCATAGTCCTAGGTAGTTGTTCGACGAGAGAATGAGCACCTCGCCGCGTCCTTCCATCCGCACACGTGGCCCCTGCGGCGACTCGAGGTAATTCAGCCGCTTATAAACGCGGTCGGTCTTCAGCCCTTCGAGAGTCGAGCGGAGCTGGGAGTCGAACGCCTGGTTCAGGGCCATTCAGCAGACCTCGAACACTACTTTTCCCGCCTCCCCGCTCTTGATCGCGCGGATCGCCTCGTCGGCGCCCTGGAGAGGGAAGCGGTGGGTGATGACGGGAGTCGGATCGAACTCGCCCGAGCGTAGGAAGCGCGTCATCTGGTGCCAGGTGTCATACATCCGTCGGCCAACGACGCCGTAGATCGTGATCCCTTTGAAGATGATCTCGGTCGCGAAGTTCACGTCCATCGGCTTCGCGGGGATTCCTAGCATCTGCACCCGCCCGCCGACGCGCACTAGCGCGAACGCCTGATGGATCGCCGAGGGCACGCCGGACATCTCGAGCACCACGTCGACGCCGAGCCCCGCGGTCGCGCGCTTCACAGCGGCGTCGGCCTCCGACGGGTGAACCACGTCGTCCGCGCCCATCTGTTTCGCGAGCGCGAGGCGCGTGTCGTTGACATCGCTGGCGATGATTCGCGAGGCGCCGGCGGCGTCGCAGATTCCGATCGCGAATAGCCCGATCGGCCCGCAGCCCGTGATGAGAACGGTCGCGCCCGGAATCTCCGCGGTGAGCGCTGTGTGAAAGGCGTTCCCCATCGGGTCGTGGATCCCACCAACCTCGAATGAGATGCCGTCGTCCAGGTGCCACACGTTCGTCGCCGGCATCGAGATGTACTCGGCGAAGCAACCGTCGCGGTCCACGCCGATGATCTTCGTGTGCGGGCACACGTGTGCGTTACCGGTGCGGCACAGGAGGCAGCGACCATCCACGATGTGTCCCTCGGCGGTGACGCGGTCCCCCTCTTTCACGTCGGTCACGAGCTTTCCGACTTCCGCGACCTCCCCCGCGAACTCGTGTCCCACCACGAACGGTGGCCTGCACCGTCCCTTCGCCCAATCGTCCCATTCGTAGATGTGGACGTCGGTGCCGCAGACTCCCGCGCAGCGCACTCGAATCAGAACTTCGTCGTCCCGGATCGCCGGCACCGGCACGTCCTTGAGGATGAAACCAGGGCCCGCGCTCTCCTTCACGAGCGCTTTCACGCGGTCGTAGGCCCCATCAGACGGGTGGCAGGGCGGGCGCGTGCGAACGGCGTCTTGTCCGTCAATCGTCCCCCGCCGCGACCGATAGCGCGTCTGCTTCCGCGACCTCGCGCGCTTCCACCTTCGCCAGCGGCTCAATCCGCACCGCGCAGATCTTGTACTCCGGGATGTGGGCGTACGGATCCAGCACCGGATTCGTCAACAAGTTCACGCACGCCTCGCGGTAGTGCATGGGCACGAATACCTGCCGGCGGGCGACGCGCGGCGAGAGCCGGACGTTGATGTCGATGCTCCCGCGCCGAGATGTGATCCGGACCGGATCGCCGTCCGCGACGCCCATAGCGCGCGCGTCTTCGTTCGAGAGCTCCACGGTCGGCGTCGGCTCGCGCGCATCCAGCCCGGTCGAGCGACGCGTCATCGTGCCGGTGTGCCAATGGTAGAGTTGCCGACCTGTGTTCATGATGAACGGGAACGCCTC
Organism: Gemmatimonadota bacterium; assembly: GCA_030860435.1. Taxonomy (GTDB): domain Bacteria; phylum Gemmatimonadota; class Gemmatimonadetes; order Gemmatimonadales; family Gemmatimonadaceae. Next base: position 6,378 of record JALZIF010000098.1, on the reverse strand, counting down.
GTCCGGCAGCTCGGCCGGCGGCAGGAACTCGACCGGGACGAGCGTCGCCTTGCCGTCCGCGGTCGGGAATTCGTCGGCGAACAGGAACGCTGTACCCTCGTGCTCGGCGTCGATCACCGGGTACTGAAGGCCGGCGCCCTGCAGCCGCTCATGTGCCACTCCGCGCCAGCTCGGTGTGACCTGCGCGATCTCCCGCATCACGTCCGCCGCGGTTTCGAACGGCGTGTGTAGCCCCATCCGGCGCGACAGGTCAAGCAAGGTGTCGAGGTCCGAACGCGCATCCCCCGGCGGGTCGATCGCTTTACGAGCGAGCTGGATGCGCCGCTCCGTGTTGACGTACGTCCCGTCCTTTTCCGCGAAGGATGCGCCGGGCAACACGACGTCGGCGTAGCGCGCGGTCTCGGTGAGAAAAAGGTCCTGAACCGTCAGGAACTCGAGCTCGCGAAACCAGTCCTCGGCGTGCGAGACGTCCGGATCGGAGAGGATCGGGTTTTCGCCCATGATGTACATCCCGCGAACCGGGCTTCCGGCTTGCACGATCTGGGTCACCTTGAGCCCCGGCGTCAGCGACAACCTCTCCTCCGGTACCCGCCACGTATCCGCGAACTTCTTCCTCACCTTCGGGTCGTCCACCGGCTGGTAGTCGGTGTACACCATCGGGATCGCGCCGACGTCGCTCGCTCCTTGAACATTGTTTTGGCCGCGGATCGGGATCATCGCCGCGCCCCAGCGACCGATCGACCCCGTTGCGAGAATGAGGTTGAGCAAGGCGGCGACGATGTCCGTTCCGGTGCGGTGCTGCGTCAGCCCCATCGCCCACAGCGTCGCCGAGCGCGGGCCGGTGGCGTACAGCTCTGCCGCGCGGCGAATGACGGCCGCCGGCACGCCGGTGATGCGTTCCGCCATCTCGGGGGTGTACGGCCGGACCGCGGCGGCCACCGCGTCAAATCCGTGCACGCGCGCCGCGATGAACCGTCGATCCTCGAGCCCCTCCGCGATGATGTGCGCCAGCATCGCGTTCATGAGCGCGACATCGGTCCCGGGGAGGAGCTGCAGGTGGATATCGGCGCGCGCGGCGAGCTCGATGCGCCGGGGATCGACCACGATGAGTGTCGCTCCGCGCAGCTGCGCCCTCTTGATCGCCGCGCCGAACACCGGGTGGCTTTCGGTGGTGTTGGCACCGAGGATGAAGATTACGTCGCTCTCCGTCTCCACCTCACGCATCGAGCCTGATGCGGCGCTCGTATTCATCGCGCGCTGCATCGCGCTCACCGAGCTCGAGTGGCACAGGCGTGTGCAGTGATCGATGTTGTTCGTGCCGATCGCGGCGCGGAATATCCGCTGGAGGAGGTAGTTCTCCTCGTTACTGCACTTGGCGCTCTCGAACGTGGCGAGGGCGTCGGAGCCGCGTTGGTCGCGTAGCCGCGTCAACTCCTGCGTCACTAGCTCCATCGCCTCCTCCCAGGTCGCCTCGCGGAACGGCTCATACCACTCGGCGGGCGTCGCCGCGCGGTCCCGCGGATCGCCGAGCGGTGGGTCGCCGCCCGGACCACCGACGACCGGCAGAGGACGGAGCGGGTTGAACTTCGGCCGCCGCTTTCTGGTGCGCCCTTCCCCCTCCATCTCCTTCCACGGACCACCGCGGCGCCCCCAAGCTTCCAGGACGCGGGCCTCCGGCTCCCACCGCCACCGGCCATCGCGCTTGAGCCAGCCGCGGCGGATGAGCGGCCGCGTTAGGCGGTCGCGGTGATGGACGAAATCGGTGCCAAAGCGCCCCTTCACGCAGGTGGAGCCGAGATTTGGCGTGTCCTCCTCGATCCACGGGCTGGCCACGCGAACGACATCGTTGCCCCGGACCTCGAGGTCGATCTGACAGCCAACGCCACAGTACGGGCATACGCTTCGAACCTTGTGGGCAGACTTCGACATCACGTCCGCCGCCATCTTCGCCAGCGGCAACACGTCGTGGATCGCCCCGGTTGGACAGACGCGGACGCACTCGCCGCACCAGGTACAGCCGGCGTGCTCCGGATTCCCATCCGCGCCTACGATTATCTCCGCATGCTCCCCTCGGTATGCCACGTCAAGCACACCGACCACCTGGATGTCCGCGCACGCCCGCACGCACCGCGTGCACAGGATGCACGTGGACATGTCGTGCCGGATCATGGGGTCGCCTTCCCGCTGGTCGCCCTCGCGGAGAGCCAGTGGTGACGTCCGCGCCGTCGGAACGTCGTAGCGTCGGACGAGCCCCTCGAACTCGTTGCGATATCCGTTCGGCGGAATCTGCTCGGCCGGATAGCGCTCCAGCAGCATCTGGAGCACCGCTCGCCGGTTCTGCACCGCCGCCATCGACTCCGTCGTCACCTCCATGCCTTCGGCAACCTGGACGGCGCACGCCGCGTTGAGCTTCGGCTGTCCGGTAACCGAGACCAGGCAAATACGACAATTGCCGGCGATCGGAAGCTTGGGATACCAGCACAGCGTCGGGATGTCGATCCCGAGCGTACGCGCCGCTTCCAGGATGGTGGTGCCTTCCGGCACGTTCGTGGTCTGTCCGTCGATCTTGAACGTCGGCATTTCGCCTCGCCCGGCGGAGGTGGCGGATCCTTCTCCTATAATAGTGCAGCGGCGCCCTATGCGGATGGCGCGACGCCGCGTCACCCTTCGGCGCACGCATCACTCTTTCGACGCACGTAACGTTCGCGCGAGCCGCTCCGCGCCCTCCATTCCACTTGCGACCGCGCCCTCGAGGGTCGGCGTCGTGAGGTAGTCGCCGGCGAGCGCGATCGGGAGCGGAAGCGCTGCCGCTAGCGCCCGCCCCCGCACGCGGTCAGCGGCAAACCCCGGACGCACAAGCGGCGTTCCGGCGTCCACGCGGTAAAGGCGCACGTGTGCGACGTGGCCCCTTACGCTTGGCACGAGATCCTCGACCTCCGGCATCATCGCCGCAACGATCTCCTGCGCCGGGTGTCCGTGCAGTCGCGCTGCCGCGGCGGGCGTCGGCCACGCGAGCACCGCGTCCATCCCTGCCGGCGCACCGGCGCTGAGCTTCGCGCCGTGCACCGCGCACGCCGCCACCGTATGAGCCTCCGCGGGATGGCGAAGGATTCCAAAGGCGGCCCGGTCGGGCACCGCATCGAGTACGAGCGCGAGCGTCCACGTCGGCCGCAGCGCGACCGACGTGAGCCAGGACAGCAGCGGTGCATTCTCAGCGACGGTCGGTGCGAGCAGCGCCCGCGCGGCGCGGGGCCCCGTGGCGAGCACCGCGCCCGCCGCTCGCCACTCGCGGCCATCCTCCGCGTGCGCGACGATGCCCTGCCCGCCGTCCGCGACGAGCGAGGTGACGCGGACCTTGGTCTCGTGCGCCACGGCGCTGCCCGCGCCTTCGCCGATGAGCGCCCGCGCCAGAAGCTCGGACCATCCGTGAGTGGGCGCGAGCATCTCGCTCTCGCTTCCGTACCGCCCGAGAGTCAGGTAGAAAGCGAGGCTCACCTCCGACCCGCGAGCGGCGTAGAATGAGTTAAAGGCCGGCTCGACGAGCGCATCCGCCGCGCGCGCGCCGACGGTCCGCTCCACGTAGGCGCGCGCACTCTCACGGTCGAGCGAGGGCGGTATGTTGGCAGCTGCGGCGTCGAGCACGCCGCCGTGACGCGCGATCAGCGGAACGAGATGGATGCCGAGCCGGGCCTTCTCCGCCGCGCCGAGCGCACCGAAGCCGAGAAGGCTCCGGAGTGACCCGAATTGAATCGGGTGCCGTTTGCCGCCGCCTACGAAGAGGTCGCGGCCGGGTGCGGTGCGAAGCCCGGGGTGATCGCCCCCATTGGGCGCTTGATCGGTATCGTGCAGTAGCGCCATCGTCCGAGCGAACGACGATGCGATGAGCTGCGCGCCAGTGTCGATCGCCATCCCGCCGAGCACGTCGCTCCGCGCGCGGCCACCGAGCGTCGGCCGGTCGTCCAGGATCATCACGGCGAGTCCGCGTGTACGAAGCGTCACCGCCGCGGCCACGCCCGCGAAGCCACCGCCGATGACGAGGGCGTCGATAGAGCGGTCGTCAGTCACCGGTCGTCAGTCATCGGTCGTGGCGGTTGTCCGCCGATGTTCGCGAAGTGTCAGCAACTATTGCCAAGCCGATGTCATCATCTTTAAATTCGCGCGAAACTCCAACGCTGCACTGAGAGGACGGGGTGGATCAATCGCGACGAGAGTTTGTCCAGCAAGCTTCAGCAGCACTCGCGACGCTCAGCGTCGCCGCCAGCGGCGCTCCGCGACAAGCCTTCGCCGCCCCCTCCTCCCCCGCGCTACCGGCGTACCTCGGTGATCCCAACTTCAAAGAGCTGGCCATGCGCGCCCTCGATGCGGCGAGATCCGCAGGGGCAGGCTACGCGGACGTTCGCATCAGCCGGAACCGGAACCAGTCCATCTTCACGCGTGAGCGGCGCGTCCAGGGGCTCTCCGATAACGAGACGTTCGGTTTCGGCGTACGGGTTCTCGTGAACGGGGCCTGGGGCTTTGCCGCCAGCCACGAGCTCACCGGCGATGAGGTGGTCGCCGTCGCGCGGCAGGCGGTCGCGCAGGCGAGAGCGAACCGCTCCGCGCTCGTCCGCCCGGTGGATCTTGCCCCAGTCACGCCGACCGCGAATGGTGCGTGGAGGGGACCGTGGATCAAGTCCGACCCCTTCGAGGTTCCGATCGAAGAAAAGGTAGCGCTACTGCTCCAGGCGAACGAGGCGGCGCTCAAGGTCGTGGACCCAACCGACCAGCGCCGCGGCTTCGTCACCTCCTCAATGTTCTTCGTTCGCGAGGAGAAGACGCTCGCCACGAGCGACGGCACGATGGCCGTGCAGACGATCTACCGCTCGCAGCCGTCAATGAGCATCACCGCCGTCGCTCCGGACTTCTCGGATTTCCAGTCGCGGCAGTCCAACGACATACAGCCAATGGGGCGCGGCTACGAGCATGTAGTCGACGCGAAGCTTGTCGAGAACGCGCCGCGGTGGGCGGAAGAGGCGAAGCAAAAGCTCTCGGCCAAGCCAGTCGAGGTCGGGCGCTACGATCTCGTCCTTCACCCGTCGCACCTCTGGCTTACGATCCATGAGAACATCGGGCACCCGACGGAGCTCGATCGCGCGATGGGATACGAGGCCAACTACGCGGGTACGAGCTTCCTCGCTCCACCGGACAAGGTTCTGGGCAAGCTCAAGTACGGCCCGGAGTTCATGAACGTCATCGGCGACCGCTCGCAGGAGGGGTCACTCTCCGCGTGCGGCTGGGATGATGAAGGAGTGAAGCCCGAAGACTTCCACATCATCAGGAATGGCGTGCTGGTGGATTACCAGACAACTCGCGAGCAAGCTCCGTGGCTCGACTGGTGGTACAAGCAGCAAGGCAAGGAAGCGCGCTCGCACGGCTGCTCCTATGCTCAGTCGTGGGCGGACGTGCAGTTCCAGCGGATGCCGAACGTCTCGCTCCAACCTGGCGAGCAGGACCTCGTCTGGGACGACCTCATCGCCGCCACCGACCGCGGCATCGCGATCGTGGGCGAGGGATCCTTCTCCATCGACCAACAGCGGTACAACGCCCAATTCGGCGGACAACTGTTTCACGAGATCCGCGGCGGCAAGATCGTCGGGATGCTGAAGGACGTCGCCTACCAGATAAAGACTCTCGACTTCTGGAACTCGATGGACATGCTCGGCGGCCGGCGTAGCTACATGCTCGGCGGCGCCTTCAACGATGGGAAGGGACAGCCGAGCCAATCGAACGCGGTGAGTCACGGCTGCGTCCCGACGCGCCACCGGCAAGTCAACGTCATCAATACCGGGAGGAAGGCGTGAGGGAGCCGAAGTCGTTGTTCCCAATTGCCCGCTACCTCTCGCGCGAGGACGCCGAGGCGCTTGCCCGGCGCGTGCTGGGGTTCGCGAAGGGTGAAGAGACCCGGGTCAGCATTGCGAGCGGGACGCGCGGCAACACGCGCTTCGCGGTGAACCAGATCTCCACCGCGGGCGACAACTTCAATACCTCGGTCACGATCCGCAGCTCGTTCGGCAAGCGTAGCGCTTCCGTCACCACGAACGCCCTCGATGACGCCTCGCTCAAAGCAGCAGTCGAAACGTCGGAGCGGCTCGCCAGGCTCTCGCCGGAGGATCCCGAGGCGATGCCCGAGCTCGGGCAGCAGACATACCAGTCTGGCGAGGGCTGGAGCGAGCCAACCGCGTCGCTCGACCCTACCGCGCGCGCCGCGGCCGTCCGCACGATCACCGAACCGTCGCGCACGAGCGGGCTCGAGGCCACGGGGTATATCGAGAGCAACGGCGGCTCGTTCGCGGTCGCGAACAACAAAGGACTCTTCGCTTACGGTCGGCAGACCGCGGC
>JALZIF010000079.1 GCA_030860435.1 Gemmatimonadota bacterium | reverse complement strand
TCGTGGGACCGGCGCGCGGGCAGACGCAGCTCGAGCTCGCCAGCTCCGACTGTCGAGCGCTCGGCGTCTCGCCGCCGGTGCGATTGAGTGGGGTCCTCGCGGATTCGGGTGGTGGCATTACGCTCACGGGGCCAGCGGGGTCGGTGGCGCTCGATCGGGGCGTCATCGTCGCCGCGCGACACCTGCACCTGGCTCCCGAGGACGCTCGGCGCTGGGGGCTGCACGATGGTGACGTAGTGGCCGTTCGCTGCGGTGAGGGCGTCCGGGCCGCCACCCTCGAGGGCGTCGCCGTTCGCTCCGGAGCCGGCCACGCAACGGAGCTGCACCTGGATGTCGACGAGGCCCGCGCAACCGGCATCGTCGGCGGCGGAAGGGCGACGGTCGTCTCTTGGAACGCCGACGCCAACAGGCGACGCCCCGTCATCACCGAGCGGGACGTGGTCGCCCTCGCACGTCGGGGCGCCCCCATTCCGCCGCAGGCGATACTGACCCCCAGCGCGCGCGACCGCGCCCGCTCGCTGCGGTTGCTTCCCGAATGATGCACCGGGTGTCGGAAGTGACGGTCCGGGTTCGCTATGGCGAGACGGATCAGATGGGCGTCGTGTACCACGCCAACTATCTTGTGTGGTGCGAGATCGGGCGCACGGAGCACATGCGCGCGCTCGGCTCCAGCTATAGCGAGCTGGAGCGGGCCGGCGTCAAGCTCGCCGTCGCCGAGGCGACAGTGCGTTATCAATTGCCGGCGCGTTACGATGAGATGGTGAAAGTCGAGACCACACTCGAGTCCGTCGGCTCCCGGATGCTCACATTCAGCTATGCCCTGACGAATGCCGATACTGGGGAGCGCCTCGCGACGGCATCCACCACGCTTATCGTCATCGATGGTGCGGGGCTGGTCACGCGGCTGCCCGAGGAGGTCAGGGATGCGCTCGCGCGCGGCGGCGGGCCTGCGGCGTAGCGTACTCACCGCCGCCCTGGGCGCGGCCGTCGCAGCGTGCGCCCGATCTACCGCTGTCGTGCCCGCTCCAGCCGCCGCAGACGACACCGTGGTGCGCACATGGGCCACACTTCTCTGGATGACAGACGCGCGGCGGCTGGACACGGCCGTCATCGGTGACGCCCTCGCCTCTCGTCAACCCGCCCTCCGCGCGGCCGCGGCGCTCGCCATCGGCCAGGTGCGAGGGAACGCGATGGCTGCCAACCTTCGTCCGCTCCTCGCGAGCGCTGACACCGGCGTCGCTGCGAACGCCGCGTATGCGTTGGGACTACTGCGCGACACCGCGTCGGTCCCGGCGTTAGGCGACGCACTCGATGGCGATACGATCGTTGCCGCCGAGGCTGCTTGGGCGCTCGGGCAGATAGGCGAGTCGGCACGCGCCTCGATCGGTGGAGGCTTGGCGGCACACCGGGCGCCGACGGTTCACGCCGCGCTTCTGGTGGCCGCGTCGAAGCTTCGTCCCGTTCCGCTCGAGCTCGTCGTACCCCACCTCGTCGCGTCGGACCCGGTGGTCACGCGCGCTGCGGCGTACGCCATTGCCAGACCGCGGGTGCCCGCGGGCGTGCGCGTGCTCCTTGAGCTCGCCGTCTCGGGAGACGGAGAGACGAGGGAGCAGGTCGCGCGCGGCCTCTCCAGGTCTGCCGCTGGCGACTCGCTCGGGACCGCCGCCCTCGCCGTGCTCGTCATGCTGGCCAACGATTCGAGCGCGCACGTGCGCATCAGTGCGCTCCGATCGCTCGCCACGTACGGAGCTCCCGCGCGCGACGCCGTCGTCGCGGCGACGCGCGACGTTGACGCGAACGTCCGGATCGCGGCCGCGCAGAGCATCGGAGCGTCGCTGGGCGCGTCAGGCAGCGCGTGGGTACCGCTCTGGGCTGCAGACAGCGGCTTTGCCTACCGTCGGACTCTCGTCACCTCAGCGGTCGGTGCCGGCGCGATTCTCGCAGCGATCGACCCCGGCAATCCCGACAACTGGCAGCGTCACCCGGACTGGCGATATCGCGCGGCCGCTGCCGAAGCTGGTGGAAGCGCCACCCAGATCGCTGGTGTGCGTGCGCTGTCGCTACCGCTCACCATCGACCCGGATCCTCGGGTTCGCGTCGCCGCGTGGAGCGCGTTCGCCCCTCACGTGGACGTCGCCGGGGCGGACCAGCACCTGTGGCTGCGCGCCACCCTGCTCGGCGCTCTCGACGACGACGACCCATTCGTCCGTGCGGTCGGGCTGGCGGCCCTCGCTACCCAGGCCCGAGCCGCGGAGCTGCCGGCCGTGCTGGCTAGCTATCGCCGGGCGCTCGCGGATACCGCCAATGACGCGCGGATTGCCGCCGCCCGTTATTTCGCCGCGGCTTGGCGCCGAGACAGCGCCTCGTTTAGTGATTCGCTTCGTGCCGCCCTTGCGTCCATCCCGGTCCCGGATGATCCACTCGTGCGCGCCGCGGCGGCCGGCGCCGACCCGCTCGCTGCCTGGGACCACGCAGCCGGAACCGGGCGCCCGGTAGCCTGGTACGAGGAGCGGGTCCGCGCGCTCATCGTCCCCGCGCTTGGCGGCCGAACGCCGCTCGCCGAGATCGTCACCGAGCGCGGGACGATCATCCTCGAGCTCTTCGCTCTCGACGCTCCGCTCACGGTGGACAACTTCGTGATGCTCGCCCGCTCACGCTTCTACGACGGCGTCCGCTTTCATCGGGTCGTGCCGGGCTTCGTCGCACAGGACGGGGACCCTCGCGGGGATGGGAACGGCGGTCCGCCGCGCGCAATCCGGGACGAGCTCAACCGCCGGCGGTACGAGCGTGGCACCGTCGGTATGGCGCTCTCCGGCCCGGACACGGGGGGCAGTCAGTACTTCATCACGCTCTCGCCGCAGCCCCACCTCGATGGCGGCTACACCGTGTTCGGCCGCGTTGTGCGCGGGATGGACGTTGTGGACGTGTTGGTACAGGGCGACCGCATCGAGCGCATCGTGATTCGATGACACGTGTTCCATCGGTCGTGCCGGCGCTGGTCGCGGTCGCGCTGCTCGGGGGCCTCGCCACGCCTCGCGGCGCCGGTGCCCAACTCGGCGCATTCGGCCAGAACAAGATCCAGTACCGAAACTTCGACTGGCACGTGCTCGCGGGTGAGCACGTGGACGTTTACTTCTATCCGGCCGAAGAGGAGATCGCGCGTATGGCGCTCGGCTACGCCGAGGAAAGTTATCGCCACCTCGAGCGGCGGCTCACGCACCGTGTCGCGCACCGCATCCCGCTGATCGTCTACGCTTCGCACTCCGACTTCGAGCAGACGAACATACTCCCTTTCGTTCCGCCGGAGGGAATTCTCGGCGTCACCGAGTCGCTCAAGCGCCGTGTGACGCTTCCCTTCCGCGGCAGTCATGCCGAGTTCCGGCACACCCTGCGCCACGAGCTAGTCCACGTTTTCCAGCTCTCAATGGCGGCGCAGTCCTTTATTCTGTACCCGCGGGCGCGTCACGCGGCAGTTCCGCTCTGGTGGTCGGAGGGGTTGGCCGAATACCTCTCGTCCGATCAGGACTCGCGAGACGAGATGGTAGTGCGCGACCTCGCCCTCCGCTCGCGGCTGCCGACGATCGCCCAGCTCGGTACGACATATGGCGCCATCGTCTACCCTATCGGCGGGGACCTGCACCGTTTCCTGGCCGCACGCTACGGCGAGTGGCGCGTCAAACTCGTCTACGAGTCACTCTGGAAGTATTCCTCGTTCGACGAGGTCCTGCGTAACGTCTACGGCCAGACTGCCGAGCGCCTGACGAGCGAGTGGCATTACGCGCTGCGCCAGCGGTTCTATCCGGCTGTCGCCGGACGGACGCCCGTGGAGCTCGCCGGCACCGAGTTGGCTGACCTCGCCCTCAAGCCGGTTGCCCTGGTACGCGCTGACGGCGGGGTGGACATCGCCTACCTGTCACCCCGCAGTGGGTATACCAGCATCTATCGCGTGCCAGCCGAGGGCGGCACAAAGCCGCGAGTCGAGGTGCCCGGTCAGCGCAGCTCGGAGTTCGAGTCGTTTCACGAGTGGGCGTCGCGCATGGACGCGCGCGAGGGCGTCCTGGTCTTTGGTGCCAAGGTCAGCGACCGCGACGCGCTCTACTTCTGGGACGTCGGCCAGAACCGCGTCGTCGGCCGCTACCATTTCGACTCCATCGTTTCGGTGCTCAGCCCTGCTTGGGCGCCCGACGGGCGTCGGGTCGCGTTCAGCGGACTGAGTGTAGGCGGCGTGTCCGACCTGTACGTCTTCGAGATGAAGGCCAATCGCCTGACGCGGGTTACCGACGATCGCTTCGAAGATCTCGACCCCACCTGGCTTCCGGGCGGAACCGCGCTCGTCTTCGCATCCGACCGTGCTGCTGGCGGCGACGCTGGCGCAATGAACCTGTACCGTTTGGACGTCGCGACCGGGTGGATAACACCGCTCACCGTTGGCCGATGGCGTGACGAGGCGCCACGCTGGGACGCCGGCCGAGGGCGGGTGCTCTTCACGAGCGACCGCGACGGGACGTTCAACCTCTACACGGTGGACACCCTCGGGAACGCCCGCCGCGAGACTCGCCTCGACGGCGGCCTGTTCGATCCGGCCCCGATCCCGGGCGACGCGCGCATCGCCGTCACCGGATTCGACGGGCTGTCGTGGTCCCTCTTCATCATCCGTCCCGACAGCCAGGCGATAACGGAGACCTTTGCCGTGGCGGCGCCGGATTCCGCCGGCCTCTGGGAGTGGGCGGAGCTCGTCGCGAATGGAAACGTCAAGGCTGAGGCGAGACGGTATCGCCCCGATTACTCGGTCGACTTCGCCGCCGGGGTCGCGTCCAGCGTGCCGGCGTATGCGGGACAGGGCGCGCAAGTTGTGGTCAGCGACCTCCTGGGGGACCACCTCATAGCGGTCAGCCTCTCCTCGTTCCAGGCGGGCGGAGTCGGTGATCTCCTCGGCAACATCAACGGCAACGTGTTTTTCCTCAATCAGACGAAGCGCCTCAATTGGGGCCTCGGCGCATTCCGCATCGCCGGCACTTTCCTCGAGAGCGACTTCCAGCGCCTTTACCGGGAGCGGAGCGTCGGAGCGTACGGCACCCTTCGCTACCCGCTGTCGCGTTTCACGCGAATCGAGGGGCAGGTAAGCGTCGAGCGGTCCGACCGTGACGACTTCGCGAACGAGCTCGTTCGCGGCCCGCAACGCCGCGACGGCTATCTCACGGGAAACTTCATCAGCATTGTGTCGGACAACGCGCTCTGGCTTAGCACCGGCCCGATCGATGGCATGCGATGGAACATCACCGGGGGTGTAGTCACGGATGTCTCGCACGCGGCCTTCGAGAACTGGACCGGCCAGCTCGACGTGCGGAAGTATATCCGCACCTCGGAGCAGGCGGCGGTGGCGGTTCGCGCGTTCGGCTACGTGTCCGAGGGCACTCGCCCACGCGCGGTTCAGATCGCGGGATCGTGGATGCTCCGTGGCTACCCCCGGTTCAGCATCTCCGGCACGCGCGCGTGGCTCGCGAACACGGAGTGGCGGTTCCCGATTACCCACTTCGTCGCAGTCGGCTTCCCGTTCGGCGTGGTGAGCTTCCCGGCGGTGCAGGGTGCCGTGTTCGCGGACGCCGGGCAGGCATGGGCCGGCAGCCCCGGCGGCCGGCCTCTTCTCGGCTCCGCCGGCGTTGGCTTTCGGATGGCGGTCGTTCCCGGGCTCGTTCTCCGTGCAGACGTCGGTCGCCGCTTTTCGCCTAACGGGGCGGAGGAGATACCGAGCGACTTCTTCCGCCGGCGCTTCGTGGAGCTCTTCATCGGCTATAACTACTGATGCAACAGCGATCCCGGCCCTTCGCTGCCCTGCTCGTCGCCGTCGCCGCCCTCGCCGGCTGCGCGCCGAAGGCGCCCCCGCTCACCGGGGTCCCCGCGCCGGTTCGGCTACCGCGAACCGAACTTTCCGCTGGATACACGACGCTGACGTTCCGCTGGACCTACGCCGATCCCGATGTCCGGCTTCACGGGAACGGGGTGGCACGCATCGCCGCGCCAGACAGCGTCCGCCTCGACTTTTTCCTGTCCGGGGGGATGGGAAGCGGACACGCGCTTCTCATCGGCGACGAGCTCCGTGTGCCGGGGATCGGCATGCTCGAGCGGTTTCTTCCGCCGCCGCCCCTTCTCTGGGCCGCGCTCGGCCGCCTGCGCATTCCCGCCGCGGCCGACACCGTCGTACGCGTTGACGCTGACACGCTGCGTGCCGAGATTGGACAGGATCCACGCTGGCGCGCCGCGTTCGTCGGGGCGGAGATTCGCCGCGTGGACCGCATAAGCGGCGACCGGCTGGATCAGTGGGTCACCCGCGATGGCGGTGGCGCCATTCGTTACGAGCGCCCGACCGCCAGGCGCGTCCTCGAGATCACCGTGCTCCGCTCGGAGCCTGCTTCCGCGTTCGATGCCGCCATCTGGCGATAGCCTGCGCCACCTCGTCTTCGTATTAGCGCTTCTCGCATCCGGATGCGTCTACGGGTTCGCGGGCGGCGGCCTCCCGCCGCACATTCGGACCGTTGCCGTTCTCCCATTTGAGAACGAAACCCCCGCCACCACGCTGCAGCAGGAGCTCCTCGAGCGCATGCGCCGCGAGATCCAGAGTCGGCTCGGGCTCCGCGACGCCCCGGAGGGGCGAGCCGACGCCGTCGTTCGGGGGCGGATCGTCAGCTATGACGCTGACATTCCGATCGCCTACAGCGCCGACCGCACCCAGTCGACCACGGCGCGCCGCCGGCTCCGGATCACCGTTGACGTCGAGATAGTCGACCAGGCAAACGATCGCGTCCTCTGGTCACGCCGCGCCCTCCCTGGGGAGGGCGACTATAACGAGCGATCGGAGGGCGACGGGCGACGCCAGGCGATCGACAAGCTCGTGAGCGACGTCATCGCGGGCGCGCAATCGCAATGGTGATGGGCGCACGCCCCGGGAGAACCACACTCGGCTGCTTGATCGCGCTCCTCCTCCTCGTTGCCGCGGGATACTTCGCCTTCAACCTCGGCGAGGTGTACTGGCGCTATTACAAGTTTCGTGACGCAATGACTCAGGAAGCCCGCTTTGCCGCGCAATTCAGCGACCGCGACATCATCTCGCACTTGCAGGCGAAGGCAGACTCGTTAGGGCTCCCGGCGGAGGCGGGCGCGGTTCGCGTAGAAAGGACGCGGAACGGCATCACTATCGCCACGGATTACTCCGAGGTCGTGGAGCTTCCGCTCGTCGCCCGTGAGATCCGCTTCACTCCGAGCGTGGAGAGATCCTTCTGACGCCCCTGCCGCCGCGGGACAAAATGATGACCTGGGAGCGTGCACTGGCGTGGCGCGAGTCCGTGCTCGGGAAGGTCGTCTTCACCAATGGGGTGTTCGATCTGTTACACCCCGGGCACGTCGACGTGCTCGCCGGTGCCCGCGCGCGCGGGGATGCATTGATCGTTGGTCTGAACAGCGACGATTCCGTACGTCGTCTGAAGGGGGCGGGCCGGCCTATTCGAACGGAAATAGACCGTGCATACGTCCTGGCCGCGCTCGCGTCCGTCGACGCAATCGTCGTCTTCGAGCAGGACACCCCGCTCGAGCTCATCCGCTACCTGCATCCAGATGTCCTGGTCAAGGGCGGCGACTACACCCCGGACTCGATCGTCGGCTGCGACGACGTCGAGGGGTGGGGCGGCGAGGTCGTCGTCGTCCCGCTCAACGTGGGGCAATCCACCACGTCCATCATCGAGCGTCTCCGTGCCGAAAGCTGATCCACGGCCGCGCGCCGGGCGCGCTCCGAGCGGGTTACGTCCTGTCACGCTGGAGCGTGGGGCGGCGTCGTATGCAGAGGGCTCGTGTCTCATCTCGTGCGGCGGCACGCGCGTGCTGTGCTGCGCGTCCGTGGAACACGGCGTGCCCGGCTGGCGGAAGGGACGCGGCGAAGGGTGGATCACCGCCGAGTACGCGATGCTTCCGCGGGCGACCCACACGCGCACCCAACGCGAGCGCGCACAGCTCGGCGGGCGAACGCAGGAGATCCAGCGGCTCATTGGCCGCAGCGTCCGGGCGATGCTCGACGACTTCGCGTTCGGCGAGTTCACCATTCGCGTAGACTGTGACGTCCTCCAGGCGGACGGCGGTACTCGTACGGCATCGATTACTGGTGCCTGCGTCGCGGTGATTGACGCGTTCGAGTGGATGACACGACGCCGCATGATCGCCTCGTCACCCGTTCGGCGCCGTGTCGCCGCGGTTAGCGTCGGGGTCGTCGGCGGCGAGGCCAGGCTCGACCTCGACTACGCGGAGGACGTCTGCGCCGAGGTCGACATGAACGTCGTTATGACCAGCGAGGGCCGCTTCGTCGAGGTTCAGGGGACCGGCGAGCACGGGACGTTCGACCGTGTGGCGCTCGACTCACTCGTCGCGCTCGCGGCCGCCGGGATCTCGGAGCTCGATCGCCGCCAGGTAGAAACGCTCGGCCTGTGACGCCACGCCGGGTGCTCTTGGCGACAAGAAGCGCCGGGAAGCTGCGCGAGTTGCGCGCCCTATTCGGCGGAGAGGGGATCGAGGTCCTCGATCTGGACGACGTTGCAATTCCGGAGAGTGCCGCCGAGGGTAGTCTGGAGCGGTACGAGACGTTCGCCGAGAACGCACTCGCCAAGGGTCGTTACTTTCATTCGCTCGGCGGGCTCCCGACGATGGCGGACGATTCCGGTCTCGAGGTGCTCGCACTCGGCGGCGCGCCCGGCGTTCGGAGCAAGCGCTGGAGCGAGCGCACCGAGCTCACGGGCGAAGCGCTGGACCATGCGAACAACGAGCGGCTGCTGGCAGTGCTGTCGGCAGAGGAAGACCGTCGCGCCCGCTATGTATGCGTCGCGGTATATGTCGACGACGACCGCTCGTTTGTCTGCCGCGGCGAAACCCTCGGTCGCGTCCTTCGTGGGGCGCGAGGAACGGAGGGGTTTGGGTACGACCCGCTCTTCGAATCCGACGAACTGGGGGGCAAGACGTTCGGAGAGGTGAGCACGGCTGACAAGGAGGGGATAAGTCATCGCGGGCGGGCGTTCCGCGCACTGCTGTCGGAGCTGCGCCATCGCGGTTGACTGGCGGTGACGAGGTCGCTACGTTGCCTCTCTCGCGGGGCGTAGCGCAGTCCGGTAGCGCGCCTGCTTTGGGAGCAGGAGGCCACCAGTTCGAATCTGGTCGCCCCGACCTCGCAGGCATAGTGAAGCGAGCGGGTCTCCCGCGTTAGGTGGTGGGCCGCCCCAAGTTCGTGAAGCGCCAGTAGCTCAGGTGGATAGAGCAACAGCCTTCTAAGCTGTGGGTCGGAGGTTCGAGTCCTCCCTGGCGCGCCATGACTGCATTGCGCCCGTAGCTCAATTGGCAGAGCAGCGGACTCTTAATCCGTAGGTTGTAGGTTCGATTCCTACCGGGTGCATAGGGACTCGGGCGGCGCGCGGCCTCGATGAGATCGGGGCCGTTTTCGTCGGCGCCGGTGAGCTGAGGCGGCGCGAGTACTGGGTCAGTTTGCCGTCGGTGTCATCC
>JALZIF010000067.1 GCA_030860435.1 Gemmatimonadota bacterium | reverse complement strand
AGGCCGTGCTGGTCGCCAGCGTCGCCGACTCAGGACCAGGGATTCCTCCGGAGCTTCTCGATCGGATCTTCAATCCGTTCTACACCACGAAGCAGGTGGGGGAGGGTACGGGGCTCGGCCTTTCGATCTCGGACGGGATTGTGCGCGAGCACGGGGGGCATATTCGCGTCGAGTCGCGCCCGGGAAGTGGCGTTACTTTCTTGGTCGAGCTCCCCCTCGTTCCGGTCGATGGGCCTCACGATAGCGCTCCCCCCCCCTCGGGCCGGTCACCGAACGAATGAACGACGATCGGCCGGGAGACCAGCCTCACGAGCACGACATGATGGTCTGCCGCGCCTGCGGCCAGCCTGACCGGGCCTCCGAAGGTTACCCCTGCGAGCAGTGCGGGACCTTCATCTGCCTCGGCTGCACCTTCAAGGGCGTCACGCGGTGCCGAAAATGCGACGGGGCGACGCCAGCGATGAGCACATGACTACGACGGAGGGCTGGACGCCGACGCGGCCGTGAGCGAGGCGATCCTGATCGTGAGCGCCTCGATCGCGCCGCTGCAGGCGGAGCCGCGCGCGGGGAGCGAGCAAGTGTCGCAGCGGCTCGCGGGCCACCGGCTGGAGCCGCTCGAGGTACGCTCGCCGTGGCTCCGCGTGCGCGGCTCTGATGGATACGAGGGGTGGGTCCACTCGGGCTACGCGCATACCCTTTCGGCACGCGAGGCGGCGGCGCGTTACCGCGTTGGACGCGTCTCGCTCGGCTGCGTGGTGCGCGAAGCTGACGGGATGCGCCGTTCACTCCCAATTGGCGCCATACTCGCCGACGATGCGGTCGTGGAGATAGGAACCGCACTCCCGCCTGCCGATCTCATCCAGCGGTTTCCGCGTGCGGCGGACGCGGTCGTCGCGACGGCCGTGGACATGTTCGCGGGCGCGCCGTACCAATGGGGGGGGATCACGCCGTGGGGCGCGGACTGCTCCGGTTTCGTTCAGACGGTCTTTGCCCTGCACGGCGTCGCCGTCCCGCGCGACGCCCGCCAGCAAGCGCAGCGCGGCGCTGATGCCGGCCGCGACCTCACGAGGCTTCGCCCCGCGGACCTCCTCTTTTTTTCCGATCACCCGGACGGCCGCATCACGCATGTCGGCATCGCCACCGGAGAGGTGGCGACGCGAATCGTGCACATCTCGCTCGGACGCGGCGGATACGCCACCGAGGATGTGGGGGCGCGTGACGATCCATACGCTGCCGAGCTGGTGGCACGGTTTCGGTTCGCCCGGCGAGTTCGTATCGCTGAGTGACCGTCCGTACCAACCGTCAGCTCATCATTCCGCTCACTGGCTGGGCCCCGCGCGCGTGGAGCTGCACTACGGCCACCGCGACGTGGTCGAGCGCGATGCGCATCGTGTACGTGCCGGTGCGGTCGAGTGGAAGGTCGAGCGCGGCGATCAGCGGCATGTCCATCTCCGTAACCCCTGGCGGAGGGGTGCCGACATTCAGCTCGCCGGTCGACGCCCACAGCTCGTTCGCGTCCGGATTCATCCAGCGCAGCGTCACGGCGTGCGAGCCAACGTCGGTCCGCTCCCCTTTGAGCCGGACGACGAGATGCGCCCGCGGATGCACGGCGGGAAAGGCAGCGACCTGCACCGCGTCGAAAACGCCGAGGATGTTGAGTTTCCCTTCCTGCGACAGGTTCGCGGCGTCGGCAAAGAGCGCGAAGGAGACTTGCATTGGCCCAACATAGGCGCACGCCCAGAGCGTCGCCAGACGCTGTTGGGGGAGCGTCCCCGTTTCTAACTTAACCGGCGATGTACCTCGTCCTTTTCGACATTGACGGAACCCTCCTTCTGAGCGACGGCGCCGGGAAGCGCGCCTTCGGCGGGGCGCTGGTCGAGCTGTTCGGGCCAATCGAGTACGGCGACTACCGGTTCGACGGAAAGACCGATCCACAAATCGGCCGGGAGCTTCTGCGCATGGCCGGCCATGCGGACTCGGCGATCGATGCGGGCATGGCTCGCCTGATGACGCGCTACGTCGACGGGCTGCGCGCCGAGGTCGCTGCGGACGGGCATCATGTCCACCTTCTTCCCGGTGTCCGCGAGCTGCTCGACGCGCTAGAGTCCCGCGACGACGTGGTGCTCGGACTTCTCACCGGTAACGTGCGCGACGGTGCAACGATCAAGCTGCTCGCCGCTGGGCTCGAGCCGGGGCGCTTCCGCGTCGGGGCATTCGGCTCCGATCACGAGCATCGTCCCGAGCTTCCCGGCGTCGCACAGCGGCGGGCGCGCGAACAACTCGGCGTGGACGTTACGGGGGAGCGGATGGTCGTGATCGGGGATACCCCTGCCGACGTCGAGTGCGGCCGCGCGCTCGGCGCTCGGGCTATCGCCGTCGCGACCGGGCGTTACACAGTCGAGGAACTGCGGAACCACCGGCCTTCGGCCGTGTTCGCCGATTTGTCGGATACCCGCGCTGTCGTGAGGTCGATTCTGGATGCCTGACGATGATCGCGATACTTTCCCGGTCGCCGTGTCCGGTCTCCTGCGCGGTACTGACCTGGCAGGCACTGGGCTGCTCGCGCTACGCGGCGACGTGATAGAGCTTGCGCTCGAGCGGAGGAAGGTCGCGGTGCCGCTCGCGACCGTCGATGGCATCGCTCTCCATCATCGCGGGATCGACCTCTACGTCGAGACGGGCGACGTCATCCGCGTCGACGGCGCGCGGGATCACGCGCAGATGAAGATCGCCGTGGCGCGCCGCGTTTTCGCTCTGCCCGAGGTGACGCGAGCGCTTCGGACGCTCGGCTCCCGCCGCGCGCACCCAGAGGACGCCGCGCACGACCGCTTCTTCGGACCGTTCCTGGCGGCACGGCGTCGCGTCGAGGTGCTTGCGGACCCCGTGGAGCGCATCCGCGCCTTCGAGGCTTCGGCGCTCCGGGCGGCGGTCGACCGGTTGCTGGCGGAGCTCCCCGCCGAGCGGTATCGCGCCCGGGCGCCGGATCGGCGGGCGCTCGAGGCCGAGCTTCGCGACTGTAGCGCCCCGCTGCTGACAGGGCTGGACGATCTGGCGCACGCCGAGCGCGGGGTCCACGAGGCTGAGGAGGCGGTGCGGGTCGCGGCCTGGCGCGCATGGACCGAGGCGCTGAGGCTGGTGTTCACGAGCGCGGACGCGTGTTGGCTCGGCCTCCATGGCACGCTCGAACGCGATCGTCGCTCGCCCGCCGCCCACGCACCGGCGCGATGGTGGAGACGCTGGATCGGCGGTGGCGGAAAAGGGCACGCATGATCGTCGGGATCGGGATCGATCTTGTAGATGTCGCCAGGGTGGAGCGGCTACTCAACAGCAAGGGCGACCGCGCCCTGCAGCGCCTCTTCACGGAGGCGGAGCGGACCTACGCGATGCGCCGTGCGCACCCGGCCCGGCATTTGGCCGCGCGCATCGCGGCGAAGGAGGCGACCTTCAAGGCGTTATCCACCCACCCCGAGGGGCGCGCGGTGGGCTGGCAGGAGATGGAGGTGATATCCAACGCCGGTGCGCCGGCGGTCGAGCTGCACGGGCTCGCGGCGCGGTGCGCGGCCGGGCTCGGGGTCACGCGGGTGTGGCTCTCGCTCTCCCACAGCGATGCGACGGCCGGTGCGGTGGTCGTGCTCGAAGGTACCTGACCTCGGCACTCTGCACTTGGATTCTCGCCGAGCCGCCGATACGTTCCCTCGGCCATGTGCTTCCGCGGCATCCGCCAGTGACTCCCGACGAGCTCTTCGCCCTCCCCTGGGGGCCGATCGTCATCTTCTGCCTGCGCGTCGTGGATGTATCGCTGGATACCATGCGCGTTCTCTCGGCCGTGCGCGGGAGCCGCGGAGTCGCGGCGTCGCTCGGCTTCTTCCAGGCCCTGATCTGGATATTCGCGGTCGGGAACGCGATCAAGCATCTCGATAGCGGCTGGCACATCATCGGCTACGCCAGCGGCTTCGCGATGGGGACGCTGATCGGGATCACGATCGAGCGCGCGCTGGCGTACGGGCTCTCGATGGTGCGCATTGTGTCGCGCGTCGGGGGCGTCGAGATCGCCGAGGCGCTCCGCGCGCGAGGCTACGGCGTGACGGAGATACCGGGCTTCGGTCGCGAGGGGAGCGTCGAGATCGTCAGCTCCGTTGTCCAACGCCAACACCTCGATGACGTGATGGCGATCGTGGACCAGTTCGACCCGACGGCGATGGTCACGGTCGAGGAGCCCAAGGTCCTCCGCGGCGGATCCGTCGCTTCCCGCAATAGGCTGCGCGTCCCGTGGCCCACCGAGCGAGTGGAGCGTTCGAGGGCAGAGGGGGGGTGAGGTCCCGTCTTCCGTCGCCGCTCAACGCTCGCCGTTCCTCGTTTCGCTACGCGTGCGCGTAGATCCCGTTCGCTGTCGGTGTCACGTTCCGCCGCGCGTACATCCAGGCGATGCCGCCCGCGACGAACAGGATCGATATCACCTGCGCCATCGTTAGCGGCCCGAAGAAGCGGTCGTCCTTGGCCCGCACGAACTCCACCAAGAAGCGCTCGATTCCGGCCAGGATCATGTAGACACCGAAGAGCCATCCCTCGGCGTGCTTGTGGTCGCGGAGTCTCCAGAGGATCCAGAACATAGCGAAGCCCATCGCCGTCTCGTAAAGCTGCGTGGGGTGCACGGCGAGCACCGTCTGCGGAGAGAGCCCTGGCGGCGGCGTGATGCCGAAGTCGCGCACCATGTTCGCAACCGTCGAGGGGGGCGCGCCCTCCGGAAAGCTGACGGCGAGCGGGGAATTCCACGGGCGGCCATAGTCGTCGCCGACCGCCCAGCAACCGGTCCGCCCAACCGAGTAGGCGGCCGCAATGGCGATGCCGGCGACGTCGGCGATGCGCTGGTAACCGAGCTTCTTGTGCAGAACCACGGCCGAGACCACGGCGATCCCACCGATCATCCCGCCCCAGAACACGAATCCGCCCCGGGTCAGGATGCTGCCCGCATCGCCCATCAGGATCGCGTAGTACACCTTCGCGCCGGCGAGCCCTCCAATCGCAGCCCAAAACACCAGGTCGCCGATCGGCTCCGGGTCGTGGCCGCGGCGGGCCAACTCGCGCTGCGCGATGATCGTCGCGATTACGAAAGCGAACAGGACCGCGAGCCCGAACCCAGTGATCTCGAGGCCAAAAACGCGGTAAGAGAACGGGTCGTGAACGATCATGCAGTGACGAGGCCCGGGATGGGGAGTGAGGCGTAGGCGTTGAGGTCGAGCGTTGCGCGCTCGCCGCGCTCGAGGTGGAAGAGGCCGGCGCGCGCGATCATAGCCGCGTTGTCGGTGGCGAGGCGCGGGGTCGGGGCACATACCTCCGCGCCAATCTCCGAGAGCCGCGCACGCATCGCGTCGCCGAGGGTGCGGTTGCAGGCGACACCTCCGCCGAGCACCACCCGCCGCCGTCCAAACTGACGCGCGGCGCGGGCCGTCTTCTCGACGAGCGAGTCGATGAGCGCGTCCTGAAAGCCGCGCGCGAGATGCGCGCGCTCCGTCTCGAGATCGACAGAGCGTCCTGGCCCGCCGCGCGCCGCGTTCCGAACGGCGGTCTTCAGTCCGCTGAACGAGAAGTCGTAGTAGCCCGGCTCGCCCTGCTTCTGGTCGCGCCGTGTCATCGGACGCGCGAACTGGTAGCGATCTGGGTCGCCCTCGTGCGCGAGGCGCTCGATGTGCGGCCCACCGGGGTAGGGAAGGCCGAGTAGTTTGGCCACCTTGTCGAACGCTTCCCCCGCGGCATCGTCGCGCGTGGCGCCGAGTAGACGGTACTCCCCCCACGCAGCGGCATCGATAAGCATCGTGTGCCCGCCGCTTATGAGGAGAGCGGTGAACGGGGGCACTGCGTCGCGATGCTCGAGCGCGGTGCCGAAGAGATGTCCTTCCATATGGTGCACCGCAACGATGGCGATCCCGCGCGCCCACGCAAGCGCCTTCCCGTAACTCACGCCGACGAGCAGCGCTCCGACCAGCCCCGGCGCGTGCGTCACAGCGATCGCGTCGATTCCGTCGAGGGTCGCGTCCGCCTCGGCGAGGGCCCGCTCGACCACGGGAACGATCGCGGTCAGGTGCGCGCGGGAGGCGATCTCCGGAACCACGCCACCGAAGATGCGGTGGACATCCTGGGAGAGGATCACCAGCGAGCGGAGCGTCACGTCGTCGCCGGCGCCGTCCAGCACCGCCGCAGATGTCTCGTCGCACGAGGTCTCGATGCCGAGGATACGCGTCATGGCGTCGCGCCCGAAGCGGGCCGGTCGCGCGTCGTCGTGTCGCTACGAGCTGGGATGCGTCGGATCGTGTCGGGGGGCGAGGTATCTCGCCGAGCCGGATTGCGGCCGGCGGTGTCGCGCCGGACAGTGTCGAGCGAGGTATTTTGTTGCCGCAGGCTGTCCGGCAGCGCGCGGTTTGGGAGCGCCACCTCGCCGCGCGCCGTGTCGATGGTCACGGGGGCTCGCAGCGCCGCGGGCGCGCCGACGCGGACGCGGACGCTCACGCGTGCCGGAGTCACCTGCACGCCCAAGCCCGCCGTGTCGAGCGGCAACAGGATCGGCGCGGTATCACGTGCCACGAGGAGGCGACGCTCGGTGACGATCGAGTCGATCGTCGCGACCAGCGACCGCCGTCCGGTGATCTGTGCGCTCTCCGGTTGCATGCGGGGCGGCGCAAGCATCACGAGTCCGCTCTCGGCGACCACGGAGAAGCCGCGCACGATCGGGACTAAGCGCGACCGCATCACCGCCACCCTCAGCGTGACCTCACGCGGCTGGATGTCGCGCACGTCTACCCCGCTCGGAACGCGGACGTCGGCAGGGGAGAGGCGGAAGGTCATTGTCTCCGGCGCATCCGTCCCGATGGCGCGGCGGATGATCGGCGGGGACCCGACGAGCCGCAAGAGGTCGCGGCCGCGCCCGACCACGAGCGCGCTCACGCGCGGCGGTGCGCTCTGCACTTGCACCGACGAATCGGTGATCAACGGCGAGAACTCGACCTCGACCAGCTTTTCCGTTGACTCCCCTGCGCTCACGATCAGCCAGAGGATGATGGCGAAAAAGAGCGCGGCAGCCTTGAGCGAGAGTCGCTCGGTCATCGCCGACACGAGGCCGCGCCGAATCGTACCGCGAGACGGCCGACTTGGGCGCGGCATCTCATGCACCTCGCTCGTCGAGGAGCCGCGCGATAAGGGCGCGATTCGCCGGAGAGCTCCACGTCGTCGCGCCGAATACGCGCTTCCGGACGATGCCGTCGCGACCAATGACGAACGTCTCCGGGATCCCCGCGGTCTGGTAGTCGCGCTCGATCCGGTGCGATGGGTCGTGGAGAATGTCAAAGGTGAGATCGTACTCGCGCACGAAGTCGCGGATCGCTTCGTCGGAGCCTGGCTCGTCGGTGGAGATCGCGACGACCGTGAAGCCCCGGTCGCGGTATGCGTCGTACAGCTCCTGGATGCTTGGCATCTCGGCGCGGCAGGGAAGACACCAGGTAGCCCAGATGTTGAGCAATACGACTCGCCCGCGGTAGTCGGCAAGCGTGCGCGGCTCGGCGGTGTAGGCCGTGATCTGCCGAGCGCTGAAGTCCGGCGCTTCTGAGCCAACGGTCAACTGGCGCAGCTCGTCGCCGAGGAACAGGGTCGCCCCGACGAGCGCGCCAGCGAGCGCCAGCACCACGGTGCCGACAACGATCCACTGCGCGCGGCGCGTCACGCCGTCTCCGAGCAGGTGGCGCGCAAGGCCTCGATCTCCGCCGCGGGGTCGGCGGCGGCGAACACCGCGTTCCCCGCGACGAATGTATCCGCGCCTGCGCGCCACACGTCGCGGATGGTTTGTCGATTGATCCCGCCATCCACCTCGAGCGCGGCGCGGCTCCCCGCGGCGTCGAGCAGCTGGCGCGCGCGTCGGATCTTGTCGACGGCGGCCGGGATGAAAGTCTGCCCGCCGAACCCGGGGTTGACCGACATGATCAGCAGCAGGTCCAACTCGACCGCGACCTCCCGCACGGCGTCGAGGGGCGTGGCAGGGTTGAGCGACGCGCCGGCGCGGCAGCCGAGCTCCTTGATGCGGTCGATTTGCCGGTGGAGGTGGGGTGACACCTCGGGATGGATCGTGATGACGCTCGCGCCCGCAGCCGCGAAGTCCTCCACGTAGCGCTCCGGCTCGACAACCATGAGATGGCAATCCAGTGGCAGAGTCGTCAGGCGCCTAACCGTTTCAATCACCTTCGTGCCGAAGGTAAGATTCGGAACGAACCGGCCGTCCATCACGTCAATGTGAATCCAGTCCGCGCCGCCAGCCTCCACGCGGCCGATCTCTTCGCCGAGGCGGGCAAAGTCGGCACTCAGGATAGATGCCGCGATGCGCACGGTCACGGGTATGGCGTGGGGGCGCCGGAGACCGTGAGCCTCACGCGGGAGCCAGCGCCGACGCGGCGCCCGGCGGCGGGCGTCTGGCTCACAACCATCCCCAGCGGCATCGAGCTGAACGAGTCCACCCCCACCTCGAGGGAGAATCCAAGCTGCTCCAGCAGCGAGCGCGCCTCGCTCTCTCCCTGGCCGGTAACGTCCGGCAGCGTGACGCCGGTGGGGCCGGTGCTCACCACGAGGCTCACCGCCGCGGGAATCGGGACGCGGGCACCCTCGCCAGGCTCGGATCCGATCACCTGGCCCCGCGGCTCGGCACTCTCCCGCGGCGTCACGCCGCCGACCTCGAAGCCAGCGCTCTCCAGCGCTTCCTCCGCCCGTGCCACCGTGAGTCCGGCGACCGGCGGCACCGCGCCCTGGCGCTGCCCGCGGCTCACCTCGAGCGAGACCGTCGCGCCCCTCGCTTCCACCGCGTCAGGCAGCGGAGACTGGCCAAGCACTTGCCCGTCCGGCGCGCTTGCGTGATAGCGCCGCTCGCCCGTGGAGGCGCTGAAGCCAGCATCCTCGATTTTTCGGGTCGCTTCCTCGTGTGAGAGTCCCACCACGTTCGGGACCCGCCTGTCGCTCGGGAGCACCGACGACGGGAAGATGAGGAACGCGACGGCTAGGTACGCGAGGATGAAACCGCCGGCGGCCGTGATGAGGTACGGCAGGGAGCGGCGCGCGAGGCCGCGCCACATCATGCGGCCGCCGCCCTCATTGCGCGCCGCCCCGCCGCAGGCGAGCCGCGAACGCTCCGTCTACCCCATGTCGCTGTGGAAGTACGCGGAGCCGACCGGCGTCGAGCACCACCGGCGGCACCGCACCCTCGGGTGGCGGCTCCAACCGCCATTCCGGATTCTCGCCCAGGAAGGCTTCCACCTGAGCGTCGTTCTCCTCCGGCTCCAGGGAGCAGGTGCTGAACACGAGGAGCCCGCCCGGCCTGACGATGGTCGCCGCCGCGCGCAGGATGCTGCGCTGCAGCGCCGCCATCACCGCGAGGTCCGAAACCTTCAGTCGCCAGCGCGCATCGGGGTGGCGCCGAAAGGTCCCCGTGCCGGTGCAAGGAACGTCGAGAAGCACGGCGTCTACCGGACGCAGAGCCGGATGACGCGCATCGGAGATGAAGGCACGAACGTTCCGAGCGTCCACGCGCGCGACGTTTGCCAACAGCCGCGACACGCGTCCGGCCGACCGATCGGCGGCGATCACGATGCGTGCGCTCCGTGACAACTCGAGCGTTTTCCCTCCTGGCGCCGCGCACAGATCGGCGACCATCGTGCCGGGTTCGAAGGCGGCGTACCTCGAGACTAACGTCGAGGCAGGGTCCTGCACGAAGAAGAGCCCCTGGCGGAACGCGCCCAGCCCGGTGAGAGACACGCCCTCGCCAAGCTCGATGCTGTCGCGCACGAGCGGGACCTCCAACAGCCTCACTCCTGCAGACTCGAGCGCCGCCTCGAGCTGCTCGCATACCGTGCCGAACGGCCGGAGCACGACGGGGGCCTCGGTGTTATTCGCGGCGAGCAAGCGCTCGGTCTCATCCGCGCCCCAGCGTGCGACCCACCGCGCGACCAGCCAGCGCGGGTGTGAGTATGTGATGGCGAGGAAGTCGATCGGGTCCGCTGGCCGGTGCAGCTCGAGCACTTCCCGCTCGCGGTCGAGCCGGCGAAGCACCGCGTTCGCCAGCTTGCTCGCCCCGATGCCGTGCCGCGCCTTCGCCAGCTCCACGGTCTGCGCGATCGCGGCGTACGGCGGAACGCTACCCATGTACAGGAGCTGATAGGCGCCCAGGCGCAGCAGGTCGATAAGGTCGGGATCGAGCCGGGCGAGCCCGCCCCGAACGCGCTCCGAAAGGTACGCGTCGAGCACCGAGCGGCGCCGCAGCGCGCCGTACATGAGCTCCTGCGTCCATCGCCGGTCGCGCGCGTCGAGAGGCGCGATGCGCGCCTCGAACACCGGGTCGAGCAGCTCGCCTCGACGCAGGTCGGCGCACATGTCAGCGG
>JALZIF010000066.1 GCA_030860435.1 Gemmatimonadota bacterium | reverse complement strand
GCGACTGGCCCGGGCTCTTGCAGCTCGCAGGCAAGGACACCGACGCATTGACCCTGATCCTGCGTCAACGCGGCCTCAACTTCGCGCCCGGCGAGGAATGGGGCTATTCGAACAGCGGCTTTGTGCTGCTGAAGGAGATCGTCGCGCGCACGAGCGGGATGTCGTTCTCCGAGTTCGCGCGCAAGCGCCTGTTCGAGCCGCTCGGGATGAAGTCGACCGCATACGTCGACGACCTGCGTGACGTCCTGAAGAACCGCGCCCTTGCTTACGAGAAGGAAGGCAACCGCTGGAAGCAGGATATGCTGCTCGGCGACGATCGCGGCGGCGACGGCGCCCTGTTCAGCACGGCAGGCGACCTCGTCATCTGGAACGAGGCGCTGACGAGCGCCCGTCTCGGCGCGTCAGTGATCGAAAAGCTGCAGGAACCGGCAATGCTGAACAACGGCAGGAAGCTCGGCATTGCCCGCGGCCTCTTCCTGGACACCGTCCGCGGCACCAGGGAAGTGTCGTATACCGGCAGCGCAGCCGCGTACAAAGCATGGCTTGGCCGCTATCCGGAGAAGGGCCTTTCCATCGCCATTCTGTGCAACGCAGGCGAGAGCGCGAACCGGACGCTGTACGCGCGCCGGATCTTCGACTTGGTCGTGCCCGCCACAGGCGCCCCAGCGGCCCAGGCCGATCCGCCGGCCGCGGTCGCCAGCGGGACCGGCGCAGCGGAGCTGAACCTGAGCAGCAAGGCGGGACTGTTCTTCAGCGAGCGCACTCGCGAGCCGCTGCGCCTGGCCGTGAATGACGGTAGGCTGCGCGTCGCCGGCGGACCCTTCCTCGTGCCGGTGACCCAAGACCGTTTCCGCCGTCTGGGCGCCCTCTTTCAGTTCATGTCCGGGGACGAGTTTGAACTGCACTTCATGTCACCGGACGAGTTCGAACTGAGGTCCATGGAGGGCCAGTCGACACGGTATCGCCGCGCCCAGCCTTATGCGCCCACCGCGGCCGACCTGGCGGCCTTTGCCGGCCGCTACGAAAGCGACGAGATGAGGTCAGTCTTCCAGATGACGTCTGGAAAGGACGGATTGATGATCCGCCTCAATGATTCGCCGGCCCCGGGTTTCGAATTCAGGCCGGTCGATCGCGACACCTTTCAGCGAGGCATGATGACGGTGCGCTTCCGTCGGGACGAGGCCGGAAAGGTCGTGGCCCTCGACTACAGCAATCCGGCGGTCCGCAACATCAGGTTCACGCGGCTGAGCGACCGCCCCAGTCGCCGTTAGCGCGAGGGGCCGCGAGCAGCCGGAGCCGGCGGTGAAGTCACTCACCAGGAGACAGTGGCGACTGATACTGCTAGGAGCGGTGGCCACGCTCGTCGTGGTCCTCGGCTATCAGTGGCGCGCGGCGATCAAGAGAAACCGCTCGGTGCCCGACGAGCCGTTCCAGATCGCCGGCAACCTCTACTACGTCGGCTCCACCGGCGTCACCGCCTTCCTGCTCACGGGGCCCGAGGGCCACGTTCTGATCGACGGCGGTTATCCCGAGACCGCCCCGCTGATCGTAGCGAGCATCGCCAGGCTCGGCTTCGACATTGTCGACGTCAAGGTGTTGCTCAACTCGCACGCCCACTCCGACCACGCGGGGGGACTGCGCGAGCTGCAGGAGGCGTCCGGCGCGGAACTGTGGATCAGCGAAGGCGATGCGGAGATGATCGCGGCCGGCGGCGCCGGTGACCGAAGCTACGGGCCTTTCAGGTATCTCGGGCTCGGCAGGTTTCCCGCGGCGCGTGTGAACCACCGTTTCAAGGACGGCACGAAGATCCGCGTGGGCCCGCTCGAGCTCACGGCGCACGTCACCGCCGGCCACACGCCAGGTTGCACATCATGGTCGTTCCCCGTCCGCCACGGCGACCGTGAGTTGCTGGCTGTCAGCATCTGCAGCCTGACGCTGCTGCCGTTCATGTCGCTGGTCGAGCCGGAGTCGTACCCGGGTATCCGGTCCGACTTCGAGCGAAGCTTCCACACGCTGCGGAGCCTGCCTGCGGACATCTTCCTGGCCTCGCACGGGAGCTTCTTCGGCATGGACCGAAAGCTCCGCGAACGCGCCGACGCCAAGGACCCGGCGGAACCGTTCATCGATCGGGATGGCTATCTCAGCTTCATCGACGGAGCCGAGGCGAGGTTCCGCAAAGAGCTCGCGCATCAGCAGTGAAGCCCGCCGCCGACCATAGGACCTGAGCTCGCTCGAGGAGCGAGGCATCGTCACGGCCAGCGATACCAGGGGGCGCCGCGGTCAGCAGTAACTGCAGGCGCGCCTGCGCACTCGCGGTGGGCAGTGCGCCGACGTGGCGGCTGTCGAAGCTCATGAACTTCCGCCGCGACGCGAATTTGGTCAGCGGTGGGATTCAGCAGTCCAAAGCGCGCGTACGTGCGCTCGCACCTGTCCGGCCTTCACCGCACCGAAGTACGCCTGTCAACGGCGATTGGAATTGGGATCTTCCGCTCTTTTGATGTTGCAGGTCGAATCCTCTCTCTTGGTAGTAACGTGCTGCGGCTATGCCGCGCGTCTAACTCGCTGGCGTAGCAAGTCGAATCCCGCGCTCCCATAGGTCTGCCGCTTGATCATCTTGAGTCGCTCCGCTGTCGGCTGCAGCTGCCGGAAGAACCAGCGAGGCCGTGCACGCTCCAATTAGGGGGAGAGGAGGGTGCGAAAGTCCGTGTACCCGTTGGCGACAAGGCGATTTATGACCTCGATGGCTCTCTCAGTTGTGGTCCCGTTACCACGAGCGAGGGCATTCGCGAGTATCGCGCGCGCGTGCTCGATCCACGGGTGTAGGCGCCACGGCTCTCCCGCGCGTAGGTCAAGGGCGGCCAGGCACGCAACAGCCTGGGCGGGGTGATCGACAGACAGTTCGTCCAAGTACTCGAGCACTTTTGACTCGAATTCGACTATGCCGATCAGGGAGTAGACCATCTCGAGTTGCGCCAGGGCCCAACCGGGATCGAAGGCCCGGGAGGCGAACCACCAGCCAAACTCCTCCATTTCACGTCGCGCTTCGCGCGCTTCCGCCGCGCTGCGATCACGCTCTGCCTTCCTCAAACGGGCGAACCGCCACGCCCACAGCTCCCGAAGCAATCGCAGGGGCACGTCGGGCACCGGCTTCTCCGTGTGGTACAGCGAGAAGCCCAGGTAATGCAGCGCCCGCACGCGCCGAGCGGCGTCGGCGTGCGCGAAGAAGTGCTCGACCAGGTTGTCCGGCGCCTCGAGCGGGACCGCACCCCACCAGTAGAGGGTCGTCACGTGCTCCGCCAACCGATCGTCGGCCCGATCCCCGCCGGGCGGCGCGCTATGGTCCCCTCCGGTGCGCAGCGCGGCCTCGCGGTACGCAGCTTCCAGGACCGGGAGCGTCCGCGGATGGGGGTCCGCCCACTGAACGTAGGCATCCCAAAACGGCGTCGCGGAACACGCGCCACTCGACTACCTCCGGCAAGAGCTGCGGCAGGTGGTCCCTTACCCAGTCAGGGTCGAAGCGCGTGAGCCCAC
The DNA here is from genome assembly GCA_030860435.1 of Gemmatimonadota bacterium. Classification (GTDB taxonomy): domain Bacteria; phylum Gemmatimonadota; class Gemmatimonadetes; order Gemmatimonadales; family Gemmatimonadaceae. Next base: position 6,951 of record JALZIF010000066.1, on the reverse strand, counting down.
CGAGCCACTTGCCGATCGCTGCCCTGACGGCGAGCGAGGTGTCCTGGGCCGGATCTAGGCGGGCAGCGAGCAGCGCCGCGGCCTCTGGCACGTCATCGAACCCCCGTGGCAGCGGTGCCTCGCCGCGCAGATGCCTGCCGACCCAGAACGCGTAGCGGATCACCGCGTCCACTGCCTCCGGGCGCACTGTATTGAGTGCGAGCGTCGAGGGGTCCATGTTGCTCCCACGCCACCGTGCCTCGTAACCGGGCGATGGATTGACATCGTTAGCGAGTATAGAGAGCAGATCCCAGACGCGATCTCGCGCATCGAACGGGATCTCGCCCGCTTCATCTGCGCTTAGGCCGTGGCCGAGCAGATCCGAGAGCGCCTTACGAGCCCACCTCCAATCAGGATCCCGGTTCATCGCGGGCGTCTCAACCATATCGCTCTCGGGCGTGGGCTGTGCCACCACCCACGCACCGAGTGCGAGCACACCGTGCCACCGGAACTGGCGGTCTGCCTTGCTCGCCTCCCTCAGCCCGTCGAGGAGCGCCCGCACGTACGTCGGATCGATGCCCATAAACCGCTCGGCGTCCAGCGCGTAGCGCTCGGGGTCGTGCACCACGGTCGCGGAGATACGCCTAGCCAAGCCTTCCGGCGAAGGCTCCGCGAATCCAGCCGGTGCCTTCCACTCTGAGAGATATGTCGCGAGTTCCTGCACAGACATCGCGCGCAGCTCTTCATCGGTCCGCGGGCTACCCGGACCAATCCATGTAGCGACCCTGGGCCCACCGTTACACACGCGCTCGGCGGGCCCGTACTCGGCGACGAGTCGCTCGAGCCTCTCCCGTGCGTTGGTCGGAAGGTAGTCGGCGATCACCGCGAGTCGGTCGCGCTGCCACGCAGCTCGTCTGAGTGCCTCGTACTCTGGATGCTTTATCCAGGCGAACGACGGTGGTTCCGCGAGCGCGTCGAGGACCTGTCGCTGGCCGTCGGGCGGGAGCCGGGGAAAGGCAGCCTGGAGAAGCGCGACGTACTCCGTGGCAGCGTCACTTTCCTCCATGATGACGCGGTCAATCAAGCACTCAGTCGCTGGTCCGAGCGCAGCGTCGACATTGGCCAATCCGGTCAGCAGCGCTAATTCGAGACGCCGAAACACGAGGGGCTCGTGCGAGCGCTGCAAGTCCAGGATAGCGCTTAGCACTCCAGCGTCCTGCTCCACGACTGCGTGCGCCGTGTCTAGGGTGAGCTGTGCGAATAGCTCGCGGGGGTCATCGGGGTGAGCATCGCCGCCGGTCGTGCGTAGAGTTGGCGCCCACAACGTCGAGAAGTCGGTCGTCCCCGCGCGCGTCACCTCCGCGTCTTCTTTGCGACGCCCCACGTGGTAGTCGAGCGCATCCGCGAGCAGCGTCACGATTGGAACGCCCGCGGCAGCGCTCAAGGCCCTGGTTATCCGGGTTGCAACTTCCGCCAGATGCCACGTTACATCGCGACCAGCCCGCCGGTACTCGGCCTCGCGAACGGGCCGCTGTCCGGTGACGGGGTCAGGCTGTGGCAGATCGAAAAGGCTGGCGGCGAGGCGGAGTGCGGATGGGATCTCGCCATCGTTCACGAGCGCCACAACGAACTGGGCCGCCTCGTCGCCCCAATGATAGCTGGTCAGAGTTGGGAGCCAGCGCTCGACGACCTCGAAAAGAGTCGCGCGGTGCACCGCGCCTAGCCGGAGCGCGACTCCGATGAGCTGCGCCTGGACGCGAGCGTTATCCGTAGCGGCCGCACGGGCTACGATCTTCGCCACGAGTTTTGGGTGGGTATCCGCCACGCGAGCGAGATAATCCGCCTGCTGCCAAGGCGGGAAGGCGATGGTGCCCCGCTCGGCGTTCACCTCCGGCGGCGGTGGGGCCTCGAAGAAACCAGCTTCTGCCAGAGGCTCGAGCCACGAGGGATACGTGAGTCGCTCGAAGAAGTAGCCGTAGGTCCGCGCAGTGTTCGGCACAGCCTCCTTCAACTGCTTCACATCCGTCGCGCTCGGCGCCTCCCTTCCCAGGAGCGAGTCGAGTCGCTCGTAAACCCTCGCGTACCGTGCTTCGAATCGATCCAGCACGTCGTCGAGCAGCTTGACGACGGCGTCCCACTCCCGGATGAATTCCGCGTCTATGGGCCTCGGGGCGGCGAGGGCGTTCCGGTGCGCGATGCGGTGCAGACCCTTTGGCGCATTGCTTCCGGCCATGTTGGTCCACTGGACAGCCGTGGGGCTGTCGTTGGGAATGCCCAGCGCCGCGAGGATCCCACGGATCTGCGCAAGGTGGTTCTGACCCTCGGTGGTCGTGGCGCGCTTGGACCGGGACGCCCCCGGCTGGGTGCCGGCGTCATCGGGCATGGCGGCCATTGTAAGCACCGGCTGCGCTATCTGCGCGTACAGGACTGCGCGGACGTTGGCCTCCACCTCCCGCAGGAGGTGCCCAACGAGGTGGCTCGCCGTGGCGAGCCGCTCGGGGCTCGCCATGATCCGGCATGCATCCTCAAAGAACACGGCCGGGCCGTCGCCCAACAGCGCGAGCCGCCGGTACACGCGCTCATCTCTCGGATTGTCGAATTGGAATGGCTCACCCATCGCGGCGCGAGGCGAAAGCGCTTCGGGCGGAGAGTCCCCCTGAAAGTCCCCCAAGGGTGGTCTCTCCGCCCGAGCTGTCCGTGAGCGGCCAAGCTGTTGTACCGCTTCAATGGCCAGGGACGGAATCGAACCGCCGACACGCGGATTTTCAGTCCGCTGCTCTACCAACTGAGCTACCTGGCCCAAGTCACCAAACCTAACCCGCTGCCCGAACCCATTTCAAGCCGAGCACCCGCGCCGCACGCGGCACTCGCTGCCACCGCGGCACTCCCATTGCACGTGCGCTCCCGCGGGCAATACGCCCGCACACTAGCACCATTCACCTCTGCGGAGGCGACCCGTGAGAATGAATACCCTTGAGGAGCTTTACGTCGAGCAGCTCCGAGATCTGTACAACGCCGAGAGTCAGATCCTCAAGGCGTTGCCGAGGATGGCGAAGTCCGCGTCGCACCCCGACCTCCAGCGCGCTTTCCCGCGCCACCAGAAGGAGACCGAGCGACAGGTGCAGCGCCTCGAGCGCATCTTCAAGGACCTCGGCAAGAGCCCGAACGGGAAGAAGTGCGTCGGCATGGAGGGGCTCATCGAGGAGGGGAAGGAGCTGATCCACGAGAAGCCGGACCCCGACGTACTAGACGCTGGTCTCATCGCGGCGGCGCAGCACGTGGAGCATTACGAGATGGCCGGATACGGCACCGTTCGGACCTACGCGCGTCAGCTCGGCCATGAGGCCCATGCGCAGCTCCTCCAACAGACGCTGGATGAAGAGAGCGCCGCGAACGAGCTCCTCACCGAGATCGCTGAGAGCAGCGTCAACCTGTACGCCGAGTCGCCTGACGACGCGGCGACGTCCCGCCCGACGGCGAAGCGCGGCGGGCGGACCCACTAGGCCCCGGTCGCGGGCGACCAACACGAAGCGGTGCTCCGTTTCCATAGCTCGATACGGGGCACGCCGCATTCCTCCTCCGGGTCAGTAGGCGCCCGGTGGCGGGTAAAGTAGTGACCCACCTCACGCCGCCGTCGCCGGCAACGGCTCAGCTCGCCAGTCCGCCGCGCGTCGCCGCCGAGCGCGCACGGCTTATGCCGTGTCTTATCCGACTGGGATCCCCCGAATCGATCGCAACACACAAGGAGTTTAGCTATGCAGCGACACCGACTCTTGCTCGCCGGTGCGGCCGCCGCGCTCGTGGCGTGCGTCGCCCGCCAGCCTGACGTCATGACCGACGTCGCCGTCGGCGATCTGGACGTCCTTCGCTGGACAGCGACCCTGGCGCCGCCCCCCGCCGCCTCCGGCGACACGATCGCTCAGCAGCACGCGGCTATGCACGGAAACGTCACGGGGACGGCGGCGGTTACGTCCGGATCGAGCACGACCGAGACCCGCGCCACGGTCACCCTGAACGGCGCGGCCCCCGGCGCCACGCACCCCTGGCACGTCCACCTCGGCCGCTGCGACGACGATCGCGGAATCGTCGGCCAGGCAACCGCCTACACGCCGATCACCGTCGGCCAGGACGGCCGCGGAACGGCGACCGTCACCCTGCCCTTCACCGCCCCGACGGAGGGCGAGTACTTCGTGAAGGTGCACCACTCCCCGTCCACCATGGGCGCCATCGTGGCGTGCGGGAACCTGACAGGCGGAGTGAGGTAGGGGGGACTGCGGTGCGGGTTGCGGGTTCCCTCAACCCGCAACCTTCCCCTTCACCGCTTCTTTCTCGGCACGTCCACCTTCCCCTTCACGTCGCGGTAGGAGATGCTCCCGCTGCCGTCCCGCTCGACGGTAAAGTCGCCGCCGACGTCGGTGACGCGGATCGAGCCGGAGCCGTCCTCGCGCACCAGCACGCTCGCGCCGATCGACTCGGCGATGATCTCGCCGGAGCCGTCTTCCTCGATCGTCAGGGTGCCCGTCACCTCGCGGATTTCGATGGCGCCCGAGCCATCGGTGATCCGCACGTCGCCGCGGACGTTGCGAATGCTTATGCCGCCCGAGCCGTCGACGACCCGCACGGCGCCGCCGATGTCCGCGATCTCGATTCCGCCGGAACCGTCCTCCAGATCGAGCCCCGCGATGCCGCGGATCTCGAGCTCGCCGCTCCCGTCCTCTACCTCGGCGACGAGCGTGTTCGGTACCTCGAGCACCAGGTCGAGCCCGCGATAGCGGTTTCCCCACCCACCCGACGCGCGGTCGGGGATGTCGACGATCACACGGACCGCATCGCCATCGCGGCTGGTGCGGAGCTGTATCTCCTCGAGGTCGTTCTCGACGGATGCGCGCGCCGTCCCTGTGACGCGCACTTCGTTGATCCCGGACCGCCCTTCGATGCGCAGCGTCCCGGCTTGCGCTTCGACGAACAGACGCCTCGCGCCGGCGGCATCGATGGTCGCGTTGCGCGGGGCGGTGTGGTGACGGTCGGAATCCTGCGCCGCCGCGGTCGAGACGAGGAGAAGCGCGGAGGCGAAGATGATTGTCAGAAACATGGCAGCATCCCGATGGGGGTGGCGCGGCGGTCAAATGGCCCTACGACGGCGAGCCGCGGCCGGGTTTCAGGGCCTCGACCTTCGACATCGGGATGCGGCAAAAGGTGTGAACGGTGGGGGGAACGGTCCTCCTTACCCCCGCGCCCCGTGCCGCGCCGTCACGACCGACTTGATCCCCCCGCGCACATTGAAGTCACCCACCACTTCCATCCAGCGCGGGGCGCACGCTTCCACGAGGTCGTCCAAGATGACGTTGACCGCTCGCTCGTAGAAGATTCCGTCGTTCCGAAAGCTCCAGAGATAGAGCTTGAGACTCTTCAGCTCGAGGCAGCGCTCCGCGGGGATGTACGTTATGCGGATCGTCCCGAAATCCGGCGCGCCCCCGGTCAGAAGCGCGAGCTCCGCCGCGTCGCTCTCGATCCCGCCGACCGGGCAGAGCGAGGTGAACTCGGCGCATTCCATGAAGATCTCATAGGCACGCCCCGGGAACGGGTTTGCGAAAGTCTCGAGTAGGTTCGGGCGCGGCATGCGGGCGCACTGGCGGTTGGCTAGTAGCTGTCGGCCGCTGGCCTTTTGGCTAACGAAACCGCCCGGCTACCGTTACCCACTCAGCCGCTCGCTGAGCATCGTGAACATGCGCCGCTCCAGGGCGCCAGTGGAGGTGCAGGTCACGGTGTTACCGCCGAATGGAGATATGCCGCTTGCCTCGACGCGAGTCACGACGATCGTCCTCCCCTCTGCCGCCGGATGCAACTGGGTCATGAGGGACATCGACACGTCGTATGTCTCCGCGTTGGGCGCCCCGGACGTGCCGCCACAGTCGAGGTACCGCGGAAGCGGCGTTGTGCCGAGTCTGCGGCGCACCCTCAGCCCGTCGTTCCCGACGATGCGGTCGCTCGTAACGATAGTCGTCGCGCTAACGCCGAGCGCCTCGTAGACAGCGGGGAGCATCTCCCAGACGCGGTCCGGCGGCGCGTTGATCGTGCGCTCGTTCTCGGAGGCGCCGGCGACCATTCCGATCGAGCTCGTCGAGCCTCCGCTGATGACCTGCTGCGTCACGGGCGTCGGGCCCCCGCCGGGGGCGATGTGGCGCTTGGCGCACGCGGGGACGGCGAGAACTATCGCGAAAACGGCAAACACTGCGGGACGCATAGGGATCCTCCGGCGATGCGACAGGCTAGGTGTGGCGCGCGAGGCGTCCTTTCACGATGGCCCCCGCGCCTGCTCCCAGTCAAGCGCGTCGTCCTCTGGCGATGCCTCGCCGGCCGGCTCCGCCGCCCGGCCGGCTCGTGAGGCATGCACGCCGGTGCCCCGGAGAAGGAGCCACCCGCCGATCCCCGCGACTACCGAGCCGGCGAGAATACCCACCTTTGCCGAATCGAGCAGCGCCGGGGCGCCGGTGAATGCGAGGCCGGCAATGAAGATCGACATCGTGAAACCGATCCCGGCGAGCCAGCTCACGCCATGGAGCGCCCGCCAAGACACCGCTGAGGGCAGCACAGCGACGCCGGCGCGGACGGCGAGCCAGCTCAGGAGGAGAATGCCGACCGGCTTGCCGACGACGAGTCCGAGAATGACCCCGAGTGTCACCGGCATCGCCAACCCGGCGCCGAGCTCGGCGCCGAAGCTCACGCCGGCGTTGGCAAGCGCGAACAGCGGCATGATCGCGAACGCCACAAGCCCGTGAAGCTTATGCTCCATCTTCAGGAGGGGCGCGTGCGCCCGTTCGCAGGTCGTCTCGAGCGCGTGGATTGCCTCCTGCTGCGCGCGGTTCGTCAGGACGCTCGTCCGCGGCTGATCCGCCGCGTCGAACTCATCGAGAAGCGCGCGGCCGCGGGCGAGGAATTCGTACGCGTCGATCGACGTCCGCGCCGGGATGG
>JALZIF010000059.1 GCA_030860435.1 Gemmatimonadota bacterium | reverse complement strand
GTGTCGCAGCCATGGCCTCAGGAGCGCTCGGAGGCTTGCCCCGTCGCGGCCCCTTCGTGTCCGGTTCTGCGAGAGCTCCAGCCACTCGTCGATCCAGTACAGGCCAGTTCGGGCCCGCGGGTCCTTGGGCCGCTCGTTGGCGATGAGGTACCGGTAGGAGATCCACGGGAAGTTCACTCCAGAGCGGATGGACAGCAGCGAGGAGAGGTTGTGGCGCCCGTTGACCTCGAGAAGCTTGAACCGGCCGTCGCGTGCGTCGAACTTGAACTCGGTGCACGAGAACCCTTCGAGGCCGAGGGCATCGAGCAGGGCACGTCCGGGCTCGACGACCGCCGGGACGTCGGCGCTCAGCACGACGCGCGGCAGGCCGAATCCGGGCGGGCCCTGACGGATCTTCCTTGCTGTGCAGTCGGCGAGGACGCCGGATTGCGTCCGGTAGGCGTTGTAGTTGACGCCGCGATCGTCGCCACCCGGGATGAGCTCCTGGATGACGACGTCCAGCCCGGCGGCGCGCGCGCGAGCGTAGCTCGCGCTCATCTCGGCGCTCGAGTTGACGACCGTCATCTTGCCGCCGAGGCGGGCAGACCAGAGATGGCTCTGCCGCGGCTTCACCAGACACGGGAACTCCACCTGCGCGGCGTACGCGTCGAGATCGCTTTCACGCTCGGGCACCAGCGTCCGCGGCGTGGCGATGCCGAGCTGCTCGGCGATCTCGTACGTGTAGCGCTTGTCGATGAACCGCTCGGCCACCTCCCACGCTGGGCAATCGACGACGAGGTGGGGCTCGAGCGCTTCCTTGGCGCGGGCGATGTCCTTGACGGCGCCATCCGTCGTCGGGATGAGGACCGCGCCCGGGAACCGACCGGCCAACGACAGGAGCCGCTCGACGAAGCCCTCGTCCTCGGAGTCGGGCACCGGGACGTCGACGGTCTCCACGGCGTAGCGCGACGCGCTGGCGAGATCGTCCTCGTCCCAGTGCGCAACGACGACGGGAACACCGCGCTCCCCGAGGCCTCGCGTGACCGCGAGCCCCTGTGGCCCGGCACTGGCGACGATGGCAACCGGCGGCTGAGTCATGAGGTGGCCTCCTGGTCTCTGTACCGTCCTCGAGGTGCGCTCACGGACCGGCTGCGGTCGAGTGCTCGTCGCCCGACGAGGACCAGGCGCCGTCCCGCCGGACGGAGCCTGTGGCGATACAGGAACGTCGGCGGGCCGGTGATACCCCCGTACGCCCGGATCAGTAGACGCTCTCGCAGCTCCGCGGTCCACTGCACCTTGTATCGGTCCGGTCCGCCGAGGAAGTCGTAGAAGCGCAGTCGCTCGCCGATGGCCGCCTGCAGCGCGTGGGCCCGAAGCACGAGCCCGGGTGACACGCGGGCGTAGCGCTCGTCGAAGCCGGTCTTGAGCAGGAACGCGGAGTCGCCGACGACGCACGTGTAATCAACGGCGATCGGCGCTCCATCTAACTCGAGGACCTGCAGTCGGAGCGATCCCCGTCGGGCCGCGCCGCGCGCGAACTCGGTGTAGAGCCTGATGGCACATGGATCGCTGCGGATCGCGGTCCCCGCGGCGCCCTTCCACCCGGAGCCCTCCACCACGAGGAACGACCGGAGATCCTGCTCGAGCCGCTCCTCGGTGGTCGTCCGGAAGACCAGGGTTCCTTCGTGCGCAAGCCGCTTCGTGTACCTGCGGACCTGCGAACGAAGGTTCCTGCTCACAGCGGCCAGCAAGTCGTCCCAGGTCTCCGGCAGGGCGAGGATCGGGCTTCGCTGCTCGACCGAGACGGCCACCCGGTAGCCGGCTGAGCGCAGGACGTCAACGGCGACGGGAACGCTGGCGCTCCCGGCGGGGACACCGGACAGCAAGATCGTTGCGCTACGACGCGCCGCTATCTCGCGCCACAGCGTCGTCCGGGCGGTCGGATCGGCGGCGATAACGTCCCAGTGCTCTGTGTACGCGTTCGTGGCCCCGCGGAGGGTGCGCCGGGACGGCATGAGCGATGCGGCGGCGCGCAGTTCGCCATCGTCCCCCTTCAGCGTGAGGACGACTGGTGCAGCCTCCGGGAACGCGCTCCACCAAGCGCGGATCCACGCGTGTGTCAGGAATGGGCTGCGAGCCGGCGTCTCCAGTGCCTCCCACGCCTCCTCGAGCGTCGTGAACGCCTCGAGCGAGTCGTAGACGTCGACCATTCGGCCGAGCCGGCGACGGGCGATCGGTCCCATTCCGCCGCTGCGCGCCGTAGCCCTACGCGACGTCCACTCGCGCACGTTGCTTGATCGCCGCAACCCGGTCCACGAGGTCCCAGCGCCGAGCCGGCCGACGGCCCGTCGCCCAAACGAGCTCGCGAGTCGTCGTCGACAGATCCCGCTTGTACCGGCTGTCCGGCGCCAGGAAGTCGTACTCGGACAGCCCGCGCTCGAAGCACGCCTGCATGCAGAGCGCGAAGGTCACGAAGCCCGGGTTACAACGTGCGTCTTCGAACGGCGCGAACCCGCTCTGGTAGAAGAGGACCCGGCCGCCTTCGACGAAATGGTAGAGGCAGCCGATGGTGCCGCGCTCGGAGCGAACACGGAAAAGGACCACGGCCGCCCGGGAGAGGAGGCGCGGAATGAGCTCCCGGTGGAACTTCTCAAAACGAGGGCGCGCGAACGCCCCGGCCTCGCCCGCCCGCGTCCACCGCCGCTGATGCAGTGCGATGAGCTCCGAAAGGATATCGAGCGCATGCTCCGGCGTTTCCGCCCACTCGCTCTCCGTCTCCCCGAGCTTCTCCAGGCTCCGCCCCACCTTTCTCCGCGTGCTCGACCGCAGCGTGGCCAGAACGTTGCCGTCGGCGGCAGCAGCCTCTCGTAGGTCGGTGGTCGGGCAGATCTCATGTCGCGGTCGCAATAGAGGCTCCGCCGCGAGCAATGGCTCCGCCTCGCTAGGCTCGAAGCCGTCGAGCGTGAGCTCGTGCCAGCGGCGGTCGCGGCGGATGTCGGCCAGCAGGGCCTCGGCGAACGCTGGCCGATGCTCCGGTTCGACGAGCGTCCGGTTGTACTCCACGAAAACACTCTCGTCGGGCGGTTCGCCGGCAGTGCCGAGGTGTACAGTCCGCAGCGTAAATGGTCCACGCTTGCGCCCGACGCCGCGCGTGACCAGCGTGATACCGCACGGCCGCCCGCTCACCTCACAGACGGCGAACCGATGCGGCACGACATCGCCGTAGTGGGTCAGCCAGATCTCGGTCCAGTCCCACGAGCATGCGAGCCACCAGACGCGCGTTCGCGACTCGATCGATCGCCAGATGTCCGCGACGGCGCCCCGCTCCGATGCCGACAGCCATCGGATGACGACTCCCGGCACCCCTCGAGTGTAGGTGGTCGGCGCTCATGCGGTCGAGCAGGCATGGACTACCATCGGCGTGGCTACGGCTGGATCCGTCATACCGTGAGCGTTGCCCGTGGATAACCCGCACCGTCCGTCTACTCAGCCCTACGCTCCAGCCGTCCGCAGCGACGAGTTGCCGTCCGGATCGCCGCTGGCCGCGTATCTCCGGGCGATCAGGGTCCAGTGGATCCCTTTCACGCTCACCATTCTCGCGGCGCTCGGCGCGGCGCTCGTGCTGACCGCCACGCGAGCCCAGCAGTACGAGGCTACGGCGCGCGTGCTGGTCTCGCCGCTCCCACAGGACGACCGGTCCTTCCTCGGCGCCCAGCTCATCCAGGAGTCGGGCGATCCTACGCGAACGGTTCAGACCGCGGCGGGGTTGCTCGAGTCCAGCGACGCGGCGACACGGACGGCGAAGAGCCTCGGGTCGGGGCTGTCGGCCGCCGACGTCGCGCAGGCTGTGTCGGTGGACCCGGCCGGCGAGAGCAACATCCTGGCCATCCGCGCCGAAGCGGAGGATCCCGAACTGGCGGCCCGGCTCGCGTCACTGTATGCGCGTTCGGCGCTCATGGCCCGCGAGGAGGCGATCGGCCCGCAGATCGACAGCGCGCTCCAAAGCCTCGAGGCGCAGCGGCGCGAGCTTCAGTCGGCGTCGAGCCCGCTGGCGTCCGAGGTCGCCACAAGGATCGTGCAGCTGCGCGCTGCGCTCGCTAACGGGGATCCCACCCTCGCAATCGCCCAAGCGGCAGCGCCGGGGACGCCCTTCGGCCCGTCGCGATCCCTCGTCCTCGTCCTCGCGCTCCTCGCGGGCATCGCGCTGGCCGCCGCGACAGCCGTGCTGCTCGAGATGACGCAGACGCGTATGCGGGATACGGACGAGGCGAGCGCGTTGTATCCGCTGCCCGTGCTCGCCCGGGTGCCCAAGCTTCCGGCGCGCAACCGCCGAGCGTCCGCAAACGGTGGCGTCGCGCTCGACGAGCAAGCCCAGCAGGCGTTCCGGACAGTGCACCTTCAGCTCGCCGAGGGCCGGCGGCGGACCATCCTCATCACCAGCGCATCGGCCGGTGACGGCAAGACGACGTGCGCGGCGTTCCTCGCGAAGAGCATCGCCCTCGCAGGCCGGCGCGTCATCCTCATGGACTGCGATCTGCGCACGCCGGGTGCGGCGAGCGTGCTGGGCATATCACCGCCGGACACCGGGCGCGCCATCCTCGACGGCCACGAGAAGGTGGAGGAGCTGCTGGTCCACGTTCCCGATCTCCCGCTGTCGGTCTTGACGGTCGGCGTGGTGCCGGCGGCGCCCGGCGGGCTCGAGACGGTCGTCAACCGGCTGCCGGAGCTGCTTGAGGAGGCGGAGCGCCACGCGGACTTCGTTGTCATCGACACGTCGCCGCTGGGCGAGGTCAGCGACACGCTGCCGTTGCTGCGCGAGGTGGACGACGTCATCCTCGTCACCCGACCGGGCCACACCGACAGAAGGACGTACGAGGGGATGCGCGATCTGATGGGGCGCATGGGCGCCCCGGTGCGCGGATTGGTCGTCATCGGCGGTCCGCCAGTGAAGAGTCCCTACTTTGCGCGGGCCGACGCGGATCCCTTGGTCCGGTGATCGGTTCCGGGGCATTGCGCATGTCCCGAGCACTCGAAGTGCAACCCGGCGCGCGACTGCCGCTCCCCCCGATCGTGATCATCGGGATCGCCTTCGGTGCGGCCCCCGCGGTGGGTGCGGCCATGGCCTTCGCGCCGCGTCTCGGTATCGCGCTTGTGGTGGGGCTCTGCTACCTCCCGCTGGTCCTCATCAACGTCCGGCTCGGAATCGTCCTATGGCTGCCGTCGGTCGCTCTCTACGGCTACGCAGCACTCGATGTCGGCCCGAGTCTTGCCGGGATCCTGATCCTCTCCGCGTGGATCGGCGCCTTCGCCCTGCTCCGTTCGAGTGTCCCGGAGATGGTCGTCGAGCACCGACGCGTCCTGCTTGCGGTCGGGGCCATGCTTCTCTGGATACTCGTATCGACGGCATGGGCGGTGAACCCGGATCCCGGAAGCGAGATCGTCATCAACTGGCTGGTAGCGGGCGCGATCGTCCTGGTCATCTCGACCCTGATCACGGACCGCCGGTACGTCAGGCTGGCGGCGGGCGCCCTGGTGGCTGGGGCCGTCGTGTCGGTCGCGATCGGCTTCGCCGGTGCGGTCCAAGGGGGAACCTCGCGCATCGTGGGTGGCAGCGGTGACCCCAACTTCCTGGCAGCAGGAATCGTGCCCGCGATCGTGCTGGCCCTCGCGCTCGCCGCCGGCAGCCGTCATCCCGCACTGCGCTTCGCGGTCCTGCCGATCGTCGCTTTGCTCGTCATCGGACTTGTCGGCACCCAGTCACGCGGAGGGCTGATCGCAGCGGGGGTCGCCGCCGCCACCGCACTGGTCCTCGCCAAGCGCCAGCGCAAGTGGGTCATCATCGGACTGTTGTGGATGGTCGGCGCCGCGTTGGCATGGTTTTTGGCGGCCCCAGGCGCCTGGGAGCGGATGACCGACTTCGAGGAGAGCAATGGCCGGAGTGAGCTATGGAGCGTCGCGTGGCAGATGTGGCAGGATCACCCAGTGGTGGGGGTCGGTCTCGACGCCTTCCGCGACAACGCCGCACAGTACTCGCGCGAGCTTGGACCGCTCGAGTTCGCCGATTTCCTGACCGAGCAGCCGAAGTTCGTCCATAACTCATTTCTCGAGCTTCTCGCCGAGACAGGCATCATCGGCTTGGTGTTGTTTCTCAGCGTCGTGGCCGGATGCCTCGCTTGCGCATGGCAGGCAGCCGGACGATTCGAGCGCTTGGGCGATACGGCGATGGCCGGTTTGTCACGCGGCGTCGTCGTCGCGATGCTGGCCATCCTCACTGCCGGCATGTTCATCTCGGGCCAGACGGATCGGCGAATGTGGGTGGTACTGGCACTCGGCCCAGCGCTTTGGGCTGCCGCCAAGCGCGAGGCCACCACGCGGACGACTTCCCTTCGCGAAACCGGCCAGAGAGCGCCGGCGCGGCCGCCGCTGGCCGAGCCCGTACCCGTCCACCTGCGGCCCAGTGCAGTGACGATCCCGTCCGGGCGTCAGGCAGTGCGCTCGGAGCGACGCCAGACGCCGTAGACGTTGAGCGTCAGATACTCCTCCAGCCGAGGATGGCGACTCAGCGCCCGCAGCACCGCGGGGCCGCGCCGCTCGCTCACGTTCGTGCTGATGGACACGCACTCCAGGTCGGTCGCTCGCATGGCAGCGCGAAAGCGCGCCAGCGTCACCCGGTTGATGCCGATGTCCTCAAAGGCGCGCGCGGTGCTGCCACGGCGGACCCGACGGAATTCGTCGAAGATGATTTCCTCGGGGAACATGAGGTGCGCCCACGGCAGCACGCTGTCCACGCCGCCGCCGTTGGGCGCCTTCCATGGCGGGCCGAACCGGACGGCCATATGCCCTCCTCGTTCCAACCGTCTCGCCAGATCGAGGACGCGCGCTTCGAGTAAGCCGCTCGAGCGGGGTACCCCGTAGCTCCGGAAGGCATCGGAGGCGATGACGACATCGAACAGCTGACCGCCAAGGTACGCGAGGCCGTCATCGAATCGGCGGATCTCAACCGGCAGGTCAGACGGATGCTCGGCGAGCCGCAAGCCGGCCAGCGCCATGAGTCTCGCCGCCATGTCGGCCGCGACGACGTGCCGGGCGCCGCGCCTGGCGATCTCTATCCCGAGGTGGCCGGCGCCGCGGCCGACCGCCAGGACGGACCTGCCGTGGAGCGGAACCGTCGCACGAACCCGATCGAGAATCGCCGCCGCCTCCGCCGGCGCGGACCGCGACCAGTCGAGCACGAACCGCGGGACCGTCAAGCCCGGGGCGATTTCGACGTACTCCTCCGGCTTGGGGGAGCGCGCTGTCAGTGCGTACACCGCCGCCAGGCCTCGCCTCAGCCTGCGCGGCATGTCCGACTCGTCCTCGTGCGGTCGCGCCCTAGTCAACGCGTACCTGTTGACTCGTCCGCATGTCACCCAGGTGTGAGGCGCTCATCGCGTCGGCGGCTCGAAGCCGCGCGCGCGCAGCGTGTCATCGATCCGTCGCGAGCCGAACTCGCGCAAGAGCCGGGTGAGATCCGCCGCCATGCGCCGGCGCCCGGCGTACGACCGCAGTCGTCGTGCCGCCGGCAGTCGCGCCGGCGACTGCTCGTCCGAATCCAGCTCCCAGGGGTGCAGATAGAACATGAACCACGACGACGTCTGCAGCCGCCGGGCCACTCCCACGCGGAATAGCCGATAGGGGATGAGCCGGAAGTACGCACCACCCGACCACGGCAGCGCGAGGGGCCCCAGACGGACCCGTGACATCGGAAGCTCGAGCAGTCCATGGGGCGTCTGCACGATCGCCGCCTCCGGATCGATCGCCGTCGAGAGGCGGCCATACCGCGAATGACCGCTCAGCGAGAAGAAGCTGGAGTCGTACCAGTAGCCGGCCTCCGCCATGCAATCCAGGACCTCGGCACTAACGGAAAAATTCGGTGCGCGGACCCCTAGCACGCCGGTGCCGACGAGATCCTCGAGCGTCTCGCGAGAACGCCGGAGATCCTGCGCGAGCTCAGCGCGCGGAAGCGACCACAGGAGCTTGTGCTGGTCCGTGTGACTGGCGACTTCGTGGTCCTCGTCGGCGATTCTCCGGACCAGGGACGGATAGCGCCGCCCCACCCAACCCAGGACGAAGAACGTCGAGGTGACGCCCGCCTCGCCGAGGATGTCCAGAAGTCGGTGCGTGTTTCGCTCCACCCGACCGTCGAGCGAGTCCCACGTCCCATGGACGTACGGCGCCAGATTTGCCGCATGGAACCAGTCCTCGATGTCGAAGGACGCAACGAACGTCACGAAGTCACAGCAATCGCTGTCCCGCGGCGCGGAGGCGCTCGGCATCCTCGCGGCGGGGGAATCCGCGGTAGGTGCCGGAGGCGACGTCGATCGGGCGGGCAGGCGGCCATGACTGCGTGCCCGCCGTCGCGAGGAGCGCGGCCACGCGTCTGCCGGCAACCGCCTTCGCGTTCCTCGAGACATCGAATGCCGTATCGCCAGGTGCGATCGCGACCGGAAACTCCCCCAGGACCCGTCCGGCGTCAAGGTGTTCGACCATCTCGTGGACCGTCACGATCACCTCGTCGGCACCGTCGAGCAGGGCCCAGAACGTCGGCATCATGCCGCGGTAGTCCGGAAGCCGCCCGCTGTGCACGTTCAGCACTTGCGGAGCTGCCTGAAGCGCGTCGGCGCCGAAGATCTCGGGCGCCGCGACAGACAGCAGAACGTCGATGTCGCGCTCGCCCAGCGTCGCCAGATAGGCAGAATCGTTGATCGTCGCCAGCCGGCGGACTTGAACACCATATCGGGCTGCGACCGCCTCGACGCTTCGCGCGCCGCCGCGTCGGTCAGCGGCCTTCGCGCGACCGTATCTGGTCATCAGCCGCATGAAGTCTACCGGCCCGTAGAAGCGCTCGAGGCGCCGGGCGAGCGCGATGGGCGACTCGTTGAAGTTGCGCAGGAGCACGACTTCGACCAGTTCGACCTCGGGCGGCGCGCATTCCAGGAAGCTCTCGAAGAACCTTCCCGTGAAGAAAGGGTCGTCCTGCGTGACGGCGACGACTCGGGCGGTCGGCATCAACCCACGGTTTTGGGCAGTTGCCTGATCTGTCCGTCTGCGCGTCCGACAAGCCCGACGAAGGCTCCGACAAGGACCATCGGCATCATCATCACCCCGACCGCAACCGCGATGAAACCGACGGACACCGCTTGGTCGCCCGGCCGTTCGATCGCGAACCCCGTGACGGCCAGCGCCGGAACCACGAGCGCAGCTGCCAGTGGCTGCCAGGGCACCCGCGCGTTCCAGCCGTCGGCCCGCGTAGACGGCAGGGTGGCTATCACCGCAGCCGCCCACGCCATTGCGATGAGATAGCCGGCGACGATGTCACTCGGATGGTGCGCGTGCGTCACGAGCATCCCCATTCCGACCAGCGCCGCGGACACCGCTCCGGTGATCGCCAGGACCGTGCGCAAGTAGCTGGCAACGACGTATACGCTCGTCAGCACCAGCGCCATGGCGGCCGCCGCGTGACCACTGGGGAAATAGCCGATCCCGAGATCCCGTTGGTTTTCGGCGCCAAGTGGATCCACTGCAACCAGTACGGACTCCACCACCATCTCCGTCACGACCGGCGCCGCCACCATCGACATCGCGGCGAGTGTCGCCGTGCGCCCACGCCGACTCGCCACCGCAACGATGGCCAAGCCGATTAGCGCGACTGTGGCCGTGTTGAGCGACTGGTTGCTCGCTTCGAGCACCCCACGGAAGGTTCCGCTCGTGATCTTGTCGGGGATGACCGCGTCCAAGCGCAGGCCCAGATCGCTACCCGCGCCGACCAGGTAGCAGGTCAGGACACCGGCGGTGGAGGCTACCGCGATAGTTGCCGCTGTCAGCCGGCCGCTTCCACGCGAGGCCGGAGATGGCCGCCGAGCGCCCGCGCGACCGCCGCTCATGGCGAGGGCAGCGCGGGCGCGCGTTCGCGATCCCGGTGCCACCCGACCTGCTCGAGAAGGCCGGCGCTCAGCGCCCACCCGGGTCGGTAGCCCACTTCGTCGCGCGCTCGTGAGATGTCCGCGGCCGTGTCCCGGGCGTCCCCGCGTTCGACGGCGCGCCGGCGCACGCGTAGGTCCCCCACGAACTCCCGCAACTTCTCAAGGACGTCCGCCATCGCAACATTGCCGCCACCGCCGATGTTGTACGTCTGTCCCGGATCGCCGTTGAGCGCAGCGAGGATGGTGCCGTCGACCACGTCCGCGACGTACGTGAAGTCACGCGTCTGCCGACCGTCCCCGCTCAGAAAGAAGTCGTGCTCGGTGAGCGCCGCCTCGATCGCGCGGTGGAAGGCCATGTCGGGGCGTTGGCGCGGGCCGTAAACGCTGAAGTAGCGGAGATTGAGCGTTGGGACGTTGTACGACCGGAAGTAGAGGTAGTTCAGGTTTTCGCCGAGCGCCTTCGTGGCGCCGTACGGCGACAGCGGGCGCAAGATCTGATCCTCGCTCGTCGGCATCCGCTCCGCGTCGCCGTAGACGGACGAAGACGACGCGAAGACAAAGCTCTTCAAGTCCGGTGCGTGGCGCGCCG
>JALZIF010000052.1 GCA_030860435.1 Gemmatimonadota bacterium | reverse complement strand
CGACTATCGCGACCGCGACCCGAACCTTCCCCATCGGCCTGACGACGACGACGATCGAGGCCGGACGCGACCCGAGCGGCGTATCGGCAACCGCGATCTTCCAGGACATCACGGACAACAAGCGACTCGAGACGCTGCGGCTGCGCGCCGAACGACTCGAGGGGGTCGCCGAGCTGAGCGCGTCGCTGGCGCACGAAATCAAAAACCCGCTCGCATCCATCCGCAGCGCGGTCGAGCAACTCTCGCGTGCGCCCAGGGCGACCGAGGACGAGCAAGTGCTGGCCAGCCTGATCGTACGCGAGTCAGACAGGCTGGCGCGGCTGCTTTCCGAGTTCCTCGACTTCGCCCGCGTACGCGTGACGCGCGTGGAGCGGGTGAACATCGGCGCCATCGCGCGCGCGGCGGCCAGCCTGGCCGCGAGCCACCCCGACTGCCGCCGCGGCGTCCAGGTGACGTGCGTTGCGCCGCACGACCCGCTCATTGTCGAAGGCGACGAGGACCTGCTCCACCGCGCCGTCTTCAACATCGCGCTCAACGCGGTGCAGGCGGTGCGCGAGGGCGGACAGGTGCGGATCGAGGTCGGCAAGCTCTCCGCGGACCAATTGCCGCTTGTTGCCCCCTTCGCCAGCGATGCCGTCACCCTCCGCGTCACGGACGACGGCCCTGGCATTCCCCCGGAGATCCGTGACCGAGTGTTCGATCCGTTCTTCACCACCAAGGCGGGGGGAACCGGGCTCGGGCTTCCAATCGTCCACCGCGCCATCGACGCACATCGCGGGACGGTCTTCGTGGACAGCTCGGCGCAGGGTACCTACTTCACCATTCTCCTTCCGCAGTCGGTGACCGCCGGAGGCACCTCGTGATCTCCGACACCCCGAAGGTGAAAATCCTGGTCGTGGACGATGAGACCGGCATCCTCGAGACGCTTCGCATTCTTCTGAAGAACGCCGGCTTCGCCGTGCAAACCGCGCCGGGAGGAAAGGCGGGACTCGAGCAACTCGCGTCCGGGCCTCCCGACATTCTGCTCACCGACGTGCGCATGCCGAACATCAGCGGGCTGGAGGTGTTGGCTGCGGCGCGCGCGCAGGATCCCGACCTGCCGGTGATCCTGATGACTGCGCAAGCGGACCTCCGCTCGGCAATCCAGGCGGTGAACGCGGGGGCGTACTACTACATCCAGAAACCGTTTGTCAACGATGAGTTGATCGCGATTCTCCACCGAGCTGCAGAGCACAGGCAACTTCGGGTCGAGAATCGCTCGCTGCGGCAGGAGATCCACCGCCGCGACATCGCCGAGAACAGATGCCCCATCGGCCGGAGCAAGACGTGGCTCGAGGTTCTCATGCTCGTCGAGACCGTCGCCCCGACGGAAAGTACTGTGCTCATCCAGGGTGAATCCGGTACGGGGAAAGACGTCGTCGCGCGCTACCTTCACGAACTGTCCGGGCGCGCGGACGGGCCATTTCTCTCCATCAACTGCGGTGCCCTCCCCGAGAGCCTTCTCGAAAGCGAGCTGTTCGGGCACGTGAAGGGTTCGTTCACGGGTGCCGTCAAGGATAAGGCGGGGCTGTTCACCGCCGCCGCCGGGGGCACATTCTTCCTCGACGAGCTTGGGGAGACCACACCTTCGACACAGGTGAAGTTGCTTCGCGTTCTTCAGAACCGCGAAGTGATCCCCGTTGGCGCCACGGAGGCGGTGAGCATCGACACCAGAGTGATCGCAGCGACCAATCGCGACCTCGAGGAGGAGATGAAGCGCGGCACGTTCCGGAGCGATCTTTTCTACCGGCTCAACGTGTTCGCGCTTCACCTTCCCCCGCTCCGGCAGCGGCGCGATGACATCCCGATCCTCGCCGAGAGCTTCCTCGCGCGCGCGGGCGACCTGCGCGGCGAAACGTCGAAGCGGCTGAGCGACGATGCATTGGAGGCGATGCAGGAGTATTCGTGGCCGGGAAACGTGCGCGAGCTCGAGAACGCTCTCGAGCGCGCCGCGATAGTCACCCAGGGCGAGGTGATCGCGGCGGCCGCCCTCCCGGTCCGGGTCACGGAGCGAAAGTCGGAGCCGGTCGTCTCCGACCGGGCCGCCGCCAACCCGACGCTCGATATAATCGAGCGGAGCTACATCCTGTGGGTGTTGCAGAACGAAGGTGGCAACAAGAGCCGGACCGCCGACATCCTCGGCATCGATCCGAGCACGCTGTATCGGAAGCTGTCAAGGTACGGTGTCGAGGTATGAAGCTCGGTGAGGAGCGGTACAGGGGAATCTTCGTCGCCCTGGTCGCGATCCTGGTTTACGCGAACGCTGTCGCGAACGGGTTCGTGCTCGACGACGGCGGCGTGTTGCGCGGGAACCCACTCGTTGAGCGCGCAGATGGGATCTGGCGGGCGTTCGCCCACTCGTACTGGCCGGAGCCGCTACCCGGCGGTCAGTACCGCCCGTTAGGCATCGCCTCCTTCGCTCTCGATTGGGCGCTGACCGGCGGCGACCCTGGCTGGATGCACGCGGTCAACATCCTCTGGCACGCCGCAGCCTCGGTAATGGTCTGGCTCCTCGCCGTCAGGCTCCTCTCGCCTATGGGGGCGCTCCCCGCGGCGCTTGCCTTCGCCGTACACCCGGTACACGTCGAAGCCGTGGCTAACGTCGTCGGCCGGCTGGAGCCGATGGCCGCGACGTTCGCGATCGGCGCGCTCATCGCGCACCGCCGCCGCTCCTGGTGGGCCCCACCGCTCTTCGCGCTCGGCCTCCTCAGCAAGGAGAGCGCGATCGTGTTCGTTGGCCTGGCGGTCGCGAGCGACCTGCTACTTCCCCGAGCCAAGGAACCGAACGAGGAGAACGAGAGACGGGAATCGGAGGTTGCGCCGACGGCACTCCGCTCGCAACGGGTCCGCCTCTATCTCGCCTACGCCGCGATCATCGTCGTTTACGCGATCGTCCTCGCAGTGATATTCCGCGGACGCGGCTTCAGCATCGTCGCGCCGACGTGGATCGGAACGAGCACCGCGGAGCGGTTGCTGACGGTCGCGACAATCGTCCCCAACTACGTACGGCTGCTGCTGTTTCCGCTCGACTTGTCAGCGGACTACTACCCGCAGGTAATCCCTCTGGTGTCCGGCGTCACGCCGGCGGCTCTGTTAGGTCTCGCCCTCGCCCTCGTGCTTGGAGAGGTCGTCCGTCGCGCGTGGCGGTCGGCGCCGGAGCTCGCGTTCTCGCTCCTCTGGGTGCCGATCGTGCTCGCCCCGGTGTCCAACGTCTTCTTCCCGTCCGGAGTCTCGCTCGCCGAACGAACGCTGTATCTGCCGAGCGTGGGTGCGTGTCTCGCGCTGGGATGGGCAATGCAGCACGCCGCGGCCCGCGCGCGACGTCCCGCGCTGGCGCTTGCCGCGGTCGCGCTCCTGCTCGGCGTCGCGCGCACGTGGGCGCGCACCCCCGTCTGGTACGACGACAAGCGGTACATTCTCACCCTTCTGCACGACCATCCGGAGTCGTACCGGGCGCACCTCGTCGCTGGGCGAGTGCTCGCGGCAATGCGCAACTGGGACGGCGCCGGGCGCGAATACGCCATCGCCCGCCACCTCTTCCCGCGCGACCCGTCCGCATTCTACGAGGGTGCAGCCGTCGCCGCCCAGGCTGCCGATCTCCCTCGGGCCGACGCGCTGCTCGACTCCGCGGCCGCGACCGCCCCGCGGTCGGTGGCGGTGCACCTCGCCCAGGCCGATGTCCGTATGCGTCGGCGCGACTTTCCTGGCGCGATCGCCGCCGCGCGGCGCGCCCTCGTCATCGCCCCGGACTCGGCGCGCGCCACGCGGATCATCCATCTCGCTGCCGGGTCGTTGCACGACTCGGCTTCCGGCAACAGGCGCTGATCGTCCCCACGGTGCCGGCGGAAGCGCCTGTACCGTGCCGGCCACGATTCGCTTGCAGCCGCGGACATTCGCTCCTGCCCGTGCTGCGCCGAACGCGTATCTAGGGGTCCACCGCGGTACCGCGACTGCTAGGCAGCCGCGGCGGGCGCTAGTGCCGAACTGCTGACCCCAATGCGAAGGGGAAAGGGGGAATGGGTGGACATCCTCGCGAGCGTGACAGGCAGCCGATCCGCTACGCGCCCTGCCGGGCAGGCCTGGCGTCGCGGCTTCACCATCGTCGAAGCGATGGCCGCGATCGTCATCCTCTCCATTGGGGTGCTCGCCCTCGGCGGCACTGCGGCGCTGGTCGCGCGACTGCTCAATAGGGCGGACCAGCAGACGGCGGCCGCGCTCGCGGCGCAGGCGCGGTTCGAGCGGCTGCGGGCTACGCCATGCGCCAACATCGCGAGCGGCAGTGCTGTCGTAGGTGCTGTGCGCGAGCGGTGGACCGTGATGGGGACCGTCGGCACACCACCGCTCCGCCTACGTGAGGTGCACGACTCTGTGTGGTACATCGCCCGCGGTGTCAGCAAGGGCCATGGCTATCAAAGCGTGATCGAATGCCTGCCGTGACCTGCCGCCACGCGCGCCGTGCTTTCACGCTCACCGAGATAATGGTCGCCCTCACGCTGCTCGGATTCGTCGCCGGCGCGATCCTCGGCATCGTTTCCCGGCAGCAGCGTTTCTACGCCGGCGCGTCGGAGCTGATCGACTTGCGGGAGAACCTGCGCACTGTCGCCAACCTCCTGCCGGCAGAGCTCCGACCGCTCGCTCCGGCGCAGGGCGATCTCGTCGCGCTCTCGGATTCGGCGATCGAGTTCTTGGCGACGACCGGCACGGGGATCGTCTGCACAATGGACCCCGGCAGGACGACTGTGGTTCTGCCGCCGCACACCCTGGCGACCAACGCAGGGCTCACCTCCTGGGCGAGCGCGCCGGCGATGGGAGACTTGTTGGTCGTCTACGATGCTGCGACGAACGCTATGACGTCGCACCTCATACACGCGGCGAACAGTGCCGGCAGTTGCCCCAACACAACCGGCTTCACGACGACCGTCGGCGAGGCGAGCCAAGGCGTGTCGCTCTCCGCACTCCCGGCGCTTTCGGCGACGATAACAATAGGCGCGCCTGTTCGCATCCTCCGCCGAGTGC
This sequence comes from Gemmatimonadota bacterium, assembly GCA_030860435.1. Lineage (GTDB taxonomy): Bacteria > Gemmatimonadota > Gemmatimonadetes > Gemmatimonadales > Gemmatimonadaceae. The sequence continues at coordinate 891 of JALZIF010000052.1, read as the reverse complement.
GCTACAGCTTGTACCGCTCACCGACGGACAGGCGATGGTACCTCGGATACCGCGACTTCAACTCGCTCCGCTCGCAGCCGTGGAGCACTATCCAGCCGGTGAGCGGGCCGTTCCTCCCCCACGCGTCAGGCGGGGCTGGTGGAATCGTTTTCACCTTCTTCGACGCCGCCGGATCGACCGTCACGACTTCGGTGCTGGCCGCGAGCGTGCGCCGCATCGACGTCACGGCCCGCGGCGAGACGCGCTCACCGGTGCGCACCCCGGGCCTATCACAAACGACGAACGGCCACGTCCGCGATTCCGTGCGCGTCTCCGTCGCGCTTCGGAACCGCTGACCTTCCAACCTGGATGGAACAGGAGAATGCAACGCCCAGCGCATGCCGCGTTGTCGATCCTCTTCCCACTTCCCTCTCCCCAGTTCCCGATCTTCTTCCCACTTCCCACTTCCCACCTGAGCCACTGATGCTTCACCGCCCTCATAGACTTCCACGCGCCGTCCGACAGCGCGGCTTCGCGCTCGCGACCGCGATCCTCGCCATCGTTGTCATCGGCTCACTCATCGCGGGCGTGTTCTTCGCGGCGACACAACAGTACCGCCTCGGACGGAACGAGGTTCTTACCGCGCGCGCGACGGCCGCAGCCGAATACGGGACGAACCGCACCATAGCGCCGAACGACCCGAGGGGGTGGAGCCCGCGGTGGGACACTCTGTCGCCTGGCGACGTGGACTCGACTGCGCGCAACTACACGCTCGCCGGCGGCGAGGCCGTGAGCGTCCGTGTAACGAGGATCGGCGACGCGGCGACACCGCTCTATCTCGTCGCCTCGGAGGGGCGGGCGGGCGGCTTCCTCGGCGCACGAGCCCGGCGTCGCACGAGCACGGTCGTCAGG
>JALZIF010000043.1 GCA_030860435.1 Gemmatimonadota bacterium | reverse complement strand
AGCTCGTGCAGGGCGACCAGACTGGCGTCTGCGAGCGGTTCGTCCATTGCCTCCAACATGCGCGCGAACCGTGCCTCGGTCAGCCCGCTCCCACCGACGGGGACCTCATGCAAGCGAACGCCAAAGTGGCGAGCGGCCAGTACCGCCTCGGTGAGCTCGTCCTCGGGATGGCCACGATGGCTCGCCGTCCACACCTCGAGGTGCTCGGGGCCCCGGGTGCGCGCCGCGAGTCCAGTGACTATCCCGGAATCGATCCCGGCGGATAGCAGCGCGCCAACTGGTACGTCCGCGATCAGGTGCGACCGCACAGCGTCCACGACCGCCACACGCACGTCGTCATCCGCCACAGGCTCGGTCGTTGGGGAGTCGGTCCACCACCGCCGCTCTTCGACGATGCGTCCGCCCCGCAGGCGCAGCCACGTTCCCGGTAGGATCCGTCGCGCCGCCCGCACCGCCGACCACGGCGACGGGACGAATCCCCATTTCAGCACGGCGACGAGTGCTTCCTCGCGCATCGCCGGCGACACTGCCGGATCGGTGAGGAGCCCGGACAGCGTCGACGCGAACGTAACCCCCGCTTCGTGCGCCGCGACGACGAGCGGCTTGATGCCGAGGCGGTCGCGCACGAGGAACAGGTCGCGCGTCCGCGCGTCCCAGAGCGCGAAGGCGAACATCCCCTCTATCGCGCGGCAGCACCCCTCGATCCCCGAATCCTCGTAAAGATGTACGAGCACCTCGGAGTCTGACCCGCTTCGGAAGCGGTGGCTGCGCTCTTGAAGCGATCGCCGCAGCTCCCGAAAGTTGTAAATCTCGCCGTTGACGATGACGCAGACGGTTCCCTCCTCGTTCCAGAGCGGCTGCGCGCCCGCAGCCGAGAGATCGATGATCGAGAGGCGCCTGTGCACGAGCAGCAAATCAGCATCGTGGTGCGCTCTCTCGCCGTCCGGCCCGCGACGACGGAGCGCCGCTCCCATTTCCTCGGCAAGTGCCGCCGCTGCAGCGGCATGCACCGGCGCGAGGCCCATCCGTCCCGCGATTCCGCACATCGTCAGGCGCTCCGGGCCGTGGCCGCGGCAGAGAGAGCATAGGGGCTCGGCAAGCGCAGCTCGGTCGCCGGCACGCCCCGGCAGACACCCTCGAGCAGCGCGGCCATCCGCTCTCCGGCCCGGGCCGAGTCGCCAACGGCGACCGCCCGAGCCCGCGCCGCCTCTCCGAGCCGAGCGCGCATCGGAGCGTCCGCCAGTAGCTCGTCGATCGCACGGGCTAGCGGCGCCGCTTCACGAGGAGGAACGAGCCGGCCATCGGCGCCGTCGGTCACGACCTCGGGGTGCCCCGCCACAGCCGTAGTCACCACTGGTAGTCCGGACGCCATCGCCTCCAGCAGGGCGTTCGAGAGACCTTCCCAGTACGACGCGAGGCAGAAGATGTCTGCCGCACGGTAGAGACGACCGAGCGCATCGCCCGAGAGCTGGTGGAGCATCCGCACGCGCAGGCCTGGGGCACGCCGGGCCGCTTCGGCGGCGATGTCCAGGTCGCGAAGGCACGAGCTCAACGCCGCCAGCAGGACAACCGGAACCCCGTCTGCGCGCAGAGTGCCGAGCGCATCCAACAGCTCTCGCCACCCCTTTCGCGCCAGGGCGTCCCCCACGCAGAGCACCGCGACCTCGTCAGGCGCGACGCCGAGCTCAGCGCGCGCCGCCGCCCGCTCGGCGTCGTTTACCGGTGGGCGGAAGCGCGCGAGGTCTATGCCGTTTGGCACCACGACCGCCGGCGGTAGATCGCCCGCGGAGATTCGCTCGGCCTCACGGATGAGCGCGTCCGAGACGGACACGAGCAGGTCCGCGTCCCGCACCGTGGCGGTGAATCCGATGCGCGAGCGCTCGCTCGCGTGCGGCCACACCCACACGTCGTCGCCGCGGAGCTGAACCACATACGGAAGACCGAGCGTTTGCGCGACCTCACGCACCGCCGGGCCGTGCGGCAGCGCGAACTTCACCATCAGCACATCCCGCCCACGCGCCGCGCCCGCGCCGCGCAGCAGCCGCTCGAGCGCAGCGGCTACGCGCGCGCCGAAGTCTCGTGGCCGGCTCAGCCGGCTCGGGACCCGGTTCTGATAGCGAAGGTCGGCGACCGCGATGCCGTCGATCAGCCAGCCGTTCGGCACGTGCTCTCGCGCAGACTGCCGCCACGCCCGGGCCACCCGCCATACGAACGGAGGAAACCACCCGTTAGGTACCAGCACGCGAACATCCCAACCGGCACGGTGGACGCCGACGAGCTGCCGATGCGCGAACGCGCAGTGGGCGGGCGCGCGCGGCCGCGGATAGCATTCGGTAACGACCCAGAGCCGGCGCGTCATCTCACTTCCCACGGCGCGCCACCGGTGTTGCAGGAGTTACGTCTCCGCCAGTCTGCATCATTGGTTCGCCGCGTCCACGACTGGCTCCAGAGTCCATTCCGCGGGCGCCCACGTCACCCCCCGATTTGCCAGCAGAGGCACACCACTTCCAAGCACGTCGCGACCGAGCACGTTGAACGTCAAGGCATCGGGCACGTCGTCGAGGACATCCGCACCCCACTCAAGCATGAGCCGGAGCGACAGCGAGTACGCCCGCGGTACCAAGCGCACGTCCCGCACACGCAGACGCACGCGATGCAGCGCCGGCACCACATCCCATTCGCGCCGGTAATCGCCGTTGCTCATCAAGGACACCAGCGAGCCCTCGATGGTGGCGATCGAGGCAACAACCTGGAGCTTGCGCACATGGTCGAAGGCGCGAATCTCGACCACGACATCCAGGTCTTCGCCCTGAACAGGGGATTCACCGTCCGCACCGCAGATCCACGCGCGCTCTATCCGCGCGGCGCCCCGCGCGTGATGGCTCGGAGCGGCGAAGTACATGGCGCCTGACCCCGCTTCGGGCAACGCCCCGCGCAAGTACTCGCGAACGACCTCACTAGCGGAACCCGTCGCCACAGCCACGCCATCCCGCAGCAACATGGCGCGGGTACAAAGGTTCTCGACCGCTGCCATGTTATGGCTCACGAAGAGAGTCGTGCGCCCGCGATCGGCCGCGTCCTTCATCGCGCTCGTGCACTTTGCCTGGAACTCCGCGTCGCCCACCGCCAGCACTTCATCGATGATCATCGTGTCCGCGGCAAGGTGCGCGGCGACGGCGAAGGCGAGGCGAAGCTGCATCCCACTCGAGTAGCGCTTGATAGGCGTGTCGATGTACGCACCGACCCCGGCGAATTCGCAGATCTCCTCGAAAGCGCCGTCTACCTCCCGACGCGGCATTCCGAGCAGCATGCCGTTGAGGTATACGTTCTCGCGGCCCGTCAGCTCCGGGTGGAAGCCAGTGCCTACCTCGAGCAGGCTTGCGACACGACCCGCAATGGTTGCCCGGCCACCGCTGGGGCTCGTGATCCGCGCCAGAATCTTGAGCAGCGTGCTCTTCCCCGCACCGTTGCGGCCGACAATTCCGAACACCTCCCCCTCTGCCACCTCGAACGAGACACCGCGCAGCGCGCGCACCTCCAAGGTGCGCGGCGCTCGGAATGCCGCCGCCGGGCGACGCATGTAGTCTCGCCACGTCGAGGCATGCGGATGCCGTATCCGGAATGTCTTCTCCAGCCCGTACGCGCGCACCGCGTAACGCGTCATACCACGTCCACGATGGTGCTCTCCGCACGCCGGAAGTACCACACGCCGAAGAGCGCGATCGCAACAGTCGCGGTGGCGGAGAATCCGATGGTGCGCGCGTCAGGCATTGGAAGGCCGAGCACGGCACCGCGAAACAGTTCCAGCCACCCCGTGAGCGGGTTGACCGCGAGGACCCACCGGTATTCCGGCGGGACGACATCGGACCGGTAGCCAACGGGCGTGACGAGTATCCCGATTTGTAGCAGCAGTGGAAGTGTGTGCTGGACGTCCCGCCAGCGCGCATTGATCGCTGCAAGGAGCGTCGCCGCGCCGAACGAGAGAACGATGATACCGGCAAGCGCCGCTGCGGCGAGTGGGAGCGCCAGCGATGGTGAAACGCCATACCACGCCATCAGGGCCACCACCAGCAACGCGGAGATGGCGAGGTCCACGAGCGCCGACGCGCCCGACGCGAGCACGAGATAGATCCGCGGGAAGAACAGCTTGGTGATGATGTGTTGGTTGGTGACCAGGGACGCAGCGCCCTCGTTGACGATCTTGGCGAACAGGTTCCACAAAACGAGCCCGGCGAGGGCGAACAGGACGTACGGTACACCCAACGACGTGCTCGCTAGGCGGCTGAACAGCAGTGTGAAGACAGCCGCCTGGAGGACTGGCTGCAGCAC
>JALZIF010000218.1 GCA_030860435.1 Gemmatimonadota bacterium | reverse complement strand
ATGGGAATCGAGCCGCCGAAACCCAGGACGTCTCGCACCATCCGGCCGGCCGTCGCCGGATCGAGCACGGCGACGACGCGCTCGGGCATGTAGCGAATGCATGAGTTGGCCGTTTTCGACGTTCTTGGGCCGAAGAATCCTTCGGCCATGATCAGGAAACGGGTGTCACCAGGCATGGCTCCGAACGGTTTGCGGAGGCTCGGCGGCGGACCGGCGGGCTACGAGAGGGCGAGCGCTCGCTAGGCGACGCGGCGGGGACCGCGGGCCTCAGCGAGTGAGACGACGTCGAGCGGCAGCGGAGAGACTATGACCCCGCCGTCGGGCGGCGGGACGCGCATCATGTGGACGCTGTCCCGAGTGCTGCGCCGGAATCCCTGGCCCTCGTAGATCCGGTTGATCAAGATCCGCCGCACGACGACCATCAGCACCGCCACCGTCGGGACGGCGACGAGGAGCCCCATCGGGCCGAGCAATTTCCCGAGGAGGAGCACGGCCATGATCGTGAGCACCGGCGGAAGATCTACCTGCTTCTCCATGATCCGCGGCAGAACCCAGTTCGCCTCGATGACATGCACGACGATGCCAAGTCCGATGACGGCGAGCGCATGCGTGACGCCGCCGCTGCCGCCGATGACGAAGATGGCGGGGATGACCGTCGACACGAGGGCGCCGAAGAACGGGACGATCGCCACTGCGCCGGTGAAGACGCCGAAGGTGAGCCAGTACGGGACACGCAGCACGTACAGGCCCGCGGCGGTCAGCGCCCCGAGTAGGAGCATCGCGATGAGCTGGCCGACAATCCAGGCGCGCAACGTCCGGGCGAGATCGCCAAGTACGTTGCGCACGAGGTCGCGGTGTACCGGGGGGAAGAGCGCGATGAGGAACTCGCGATACATCCCGGGGTGCAGCGTCAGGTACAGCCCCATGACCACGACCGAGAAGATCACGATCGCGCCGTGGAGCACCGAAGCCAGCTTCGGCAGCAGGTTGTTGAAGTAACCCGCGATCTGCGCGTAGACCGCGACGAGCACCTTGTGCTCGCCCGGCTCCCAGACCGACTGGAGCGCCGGGATACGCGCGATGAACCGCTCGATCCCGCTCTCCCAGCTCACGATGTAGTTCGGGAGCACCTTCACGAGCTCCTGTGTCTGCTCGACAACCGGCGGGACGAGGAGCCAGAAGAGGCCGACGACGGCCCCGAGCGTGCCGAGCACCGACACGGCGAGCGCGGGGCGGCGTGGAAGGCGGGTGCGGCTGTGCAGGAAGTCCGTGACCGCGCCCAGGTACAACGAGATGAGGATCGCCAGGAAGAGCAGCAGGAAGATCTCCGCCGCGGTCCCGAGGAGCCACAGGGTGAGGACCGTGAGGACGACCGCCGCGAGCGCGGGCACGAACCGGAAGCGCCCGACGGCGAGAGCGCTCACTGCCGTTGCTTGCCCTCCGCGGGCAGCTCCTCGACGTCCGCATCGTGCACCGTCTCTTCCCCGGCACGGCCGCCGGTGCCGAGTTGCTTGCTGCCTTGCGACGGTTCGCCGGCGGCGAGCATCCCCATCTTCTGCTTGAGAGCCAGGAGCTGGAGATCGGCATTGCCAGACGAGGCGCTCTTCTCGAGCTGCTTGAACTCGCGGTGCAGACGGTCGCCGGAGAACTCCTCGTCGATCTCGGCGCCGGCGACGAGACGCCGCTCGTTGTCGGCGATCTTTTCCTCCATGCGGGCGAACGCCTCGAAGGCGGATTTTTCCGACAGCCCGGACATCGTCTGCTGGATGCGTTGGTGCGCCTCGGCACGCTTCTGTCGCGCGATGAGGAGATTCTTCTTCCGCTTCGCCTCCTCGATCTTGTCGTTCAGGTCGCGGAGCGAATTCTTGAGCTTCTCGGTCTCGGCGCGGTGCGCCTGCCACGTACCGTCGAGCTCCTGGCCACGCTGCAGGTGTTCGTTGTAGCGGACCAGCGCCTGTTTCGCGAGCTCGTCTTGGCTGTTCTGCACGGCGAGCATGGCACGCCGCTCCCATTCCTGCGCCTCCTTGTACTCCCCTTCTACTTGCCCCTGCAGCCGCTTCTCGTCGGCGATGGCCGCGGCAACCTGCTGCTTGGCCTTCGCGAGCTGACCGCGCATATCGACGATGATCTGGTTCAGCATCTTCTCGGGATTTTCGGCCGAGGAGATGAGCTCGTTGAGATTGGACCGGAGGAGCGTCGAGAGACGATCGAAGATGCCCATGGGTCAGCGTGCCTCACGATAAGGGGCGAGCTCACGGAGGTGCGATGCGAGCGCGACCGTCATCCCCTCGTAGCTGGCGAGAAACTCCTCGAAATCGAGATGCGACAGCTCCAGCGCTTCGGTGAGCACGACCGACTGGTCCTCGATGCCGTAGGATCCGTGCACGAGATCGGTCGCGTTGAGCTCGAGTAGACGGCGCGCGAGGGAGGCCGCGGCTGCGGGATCGTCAGGCAAGTCCATTACCTTCACGCGCATCACGACGACCGGCGGGGCGTAGCTGCACACCAGATCGGCGTCGAGCGCGCCCTCGGGTCTGATCACCCACATTCCCTCGCCAATCTCCTCGTGGTCCACGCCTTCCGATGAGAGGCGATCGAGAAAGCTCTCGATGTCTTCCTTGGTTACCATGGACGCATCCTGTGAGTGGTGAGCGAGGCCGGAATAACACCGAGGCCGTTTCAACCCCGTACGGCCGCGGTGGGGGGCGTGTTTCCATCCCGCGCCGGCGCCCCGGATGGGCCCGGCCTCCGCCCGCAGAAGATATAGTCGCCGCGACGCGAACGACAAGCGCGCGCGTCACGCCCGCGTCAGCCCTCGCGGCGCTTGAGCTGTACTAGCCGGTCGCGTGCGAGACGGCGCCCCGTCGGCGTGGCAGCGAGCCCGCCACCGGCCGTCTCACGGTAGCGAACGTCCATCGAGCGGCCAATCTCTCCCATCGTGTCGATCACCTCGTCCGCAGGGATCGCGAAGGTGATCCCAGCGAGCGCCATCTCGATCGCCGCCAGCGCGATCGCGGCCCCCGTCGCGTTGCGAAAAACGCACGGCAGCTCGACCAGGCCACCGAGGGGGTCGCAAACGAGCCCGAGCGTCCCCTGCATCGCGAGCGAGACAGCGTGCCCCGCCTGCGACGGGGTACCGCCGAGCATCTCGGTCGCCGCCCCCGCGGCCATCCCGGCCGCCGCGCCCGTTTCCGCCTGGCATCCCCCCTCCGCACCGGAGAGCGACGCCCGCTCGGCGACCACCGCGCCGATGAGCCCCGCGGTCGCCAACGCGTCCACGAGCCGCGCATCGCCGACGCCGCTGGCGGCCGCGAGTCCGGTAAGCACCGCGGGCAGGACGCCCGCGCCACCGGCCGTCGGCGCGGCGACGATGACTCCCATCGCCGCGTTTACCTCTTGGACGGCAAGAGCGCGGGCAAGAATATCACGGAACGGCGTACCCGCAAGCGGACCTGCGGGACCGGTGCGGAGCTTGGCCGCATCGCCCCCGACGAGTCCCGAGGCGGAGTGCAGGTCCCCCACGAGCCCCTGGTCGACGGCGTGCCGCATCACCGCGAGCGCACGCCCCAGCGCGCCCCGAATCTCCTCGACCGGACGCCCCTGGTCGCTCGATTCGGCGGCGAGCGCGACGTCAGCGATGGTGGCGCGCCTTGCTTCGGCGTCGCGGATGGCGTCGGCTAGTGATTTGTACACGGTTCCGAACCTGGCACTTTACGCGGCCACTTTGTCCAGACGGTACGCCCATCGTACCCAGGGAAGCGCGCGGATCGCATCGCGCACCTCGAGGCCGGGCTCTTCGTCGAGCTCGATCACCATGAACGCGTCGCCGCCGCGCTTCTTCCTCGTGACGCGGAGCGTGGCGATGTTGATGCGCCCCTCGGCGAGGAGGCCCGCGATTCGCGCGATCGAGCCGGGGATGTCCTCGGCGACGAGTACGATGGTGTGGTGGCTTCCCGTGACTTCCACCGGGTAGTCGTCGATTTCCGTCACGAGCACGCGGCCCGCGCCCAGCGACGACCCGACCATCACGCTGCGCCTCCCCTCGCGCTCGACGGCGATCCGCACGGTGTTGGGGTGGGCGTCGTCGGCGAGCGTGGTCTTCTCGAACCGGTAGTCGAGCCCCTCGTGCTCCATGATCGCCAGCGCGGTGCGCAGCCGCTCGTCATCGGGACGAAAGCCGAGAAGCCCGCCGGCGATCGCTTTGTCGGTGCCGTGCCCCTCGCCGGTGCGCGCGAACGACCCATGTAGCTCGACGAGCGCACGGTGAGGCGTGCCGCCGACGAGGCAGCGCGCCAGCAGCCCGAGGCGGCATGCCCCCGCCGTGTGCGATGACGATGGGCCCACCATGACCGGGCCGATGATATCGAGAAGGGAGACCACAGTGGCTGTTGCTGTTAGCCGACGGCCGATGCCTGACGGCCGGCGGCTCTCAAAGCCGACCTCAGGTATCGACCCGTGTGGGACGCATCGAGCTTCGCGACCTCTTCCGGCGTACCGATCGCGACGATCGTGCCGCCGCGGAAGCCGCCCTCGGGGCCGAGGTCGATGATCCAGTCCGCCGTCTTGATCACGTCCAGGTTGTGCTCGATCACGAGGACGGTGTTGCCCTTTTCGACCAGACGATGGAGCACGTCCAGGAGGAGCCGCACATCCTCGAAGTGGAGACCCGTTGTCGGCTCATCGAGTATGTAGAGCGTGCGGCCCGTGTCACGCTTCGAGAGCTCGGTGGCGAGCTTCACGCGCTGTGCCTCGCCGCCGGACAGCGTTGTCGCGCTCTGGCCAAGATGGATGTAGCCGAGACCTACATCGTTCAGCGTTTCGAGCTTCTGGCGGATGCGCGGCTGGTGCTCGAAGAACTCGAGCGCATCCTCCACCGTCTTCTCCAGCACGTCGGCGATATTGCAGCCGCGGAAGCGGACCTCGAGAGTCTCACGGTTATAGCGCTTGCCCTTGCACACCTCGCACGAGACGTACACGTCGGGGAGGAAGTGCATCTCGATCTTCACCAGACCGTCGCCCTGGCAAGCCTCGCACCGTCCACCCTTCACGTTGAACGAAAAGCGACCCGGGCCGTAGCCGCGCATCTTCGAGTCCGGCAGCTCGGCGAATAGATCGCGGATGGGAGTGAAGAGTCCCGTGTAGGTCGCGGGGTTCGAGCGGGGAGTGCGCCCGATCGGACTCTGGTCGATGTCTATGACCTTGTCGATGTGCTCGAGTCCCGTGATCCGGCGATGCGCGCCGGGAATGACCCGTGCTCGGTAGAAGTGTCGCGCCAGCGCGCGATGGAGGATGTCCGCGATGAGGGTGGATTTCCCAGAGCCGGAGACACCGGTGATGGCGACGAAGAGCCCCAGCGGAATGTCGACGTCGATGGTGCGGAGGTTGTGCTCGGCGGCGCCCTCGATGCGGAGTGCGCGTCCTGGCTCCGGAGCGCGCCGGCGCGCGGGTATTGGGATCCGTTTCTTCCCCGTCAGATACTCACCAGTGACGGACGCGGAGTTCGCCATGATCTCGGCGAGCGCGCCTTCGGCGACGATCTCGCCGCCGTGCTTTCCCGCCCCGGGGCCGAGGTCAATGAGGTAGTCGGCCTCGCGCATCGTCTCCTCATCGTGCTCGACAACTATCACCGTGTTGCCGAGGTCGCGAAGTTGGCGCAGCGTGGCGAGGAGGCGACCGTTGTCGCGCTGGTGGAGACCGATGGAGGGCTCGTCGAGAATGTAGAGCACGCCGACGAGCCTGGATCCGATCTGCGTCGCGAGTCGTATGCGCTGCGCCTCGCCACCGGAGAGCGAGCCGGCCGCGCGGCCAAGGGTCAGGTAATCGAGCCCGACATCAACGAGGAAGCGGAGCCGGTCACGCACCTCCTTGAGAATCGGTCCGGCAATGTCGGGATCGAGGCCTGGGCGCCCGTTCTGTCGCAGTGGCAGCGACTCGAAGAAGACTAGCGCCTCGGTCACGGGGACTCGCACGAGCTCGCCGATGTTGCGGCCGCCGACAGTTACGGAGAGCGACTCGCGCTTGAGGCGGCTCCCCCTGCAATCGCCGCAGGGCACCTCGACCATGTAAGCCTCGAGCTCCTCGCGCACCGCGTCGGAGCTGGTTTCAGCGTAACGGCGTTGGACGTTCGCCAGGACGCCATCCCACACCGCCTCGTACTCGCCTCCGCGCCCGCCCGGATCGAGCTTGAGCGCGTCACGCTTTCCGTTGGCGCCGAGCATGATCACCTCGCGCACCCGCTGCGGCAGCTCGCCCCACGGTGTATTCAGATCGAACTTGCACTGGCGGGCGAGGGCAGGGAGAATCGTCCTCCGCAAGTATCCCGAGGGCTCACCCCACGGCAGGATAACGCCTTCGAGGATCGAGATGCGAGGATCGCCAAGGACGAGATCTTCGCTCACCTGGTGGCGCGTGCCGAGCCCCCCGCACGCGGGGCATGCGCCATAGGGCGAGTTGAACGAAAACTGCCGCGGCTCGAGCTCCGGCAGGGAGATGCCGCACTCGGCGCAGCCGTAGCGCTCTGAGAAGAGCTGCCCCGCCTTGGGTCCCTCACCGTGCCTGACGACTTCCACAAGTCCGTCGGCCGCCTTGAGCGCGGTCTCGACGGAATCGCTCAGCCGCCCGCGATCTTCGGCCCGCACCGCTAGCCGGTCTACGATCACCGAGATCGTGTGGTTGCGCGTCTTCGCGAGCTTGGGCGGCGCGGAGAGCTCGGCGAGCTCGCCGTCCACGTACGCGCGGATGAAGCCAGCCTTCCGAGCTCCCTCGAGCAGGTCGCGAAACTCCCCCTTGCGGCCGCGGACGAGCGGGGCGAGCACCTCGATCCGTGTCCCTTCCGGCCACGTGAGCACCGTGTCGGCGATCTGCGTGGCGCTCTGCCGCTGGACAGGGCGACCGCACGTTGGGCAATGCGGCGTGCCCGCGCGAGCGTAGAGAAGGCGGAGATAATCGTAGACCTCGGTCACTGTGCCGACCGTTGATCTCGGATTGTGCCCAGCTGTCTTCTGCTCGATCGAGATCGCCGGCGAGAGTCCCTCGATGGCGTCCACGTCCGGCTTCTCCATCAGCCCGATAAACTGTCGCGCGTACGCGGAGAGCGACTCGACGTAACGGCGCTGTCCCTCAGCGTAGATCGTGTCGAAGGCGAGCGACGACTTGCCGGATCCGGACAGCCCCGTGATCACCGTAAGACGATCGCGGGGTATGGTGACGTCGATATTCCGGAGATTGTGCTCTCGGGCGCCGCGAACGATCAGTGTTTCTTGGGGCATAGCCAGGTAAAGCTCGCGTGGGCGCTATCGGGATTCAAGCCGGGGGAGCGCGCCGGACGGAGGAATGCGGGACGCCTTCCGTCGCAGGTACATTTCTCCCACCCCAACCCGGGTGCCCATGCCTTCCACGGATGCACTGGTCGTCCTGACGACGGTCGCGAGCTCGGAGGACGCGGCCGCACTGGTCAGATCCCTCCTCGAGCGACGGCTGATCGCGTGCGGCACGATCCTTCCCGGCGCGCGCTCGCTCTACAGGTGGGAGGGAAAGCTGGCGGACGAGCAGGAGGTCGTCGTCCTGCTCAAGACATCCGCCCCCCGGATTGAGGAATTGGAGCTCGCGTTCGCCGAGCTCCACCACTACAAGGTGCCGGAGCTGCTAGCGCTGCCGGTGTCCGCGGGCCTGCGCAAGTACCTCGACTGGATCGGCGAGGAGACGTTACCAACGACCGGCGACTGATGACCGGCGACCGCCTCACCGGCACGGAACCGATGACTGCGCTATGGGGTTCGAGATAACCATGAACCCTGACTCGTTGCATCCGGTTCCTAGAGGGTCGCGCCGACGCGCGCAGGGCGCGCTGTGAGGGGGCGGGCGGGGGCAGCGCTGGTGCTCTCTGTGTTCGCCATCGGGGGAGTCGCGATCCTCGGTAGTCGCTGGCTCTCTCCGGGATACGTGAAGGCGGCACGGACTGAGCCGATCGTGACGCCGGGCGTGCAATTTTTCTCCGTCGCCCCGAACGAGGAGCACATCGGCTTCGCCTCCTCCACGATCGATACCACACATAACAGCATCCAGGTCAGCGACTACTTCCTCGCCGATCTTCATTCCGAGGGGACGGCGCACCGCGCGTGGGCGCGGGTGGTCGCGCGCCTGACGCCGACACTCCGGCTTACGGACTTCGTGCTGATTCTGAGCCCGGAGATCGGCCCTCTCCGCGCGTCGGGAACGATCGCGGGCGACACCCTACTCACCCTCGTCGTTTCGGCGGGGAACGAGCAATCGCCGCCCGACACGCAGCAGATCCGTCTCGCCGGGCCGACGCTCCTGCCGAACTTGGTCCCGCTCGCCGTCGCGCGCGGGGCCGGGCCGAGGGTCGGACAGGTGCAGCACCTCAACGTCTTCGACCCGTTGGCGCTCGCGCCGACGCGGATCGCGGTTCGCGTGGTCGCGGAGTCGCTCTTCACGATCCCCGACAGCGCCACGCGAGCGCGCGGCCAAGACCAGTGGGCGGCGGCCGGCACGGACACCGTGCGCGCCTGGCGGATCGACGGGGGCCGGCTCATCTCCGGCTGGATCGACGCGCGCGGCCGACTGGTGGAGGGGACGCTGCTTGGCCTTGTGCCGCTCCAACGCACGGCGTACGAGTTGGCCTACACCAACTGGATCGAGGACACCCGGCGGAACGGCCCGCGAATCTCGGCGAGCAGCGACATCCAGGAGACGACAGCCATCGCCGCATCGGCGCCGATCAACGACAAGCGATCACTCGCGAGCTTGCGCGTCGTCCTGCGGGACGCCGACCTCACCGGCTATGATCTTCGCGGCGCCCGGCAAACGATGTTGGGCGACACGCTGGCGATCCGCCGCGAAACCGATGAGGTGCTGCGCGCCAACTACACGATACCGGCGGACCCGGCGCAGTTCGGGGCGACGCTCGCCTCCGAGCCACTCGTACAGTCCACCGACTTGGCGATCGTCACCGTCGCCCGCCAGATCGCGGGGGAAGAACGGGATCCACGTATCGTGGCCGAACGGATCAATCAGTGGGTGCACGACTCCCTCGACAAACAGCTTTCGTTCAGCATCCCGAACGCGCTCCAAGTGCTCCGGCTCCGCGCGGGCGACTGCAACGAGCACACGCAGCTCTTCGTCGCGCTCGCGCGGGCGGCCGGGCTCCCGGCGCGCAGCGTCGCCGGACTCGCTTACGTGGGCGGTAAATTCTACTACCACGCATGGCCCGAGGTGTATCTGGGCGATTGGGTGGCTACCGACCCGACCTTCGGCCAGTTTCCCGCCGACGCCGCCCACTTGCGATTCGTGATCGGCGGCTTCAAGCGTCAGGCCGAGCTGCTGCGGCTGATCGGCACGTTGGGAATCGACGTGGTGAGCGCGGAAAGAGTGCAGCAGTGACAGCGGCGCATCAGGGTTGGGGCTGACT
>JALZIF010000002.1 GCA_030860435.1 Gemmatimonadota bacterium | reverse complement strand
AGCGCCCGCCGATAACGCTCCGGCTGGCCCTGCGGTAGTAGGCCCAGGTGCGTTACCTTCGCGGCCGTGAAGAGCGACGCTGACGCGTTAGGGCACGCGGCAACACACGCTCCGCAGCCGATGCACGCGGCCGCGTCCATCGCTGCGTCCACGCTCTCCTTGGGGACGAGGATGGTGTTCGCGTCGGCGGCGGCGCCGGTCGGCGCGGAGATGAAGCCTCCAGCGGCTATGATGCGGTCGAGGGCCCCGCGGTCCACGGAAAGGTCCTTCAGCACCGGAAACGCCTTCGCGCGCCACGGCTCGATCTGGATCGTGTCGCCGTCCTTGAAGCTCCGCATGTGAAGCTGGCATACGGCCGTCCCCTGCATCGGACCGTGGGCGACCCCGTTGATCATCATTCCGCAGGAGCCGCATATCCCTTCGCGACAATCGTGGTCGAACGCGATCGGCGCACCGCCGGATTCGATGAGCCGCTCGTTGACGACGTCGAGCATCTCGAGAAAGGACATGTCGGGGCTGACGTCCTTCGCGGGATACTCGACCATTTTCCCCGTGGCGGTCGGCCCCGCCTGGCGCCAGACGCGGAGGGTCAGGTGCATTCGTCGCTCACGGCCACTCACTAGTCGCGGTCATTTGTAACTCCGCTGTGAGAGTCTGACGTTCTCGAAGGTCAGCGGCTCCTTATGCAGAATCGGCGCCCCGCCATTCTCGTCGCCGGCATACTCCCAGGCAGCGACGTAGGTGAAGTTGTCGTCGTCGCGAAGTGCCTCACCCTCGGGCGTCTGGCTGTCCTCGCGAAAGTGGCCGCCGCAAGACTCCTTGCGGTGCAGTGCGTCGATGCACATCAGCTCCGCCAGCTCCAGGAAGTCGGCGACGCGGCCAGCCTTCTCTAACGACTGGTTCAGCTCGTCCCCACTTCCCGGAACGTTGACGTTGCTCCAGAACTCCTCGCGGATCTCCGGGATTCGCTCGATGGCGCGCTGAAGACCCGGCTCGTTGCGACTCATCCCGCAGTAGTCCCACATCGTAGTCCCAAGCTCACGGTGGAACGAATCTACCGTGCGCCTCCCCCTGATCCCGAGCAACCGCGTGAGGCGCTGCGTGACCGCCGCCTCCGCGGCGCGGAACTCGGGGTGCGAGTCGTCCACCGGCTCCAGCTTGGCGGTCGCGAGGTAGTCGCCGATCGTGAGCGGAAGGATGAAGTATCCGTCGGCAAGCCCTTGCATCAACGCACTTGCTCCAAGCCGATTTGCGCCGTGGTCGGAGAAGTTCGCCTCTCCAGCGACGTGGAGGCCCGGAATTGTACTCATCAAGTCATAGTCCACCCAGAGCCCGCCCATCGTGTAGTGAACAGCCGGGTAGATGCGCATCGGTACCCTGTAAGGGTCTTCCGCCGTGATGCGCTCGTACATCTCGAAGAGGTTTCCGTACCGCTCGCGAATCTGGTCGGCGCCAAGCCGGTCTATCGCGGCGGCGAAGTCGAGGTAAACGCCGAGCCCTGTTTCGCCGACGCCGCGTCCCTCGTCACAGACCCTCTTCGCCGCCCGCGAGGCGATGTCGCGTGGTGAGAGGTTGCCGAAGCTCGGGTACATCCGCTCGAGGTAGTAGTCGCGCTCTCCCTCCGGTATTTCGCCTGGCAGGCGCTTGTCGCCGTTCCGCATCGGCACCCATACCCGGCCATCGTTGCGAAGCGACTCGCTCATCAACGTGAGCTTCGATTGATATTCGCCGCTCACGGGAATGCACGTCGGATGGACCTGTGTGAAGCACGGATTGGCGAACGCGGCGCCCTTCTTGTGAGCGCGCCAGATCGCGGTCGCGTTGCTGCCTTTCGCGTTCGTCGAGAGATAGAAGACGTTGCCGTAGCCTCCGGTCGCGAGCACGACAGCGTCCGCTGGGTACGACTCGAGCAGGCCGGTGACCATATTGCGGGCAATGATCCCGCGCGCCTGCCCCTTGATCAAGACGAGGTCGAGCATGTCGCGGCGCGGGAGCATGGTCACTCCGCCGCGGGCAACTTCTTTCTCGAGCGCCTGGTAGCAGCCCAGGAGGAGCTGCTGCCCGGTCTGACCGCGCGCGTAGAATGTGCGGGAGACCTGCGCGCCTCCGAACGAGCGGTTGTCGAGCAGCCCGCCGTACTCGCGCGCGAACGGAACTCCCTGTGCGACGCATTGGTCGATGATGTTCAGGCTGATCTGAGCGAGGCGATACACATTCGCCTCGCGGGCGCGGAAATCCCCGCCTTTGACCGTATCGTAGAACAGCCGCCAAACGCTGTCGCCGTCGTTCTTGTAGTTCTTGGCCGCGTTGATTCCCCCCTGCGCGGCGATACTGTGGGCGCGGCGTGGAGAGTCCTGAAAGCAGAAGCAGAGGACGTTGTACCCCAGCTCACTCAGCGTCGCGGCGGCCGCACCACCGGCGAGTCCTGAGCCGACGACGATGATCGTATAACGGCGCTTGTTCGCGGGGTTCACCAGCTTCATCTCGAAGCGGTGCCGGTCCCACTTCTGTTCGACGGGGCCGGACGGAACGCGCGACCGCAGCTCCATGCCGGTCATCGCAGCACCCGGGCCAGCACCGCCACCGGGATGATCGTGAAGCCCAGCCACACCACCACGGCGAGCGCGGCGGCGGCGCGCCGCCTGAGGGGTCGGTTGGTCGGCCTGACGAGGCCGAGCGTTCGGAACGCTGCCCAGGTGCCGTGATACAGATGCAGCCCAAGCGCCGTCATCGCTACTATGTAGAACGCCGCGACCCACGGTACCCTGAGCCCGACAACGATGTTGTGGTATGGCTCGAGGTGGCGGAAGTCGGGGTGAACCGTACCGATGGTGAAGTGCAGCAAGTGGTAGATGACGAAGACGAGCAGCAGCAGTCCGCCCCAGCGGATTGTCCGGGCGGCGAACGTCGAGACTTGTGGCTCGCGGCGCGCATAGCCGACGGGGCGCGCGCCGATGTCGATGCGCGTGAGCTGCACCGCTGCGACGACATGGAGGATGGTCGCTAACAGAAGTCCACCGCGCGCGACCCAGAGCAAACCGCCGGTGCTGCGGAGCATCTCGGCGTATTGCCGCATCGGCTCCGGCCCGCCGAAGACGAGCAGGTTGGCCAGGACATGGCTGACGATGAAGGCGATCAGGATGATCCCGGTGACCGCCATCACCACCTTCTTGCCGACGGTCGACCGCCAGAAGCCAAGAAGCGCGTGCATCGAGACGAGAGCGCCGCGCCGACTAAAGCTTGATGACCCCGATCAGCTCGCGCACGGCCTCCGCGCTCTTTCCCAGCTCCACGCGCTCCTTGCTCGTGAGCTCGACCTCGACGATGCGCTCGATCCCGCCCCGGCCCAGCTTGCACGGCACGCCGAGGAAGACGTCGTGCATTCCGTACTCGCCGGTTAGCCAGGCCGCACAGGGGAGGATCCGTTTCTTGTCCTTGACGATCGCCTCGCACATCTGCACCGCGGCCGACGACGGGGCGTAATACGCCGAGCCGGTCTTCAGATACTTGACGATTTCCGCGCCGCCATTGCGCGTCCGCGTCATGATCTGGTCGAGCGCCGTTCGGTCGAGCAGTTGGGTGACCGGGATCCCGCTCACCGTCGTGTAAGAGATGAGCGGCACCATAGTGTCACCGTGTCCGCCGAGCACCATCGCCTGGATGTCTTCCACCGATACATCGAGCGCCTCGGCGAGGAAGGAGCGGTAGCGCGCCGTGTCCAGCACCCCCGCCATGCCGAGCACGCGCTCGCGCGGAAAGCCGGTGACCTTCATCGCGACGTATGACATGGCGTCGAGCGGATTCGACACGACGATCACGATCGCGCGCGGCGACGTACGCTTGATCTGCTCCGATACCTGCCTGACGATGCCAGCGTTCGTGTTCAGAAGGTCGTCGCGCGACATGCCGGGCTTGCGCGCGATGCCTGCGGTGATGACGACAATGTCGGACTCGACCGTCTCGTCGTACCCGTTCGAGCCGACGATCCGCGTATCGAACCCCTCAATCGGGGCGGACTCCCATTGGTCAAGCCCCTTACCCTGCGGCACTCCGTCGACGACGTCCACCATTACGACTGTGCGCGCCAGCTCCTTCTCGGCCACACGTTGCGCCGTCGTCGCTCCGACGTTGCCGGCGCCGATGACGCTGATCTTGTTTAGCATTCAGACCCTTGTTCGATTGGAGCGACGGAAAAAACGATCGCAAAAGTACCGAGTACAGGGCCGCGTTGCAACCGAGGTAGCGTCATGAAGTGGGCGGGTCGCGGTCCGCGTCCAGACCGGATCAGCGTCAGTTGCGACCCAGCCCCAAGCCCGGACTCCGACCCGCTCCTAGCCTTCCGACCCGCGCGCTACCCCCCAACCTGCGATAGCGCCTTCAATCCGCCAACCCGCATCTGCAGCAGATCGTGCTCGCGTGGCTTCTCGGCGAGCGCGCGGACGTAGAGCGGCATGAGCTCGTCACCGGCACGCAGAGGGTCGCGGAGGTTCACCTCATGGTCGCCAAAGAGACACGTCCGGAGGCGCCCGTCGGCCGTAAGTCGGACGCGGTTGCACGAGCCGCAGTACGTGTGCGTCATCGGCGTTATTACTCCGACCGA
>JALZIF010000245.1 GCA_030860435.1 Gemmatimonadota bacterium | reverse complement strand
GTCCAGGAGCTGTGCCCACGCGCCGCGCGCCGCGTCCACCAGCTTATCCGGCGGCCCCTCGGCGTGTATGACGAAAACACCCAGCTCCGTCTGCGAATAGTTGAACGCCGACACCGACGCGGCGAGCTTGCGCTCGCGCACGGCGCGGTAGAGTCGCGAGGCGCGGCCGGCGCCCAGCACAGTGGCGGCGAGATCGAGGAGCGGCGTGTCGAAATGCGCCGACGGAAGTGTGCGCCAGCCGAAGGCGAGCTGCGACTGCGCAACGTCGCCGTGCAGCTCACGGTAGCGGAAGCCGGGATGTCCGGTCTCCCGCGGGCCGCGGTCGCGAGTGAAGCAGGAATTCGTCAGCCCGCCGTACAGCCGCTCGACGTTGCGGAGCGCATCATCGAGGTCAACGTCCCCGACGATGGTGAGAATCGTGTTGCCGGGCTGATAATACGTCCGGTAGAAGCGCACAACGTCGTCACGCGTGAGCGCCCGCAGCCCCACCTCCTGTCCGATGCGCCACCTGCGCATCCGGTGCCGGTCGTGCAGCACCTCGTACAGCGTCTCGACCGTAACCGCACCCGGGTTGTCCGCCTTGCGCTTCGTTTCCTGGACGATGACCTCGAGCTCCTTGCGTAACTCCCCGGCGTCGATCACCGACGCCGCATACGCGTCAGCCTGGATCTCCAGCCCGCGCGCGAAACTACTCGACGGGAGGACCGTGTAATAGCTCGTGTGGTCGTAAATAGTGCCGGCGTTGAGGTATCCCCCCGCCGCCTTCGTCTCCTTGGAGATTTCGCCCACGCCGCGGCGTTCCGTGCCCTTGAAGTACATGTGCTCGAGCACGTGCGCGATGCCGGCTACGCCGTCCGTCTCGTCGAAGTACCCAGCCTTCACGTAGGTGACGATCGCGACGACAGGAGCAGACTCCTCGCGGCGGAGGAGGACCGTGAGACCGTTCGAGAGCGTGATTCGACGGACGGACTCGGGTGCCAGGATGGGGAGCGAGATCACGCGAGCACGCGACGTTTGGGCTTGCCGACGTCGCGAGTTTCGACCATCGCTAACGCATCGCGGGCGGTGGCGCGCCGGGTTGCGCGGTCGGGGGGAGTGTCTGCGCGGCGCAGCGTGTCCAGTCGCCAGGCCCGGCGCGACGGAGGAAGCGACTCCCTTCGTCGATGCGGCCGAGCCTGACGAGCGCGCAACCGAGCCACCCAGTCGCCACATGGTCGGTTGTGTCGGCCTGGACGGCGCGCACGTACCGCTCACGAGCGGCGTCCCACCGCTGGCGCGCCATGTGGAAGTTCCCGATCTCCCGGTGCACGAGCGAGCTCCCAGGCTCCAGCTGCTCCGCGCGCGACAGCACGCGCGCGGCGGTGACATCGTCACGCTGGTCGCGGGCGACGCGCGCTAGCCAGAGCAGCGGCAAGGCACGGTCCGAGTGGTCCCGCGCCGCCTGCTCGAACTCCTCGCGGGCGCGCGCGAGACGGCCGCCGTTGTACGCCTCGATACCGTCGCGGAGCGATCGCGAGACGTCTCGTCTGCCGGCGCCGAACCAGTCGGGTCGGAGCGCCATCGCTGCGACCGCGAGCGCGACCAGCAGCGCCAGCGCGCCACCAAGAATCGCCACGGCAGGGATTCCGCGCCGGCTGACGCGCCCGTGCGCCTCCAGTCGCTCCTCGCGGGCGAGACCCTCGTTGCCGCGCCCTGTGACCGGCTCGCTCGGCGTCGATACGGCTCGGTACGCAGTGGTGTCCGCGAGCTGCGGCGCGTCGAGCCGCGGGTTAGGCCATCCCTCCTCTAGCGCGGCGATCCCGGCGCGCGACGAGGCGATGTCCGCGTCGGTCGGGTGGTACTCGGTCAGCGACGCTCGGTCGTGGGCGGCGAGGAATTCCAACAGCGTGTGCGCCTGGTCGAGCGAGAGGAGGTGTCGCTGGCGCAGGGCGCCGACGAGAGCCTGTCCCGACAGCGACGACCCGCCAATCATCGCCCGGAGCACCCCTTCGGTCGCCGTCCAACCCTCGATGAGATTGGCAGCGATGTCTTCCGGATCAGCGGCTGGATCGATCCGGTCGACTACGGCGCGTGCCTCGGCGAGCGCGAGCGCGGACCGCTGGCTCGGGGAGGTCACCGCACGATCCGAAGCAGTCCCGCGCGCGCACTTCCTCGAATGAAGCTCTCCGCGTCGTCTGTCGGGATGCTGATCCCGCGATCCGCCTCGATCCGCCGCGCTTCGTGCGCCATGAAGTCCTGGAGCGACTGGTCCGGCTGCTGCGGTCGGGCATCGCGCATCTTGCGCACAATGTCGTCCCAGCTCCCCACGTATTGGTGCCCGTCCGCCGAGATGATGCGGTGCCCCTCGCGCCGGCCTTCCCGGTGCCCCTCCGGCTGACCATCCCGCTCGGCAAGGGTGTTGAGGAGCGTGCCGAACAGCTCCAACTGACCCTGCACATCGTGAGGGGTCGCGTCGCCCGCCTTTGCCTCGATCTCGGCGAGCATCGTGTCGATGTCGTCCGGCTCACCCGTCAACTCCTCGAGCCGCTCGAACCAGGAGACCAGCTCTGGTGCGTCGTCCGCCAAGCGGTGCGCCGCCTTCTTGAGCTCTATCAGGCGCCATATCCCGAGGTCGTCCCAATGGTCGTCTGGCGTCGTCTGCGCGAACTGCTCGAGCGCCGCGCCATGGTCGGCGCGGTCGAAGAGGATGTTGGCGAGATAGATTCGCGCTTCGGCGTGATCGTTGTCGAGTGAGAGCGCGCGGCGGAGCCTCGTCACCGCGCCCTCCTCGTCGCCGAGGCGGTGCAGCACGTAACCGAGTGACGCCGACGCTTCCGGGAAGTCGGGCGACTCCTTCTCGGCGAGCTCGAAAAACTCGCGTGCGTCCTCGATCAGATCGTGCCGAAACAGGGCGCGCCCGACTTGAAGCATCAAGTCGAGGTCGTCCTGGTAGCCGAGCGCGAGGATGCGCGCAAAGCAGCGGCGCGCCGGCTCGACCTGTCCGAACTTGAGCATCGTCTCGGCGAGCCCAGCGAGTGCGTCCTCATGCTCGGCGTCCAGCACGAGCGCTTCCTCGAAGCTCCGCCGCGCCCACGCGTACTCCTCCCGCGCGAGCCGGGCGTAACCAACCCCGATGTGAAGCTCGACCGCGTGCGGATAGATCGAGAGCCCCTCGCGAAGTACATCGAGAGCCTCGTCGTACTGCCCTTCGTTGTACAACTCGTGCGCCCGCTCGTCGTACTCTTCGGAGCTCAGGAACGGGGTAGGCATGACGGAAGGCTCCTCCGACGTCGAGAATGGTATGCCTATAGTACCATTCGGCAACTGCCCAGTTCAACCGGTTGACAACCGCGGCTCGGCGAGCAAAACTAACCTTCCTGCTCGCGCTCGGGGGGCCTACCTCGCCTCGGCTCGCTGTTCGTTTCTCCTCCCGCTTTGTCAGTCGGACCTGCGAGCTATAGCTGCGGCAATCTCCCCGCCGAGCGCAGCGTTGTGCTCCAGTAACGCCAGATTCGCGCCGAGGGATCGCCCCCCGGTTTCACGGTCTACGGCTGCGAGCAGGAACGGGGTGACCTCCGCACCGCGCACCCCTTCCGCACGCGCACGGGCGAGCGCGGTCTCGATCGCCGCTTCGACCATCGCGCGAGGAAGCGCGACCGCTGCCGGCGGCGGTTGCACGACGAGCACGGCCCCGGGTCGGCCCAACGCCCGCGATGCCGCCCAGATGTCCGCAACCTCGCCGGCCGAATCGGCGCGCGCGGAGAGCGCGATACCGGTGCCGACACTGAAAAACCCGGGTAGCTCCGACGTGCCGTAGCCAACTACCGTTACCCCCAACGTCTCCAGCCGCTCGACCGTGGCTTGGAGGTCGAGGATGGACTTCGGCCCGGCGCAGACAACGACGGCCGGGGTACGGGCAAGCTCGCCGAGATCGGCGGACTCGTCATAGTCGGCCTCCCGGTGGACGCCGCCGATCCCGCCGGTCGCCAGAACGCGGATCCCGGCCTGACACGCTATGAGGAGGGCGGCCGACACAGTCGTTGCGCCATCGCCTCGCTGTGCCATCGCGACCGGAAGGTCGCGCGCCGCGACCTTCGCGACCCGATCGCCAAGGAGGATCCGCTCGAGCTCGTCACGGTCGATGCCGGCGGCCGGAACGCCCTCCACGACGGCTGTGATCGCCGGAGTCGCGCCGGCGGACCGTACCGCGGCAGTCATGCGGACCGCTGCCTCCCGGTTCGCGGGGAGCGGCAGCCCTTGGGCGAGCACTGAGCTTTCGAGCGCGACTACCGGGCGCCCGGCCGCGAGCGCCTCGGCAACGTCGGGGGCCAACCGTATGGCGGGCGATCCAGATGTAGACGGTGGTTGCAACGGGTGGCTGGCGCCGGTGTCGGGGGCGAGTGTTCGCGGCGGGCCTGGGCCAGGGCCAGGGCCGGGTCGGCCGGCTACGGCACCGATTGTCCCTCGCCCCCACCCGCCACTCGCTCGAACTCCGCATCCGTATTCCACGTCGGCCAGACTTTCGTGTTGGCGAGCGAGAGGGCGAAGTCGAGAACGATGCGCGAGAGCTGCGCCGCACCGCGGAGATCGAAGTCCGCACGATACTCGTCCGATGGCTGGTGGTAGTGCCTGGCGTTGTACTCGTCGGCGCGCTCCTTA
The DNA here is from genome assembly GCA_030860435.1 of Gemmatimonadota bacterium. GTDB lineage: Bacteria > Gemmatimonadota > Gemmatimonadetes > Gemmatimonadales > Gemmatimonadaceae. The sequence continues at coordinate 10,623 of JALZIF010000245.1, read as the reverse complement.
CCCCATCCCGCGGGCCGGCCAACGTAGTCGAAGCCCGCCGCGATCGAGACGGCCGGTACGCCGGCCTTGGCGAAGCTGAAGTGATCTGACCGATAGAAGTAGCCGCGCTCCGGATGCTGGTCGGGCGAGATTCGCATCCCGCGGGGCGCGATCAGCCGCGTCAGCATCGGCCCCAGCGAGCTCTTGGTGTCGCCGAGCACGCGAAGGTCGCGCGATTCACCGAGCAGGTTGCCGCCGTCCATGTTGAGATTCGCGACGATCTTCGCGATCGGGACCGTCGGGCGGCTCGCGAAGAACTCGGAGCCGAGCAGTCCCGACTCCTCCGCGGTGACGAAGACGAAGAGGAGCGAGCGGCGCGGCGCCGGTCCCTGCGCCGCCGCGCGCGCGACGGCCAATAGGTTGGCCACGCCTGACGCGTTGTCAGCCGCACCGTTGTAGATCGAGTCGCCATCTACGACGGGGCCGACTCCCAGATGATCCCAGTGCGAGCTGAACACTATGTACTCGTCACGCGCTGCAGCTTCGCGTCCGCGGACGACACCGACGACGTTCTCGCTCTGCTGGCGCTGCACGTCGTTGCGGAACGAAATGTCCATCGTGATACGCGTCGCCACCGGGCGGAAGTCGCGCGATTCCGCCTGCTTGCGCAGCGCTGCGAGGTCAAGGCCGGCGCTCGAGATAAGGGCCGTCGCGGCGCTGTCGGTGATCCAGCCTCGGACGCCGAGCGGCGCGGGAAGCTTTGGGTCCCGCGGCAGCATCCTCTGTTCCTTCGCCCACGAGCCAACGACGGTGTGCCATGGGTAGCCAGCGCGCTCCGTCGTATGGATGATGAGCGCGCCAGCCGCGCCGCGACGCTCCGCCTCCTCGAACTTGTAGGTCCAGCGTCCGTAGTACGTCATCGCCTTGCCGCCAAAGTGATTCGGCTCGGAGGCGGGTGCCAGCGGGTCGTTGACGAGAACGAGGAGCACCTTCCCCTTCACGTCCGCGCCCTTGAAGTCGTCCCAGCGGTACTCCGGAGCTGACGCGCCGTAGCCGACGAAGACCAGTTCGCCGCGCGCCGCGCTCTGCTCAGTCGCCGATCCGGCCCATGCCACGACGTCCTCGGGATAGCGGAGGCTCGCCCCCGCCGTATCGCCATCCCGGCGAACGGATGCCGCGATCCGCAGCGAGCCACGGTCGGCGTCGACGATGTCGATCGGGACCTGCTGGAAGTATGACGTGTCGTTCCCCGGCACCACCCCGAACCCGAGGAGTTGGCTCGCAATGTACGAGGCCGTTATGCGCCCGCCGTGCGTCGCTGGGGCGCGTCCCACGAGGAGGTCGGAGCTCAGGAAGCGCAGGTGCCCGTCGATCTCAGCGGGTGTGATGCGTGGCGCGACGCTCCGGGGAGGAGGAGGGGCCGCTCCGCGCGGCTGCTGCGCGAGCAGCGGCGCGCCAATGCAGAAAACGAGCGCGACGGCCCGGACGAGGGCGGAGCAGAGCGATCGAGTCATCAGGGTCGGCCGACGGTTGAGTGCCATGCCCGTGAAGGCGAAGGGTCGCTACGAGCGCGTGCGGGTGTCGAAGTGTAGCTTAGAGTCGCGATCGCGCCCGGCGGAAGGGGCGATGACATTGGCTAGCAAACAGACCCTCTCCCCAGACGGGCCCGGAGCTACACTCGATCATGACTGAAGACGCCCCCCGCACGGCCCCTGAGTCACCGCCCGCCCGCTCGACCGGACGCACCGGCATCACGCTTGGAATCCTCGTCGCGGTGCTCCTTGCGCTCATCTTCTTCTTTGTCTGGCGGGGGGCAGGCGCACCCGAGCCCGGCGAGACACAGCCGGAGGCGACCGTAACGATGGAGTGAGTCGCGCCCGTCAGGCGCGCCGCGTCCGCGCCAGTGGGACCGCGGTGAGTAGCAGACGGTCCGGCGCCGAGCCGAAGTAGCGCACAGGCCAACATGTCGTCAGCGTGAGCGTGGGTCCACTCGTCTCCCAGAGTGCGGGCACGCCGCGGGCGACCACCTTTCGCTCGGCAATCCGCCACACAACACGCTCACGCAACGTCTCGGTGACGACCGTGTCGCCAACCGAAACTCGGTCGAGTGCGTGGAAGTGGCGGTCGCGGTGCGCGGAGATCACGGCGTTTCCGCGTTCACCAGGGAGGACGCTCCCCGGAAGGTGCCCTGGCCCAGCGTTGAGCTCCGCGTCACCAATCCCTTCGACAACAATTTCATCGAGCCCAAGACGCGGTAAGACCAGTCGTGCGACCGGCGCGCCGGGCGGGACGATGAGCGTAGGAACAGCGGCCGCGAGCCGCGCCTCGACCGCGACGATCGCCGCCCGCGCCTCGGCCGCGTCCCACGCCGAGCGCGCGCGATCACGGGCGATCGCGCCGCTCGCATACGTGACCCCCGCGTAGGTAAGGAGCCCGGCGCCGAACATAACGACAACCGTGCCCGCAGTTCGCCGAAGCGCGCGTGCCACTGTCAACGACGGCGCAGCCAGGCGCCGGCCGCTAGTGCCCCCGCGCCGAGCAATGCGAGGAGCGGAAGCGGCGACGCGGTATCCGGGGCCGGAGCGCCATCACGTAACACGGCATCCCGGGTCGCGCCTCGCCGCTCCACGGCATCCGTTGGCGCCGGCGCCGGGACCACCACCGTTGTGTCCGTCCGCAACGTATCCGCGGCCATCGCGGGCGCGGGCGCACCTGCGTCAATCGCGACGGCGGCGGAGTCGACCCATGCCTTCATGTCGGTGAGCCGGCTCGAGGTCGTGGTGTCGCGCGCGAGGGAGTCGGCCCGCGCAACGGCCGCCGGGCTCTCCGCCGGAGTGGGCCGAGGCGGGATTGCCGTCGTGAACTGCGCTGCAGCTGACGGGGCGGCAAGGACGATCGCCGCAGCGGTAAAGATCGCACAGGACTTCACCGGGCCTCCCAGGATGCGTTTGGAGTGGGTCATCCTACCCCTGGGGGCATAAGGTGTGCCGTCCTCCGGTTGAGGGTTGCGGGGTTGCTGGTTGCTGCTTGCTGGTTGCTGCTTACTGGTTGCTGCTTGCTGGTTGCTGGTTGCGGGCTGCGAATCTCGAAGCTTCAGTCCGGAGATGCCGTCCGCTCCTTCTCCGGCTGGTGCCACGCTTTGACTATCAGCTCACCCATGCGGGCCATCGTGAGCTGCGGCTCGCTGTCGATCACCCAGCGTGTGTCCTTGTTGCCCTTCGTCATCACGCACCCAACGACGCGGGACGGGAGGAACCAGAGCGAGCACTCGGCGCGGACCTCGTCGGTCGCGCCTGTCTTCCGCGCGGCGCGGACCCCGCCGGCGAACCGCTGAAGTAGCTCGTGATCGTCGTTGTGCGCGAGGATCTCGACCATCGCCGAGTCGGCCGCCGGACTCACGGCTTTACCTTGCGCCAGCAGCTCGAAGAGCCGTGCCATCTCGTTAGGGGTCGTGACGCCCAGCCCGTACTTCACCGAGCTGTCCATGGCTACGCTCGAAATGCGGAGAAACGACTTCGAGTGGACCTTGGTGTGCGGGAGCCCGAGCGCCTCCATCTTCTCCCAGACGCGGCGGATGATGATCCTGTCGAGCAGGAGGTTGGTGGCGGTGTTGTCGCTGATCGTGGTCATGAGCCACGCGGCATCGCGCACCGTGATCGTCAGGCCGGGCCGCATGAACTGCAGTATCCCCGACCCCGGTACCTGGTCGATCGCGAGAACGGTGAGCGGATCGTCGAGCGAGATGCGCCCCTTCTCTACCAGGTCGTACACCGCTACGAGTATCGGGACTTTGATGAGGCTCGCAGTGGGGAAAGTCTCATCGCCGCGGAGCGCGAGTCGCTCCCCGGTCTCGAGATTGTGCACCGTGTAGCCGACAGTGCCCTGGTGCGCCGCGGCGAGTGAATCGAGGGCCCGGTGCAGCGCGGCGGTGTCGGTGCCGGCTACTCCCCGGGGGAGGGGCGCGAGCGTCGCGGCGCCTTGCGCGCGCGCGCAGGCGGGGAGCGCTGCGAGGAGCGCGAGCGTGGCGACGCGGACCAGCCGGGCTGCGCCGCGACGCTCACGCATCCTCGAAGTCGTCCGCACGCCGATCCTCGACCAACTCGCGCTCGTTCGACGTTGGATCATAGGACGCCATGATCTTCACGCGCTCGCCGCTGTACGCGTCGAACTCTTTCCCCGACGCCTTGTAAACCTTGATCTCGTGCCCGTCCTCGAACTTCAGCATCACGAGCGGATAGTCGGCGTTGACGTACTTCTTGCGCAGTTTCTGGGGTGCACGGCTCATAAGTCGCGTCCGGGTTGAGGTGGGGTGTCAACTTACAGGGACCAGGCACCCTGGACCAGAGACCAGCCCTCATGCCCGAGCTCCGTGGCCGATCACCGGGGGCAGCTCGCAGCTCGCAGCTCCCAGCTCACAGCTCGCAGCTCGCAGTCTGACTGCTCGCAGCTACGAGCTCCCAGCCACCAGCTACCAGCTACCAGCCGCTACGTCACCACGGCCCGGCGACCCTCGAACGCTCGCCACGCGCCTGTCGCGAGCGCATCGTCGATCGCCGCAACCGCGCGGTCCAGCTCTTCGTCCGCCGTATAGAAGTGCGGCGCGATTCGGATCCCACCTTCGGGGCGATAGTCCACCATGATGTCCTGCGCGAGCAGCGCCTGGGCTACCTCGTGGCCGTGCGGTGCGTCGAACGCGACGGTACCGCCGCGGCGTTCCGCATCGCGGGGAGCGGTCACCCGGTAACCGCGCGCGTCCGCCAGCTCGATCAGCCGGCTCGTCTGTCGCGTGCTCTTGGCCCGAATCGCTTCGATTCCGGCCGCTCGCACGATGCGCGGTCCCTCGATCGCCGCGTACAACGCCGGGATCACCGGTGTACCGTTGAGCCATCGGAAGGCGCCGGGAGCGTATTCCATTTCGGTTTCGAAGGCGAAGGGGCGTGCGTGCGCCTGCCACCCGGTCAGTGACGGTGCCATCCGGTCGCGGACGTCGGGTGACACGTAAAGAAAGCAGCCGCCCGGACCGCCGCACAGCCATTTGAGCACTCCGCCGGTGAGGAAATCGGCGCCGCTCTGCCGAACGTCCACCGGAATGACTCCAACCGAGTGGAACGCGTCGAGCGCCACGAGCGCCCCGACCTCGCGTGCGCGCCGGCAGATGCGCACCGCGTCGATTATGTAAGCGGACCGGAAGAGGACGTGGGAGATGGCGACGAGCCGCGTTCGCTCGTCGATCGCCGCCAGCAGCCGGTCGTGGTCGATCCCGACACCGTCGTCGCTAGGCACCTCGACGATGCGTGCCCCTAGCCTGCGCGCGAGGCCATCGTACACGTAGCGAACGGACGGAAAGTCGAGCGCCGTCGTCACGATCGCGTCGCGCGACGCCGGGAAGTCCAACGCGGACACGATCGCGGCCTGGGCGATCGAGACGTTGGGGAACATCACGACCTCCCCCGCCCCCGCGCCGATGAGTGGCGCGATCTCGTCGCCGACCGACACCGGCATCTCCCACCATCCCTTGCTCCATGCTCGCACTCCGTCCTCCTGCCAGAGCCGGACGTACTCCGCCAACCGCTCCGGCACCGCACGCGGCATCGCGCCGAGCGAGTTGGAGACGAGGTAGGTCGTGCGCTCGAGGATCGGGAACTCGGGACGAAACCGGAGGAGGGGATCGGGGATCACGGTGATGACGGGTGGAAAGCGGGACGTTCCTGGGAGCCCGCACGCTTGACGGTTCTCGATGGAATGATGGTCGCGGGATCGTCGGTCGGAAGTGCCGCAGACACTTCCGCGCTCAGACGCTTACCTCCAGGCGAAATTGATGACAGCAGTGGCCAGCGCTGCTGCGAGATCAGGGGATGCTCGTTCCTTGCGCCCCTGCCGTCGAGGAGTTCATGCTATGGGTATGGCCGCCCCGATCTATTACACGGCCGAGATGGTCCGCGTGCTCCCCGACGACGGGAACCGCTACGAGGTGGTGCACGGGGAGTTGCTGGTGACTCCCGCGCCGCGGCCCTGGCACGAGGAGGTTGCCGCGCGCCTGCTGGTGCTCCTCCGGGAGTACCTTCGCACCGAGCCGGTGGGACACGCGTTCGGCTCCCGCTCCGACATCTCCTGGGGACCTGACACGTTGGTTCAGCCCGACGTGTTCGTGGTTCCGCTGGACGAGGCGCGGACCCTGGACTGGGCCCGGATGAAGCACCTCCTGCTCGTCGTGGAGGTACTAAGCCCTTCGTCGCTCCGGTCCGACCGCTTCACCAAGCGGCTGGAGTACCAGCGGCAGCGGGTACCCGTCTATTGGGTGGTGGACCCGGACGCGCGGCAGGTCGAGGTCTGGACGCCTTCCGACACCGTCCCGGCGCTCGAACGCGAGCGCCTTGTCTGGCACCCTCGGGGCGCGGTGGGACCATTCGAGCTGTCGCTTGCCGGTCTCTTCCAACCGATCTAGGGGGTCCCCACTGAATTCGGCGCGGGGCGTCCCGCCCGCTCAGCCCCCCCCCTGCCGCGAGCCTCCGCGGCTGTGGGAATGCCGGATCCCGGAGCCTCGCGTGCCAGCGCGGCGAGTTGCATGGAGAGCTGTTGCGGATCGCGGCAGACCAGGAACTGCCACTGCCCCTCGCGTCCCCAGTTGTTGACGGCCGAGACCCATCGCCGCGCGGCCTGGTACTTGGCGCGATCCTGCTCAGTCTCTTCCCCCTTGATCTCCAGGATCACCGAAAGTCCGCAGGTCAGCTTCACGAGGAAGTCGGGGAAGAAGGCGTGCGAGACGCCGAGGTATTCGTATGGAATGGAGAGCTCGAGATGCTCGTTGCGGGCGTAGGCGGTCACGATCCCCTTCCCCCCCGCCTGCTCGAGGCGAAACACGGCCGCCTGCTCCCAGCTTCCCGTGTCGGCAACCACCTGGTCGATCTGGCTGTAGGTCGTGGGCACGCACGGACGAACGGTCTTGAAGCTCACCCGAGAAGTGTCTCCGATCTGGCGCGAGCGGTTCAGCGCCGGCAGGAGGGGCGGGTCGCCCGCCGCGTCGTCGGGCTCGATCGCCTCCACCAGGCGCTCGACCGTGCGGCGCAGATACGTCTCGAGCCCCAGCTCGCGCATGTCGCACCCGCGGGCGTTCACGCGCCGCGAGACGTACGCGTCCACCACGCGGAACACCCGCGGAAAGAGCTGGTGACGCGAGCGATGCGCGAGCTTCGCATCACCATCCTGGGTCAAGCGCCGAACGATCTCCCGTGCGATCTCGAACGTGATCGTCTGCAAATGCGTCGAGTCGTAGTACGCCTGCCGGTCCTGCTCCTCGAGCGTCAATCCGCCGCCGATATCCGGCGCGCCGATCTGGTGCCCCACTTGCGGCTTCACGAACACCGCCGTGGGATTGCGATCGGGCTCGAGCGTCAACGGCTCGATCGCGTCGACATCCGCGCGGATGAGGTTCTGCCGCAGGGCGACGACGTAGCCCTCGACGATCGGAAAGCGCAGCGCGAGATGCGAGCGCTCGGGGAGCGAACGGACATGGTTTTTCGGCCGGTCGTCAGGCTCTGGGCCCTTGTTGCTGCGACCCTTGAAGGGAATCACGGAGAACGGGACGCCGTAGACGTCCACGTATTCCTCCGTAAGCAATCCCGTCCCCAGGTCGGGCGTGTAGTCGAGGCGGCGCAGCCCGCGACCGACAACCTGCTCGCAGAGGAGCTGGCTGCCGAACGCGCGCAGGCCAAGGATGTGCGTGACGTTGTTCGCGTCCCACCCTTCGGTGAGCATCTGCACACGTGCTCCCCGGGCATTCCCGGTTTCCCTACGGTCGCGACGATCTCGCGCAGCAGCTCCGCGGCATCCTTCCGGCTCGCGCTCTCCCCCGCCTCCGCCTCCGCGAGCAGCTTCGAGTCGATGCGCAGCGTATGCCGTCGCGCGGGTATGTTACTGTAATACTCGGGGAAGACCGCGCCCTGTCCGAATACGGTGCGAGCCTTCGCCCTCCGGCCGCGCCGCCGTGCCGGCTGCTCCTCCTCGTCGATCTCGTCTTCATCCACAACGTCGTCCTCGGCGGCTACCGTCTGCTCCCCTGAGATACGCTGGAAGAACAGCTCGGCGATCTCCGTATTGTCACAGACGATGATCAGCACCGGCGGGACCACCTCCTGCCCCGGACGCGCCTCCTGGAGCTGCTGGAAGCGTTCCACCCACTGGCTCGCGAGCGTGATCAGCGCATCCTGCGCCTCGCGCCACACTACCTCGGGCTTCGGCTTGCCCCCCGGTAACTTCTCCCCCGGCTGCAGCCGGTCCACGATGTGACGCCATAGCGCGAAGAACTTCGGTTCAGGCCGGCCGCTAGTGTCGCTGACGGGAATGCGCGGGATCTTCACGATCCCGCTCTCGATCGCGTCCACCAGCCCGAAGTCGCTCACGAGCCAGGGGAACGGCGTTCCCTCGGCGTATCCACTGCCGTGCAGGTAGAAGGGCGTCGCTGAGAGGTCGATGCAGGCGCCGACGCCGACGGCGGCGTTCAGTTGGTCGAGTCCCGAGATCCAGACGGTCGCCTCCTCGCGCTCCGCGCGCTCGTCGCGTGAGAGCTCGTCGTCCTCTACCGGCGCCGGACGGTAGGCGTGGTGCGCCTCGTCGTTGAGCACCATGATCCGCCCGCGATCCGCAAGATCGCCGAGCACCCGCCGGGCGAACGCGCTCGGACTCTCCTCGCCCTTGTTCACCACCGCGTAGGTCTTCCCCCCTTCAGCGTGCGGAGACTCGGGCGCGAACATGTGCCAGTTGGCGACGAGCACCCTTCCCTTCCGCAGCTCCGCGAGCAGCGCCGAGGGTACGATGTCAAACGCCTCGTAGTAGTTGTCCTCTCGCTTGGGGCGGAGCACCTGCAGCCGCTCTTTGATCGTCAGGTTCGGGCAGACGACGAGCGCCGCGCTCGCGAAGCGGTCGTCGCCCGGGACGCGGCCACGGTTGCAGAACGACCACGCGACGAGCATCGCCATCACGACCGTCTTCCCGCTCCCCGTGGCCATCTTGCAGCCATAGCGGAGGAGGGCTCGAGCCCGCCCTCGTTAGGAATACCCGCAAGCGAGGTGTGCAGACCGATGCGGCTCTCGGCGGCGAACGAGACGCGCTCACCGCGCCGAAGCTGGCGATAATCGTCGAGCGAGAGCTTCGGGGTGAAGCGCGTCCGCTTGCCGACGCCGAGGATCTCGGTGAGATAGACGACCGTCTCCGCGGCCTCGAGCTGGCAGAAGAAAAGGCGCCGCGCGCGATCCGGGCGCGACCAGTGCCGGAGGAGCTGCTTCGTTACCGCGGTCGCGCCCTCGTACTCGCTCTTCCGCCACCGCTTCACGTCCTCGCGTAGGGCGTTGACGAGCGGGAGCTCGTCGCGCTCCTCCTCGGCTAGGAGCGAGAACTGGCCGGCGCTTGTGCGCTGCGAGCGATACCAGTAGCTCGCGGGGCGCCGCCCTTCCGTCTGCGACGCGGCGCCGGACGTCGTGTCGTACAGCCAGTGCCACGCCGGCTCCTCGTACGGGCCGCAGAGAATCGGCCGGGGGACGGGCTGGATGGGGAGCGGCTGCTGGACGCGAGCTTCGGCGGCGGTGGCGGCTCCACGTCGCGGCGAGCGCCTAGGCGGCGTTCGCGCCACCCGAGCCTTGCAGGAAGATCATGAGCTCAGGCCGAGACCGAGCTGGTCGGTCGAGTGCTTCCGAACCTCGTCCCAGACTGATAGCCCTTCTCGCTCTTGCTGAAGAACGCGAGATAGTAGAGTCGCATGTTGTTGTCGTAGGTCTTGACCTCGAGCATCTGATCGACCTACCGGCGCTCAGGCGAGGGCGAAAGAAACGGCTCGGGGACGGTCTCCACCTACGCGGCATGCGCCGCCGCAGCCGGTATCGGCCCTGCGGGGACGAGCTCCTTCCGCGCCAGGTCCACCCGCAGGTTGAGCCCCTCCAGCCCGTGGGCGCCGAGCAGCACCATGTCGCCCTCCTCGGCGAACACCACAGCGGCAGCAGCGGACCGGCCGCCGGCGTGGACGTACGCAAACCCAACCTCGCGCTCCAGCACCCGGCGGTCGGCCGTCTCGAAGCGATCGACGCGCACCGGCACCACGCCGAGCTCCGCGAGAATCCGCCGCGGCACCCAGTTGTACTCGCTCCCCGTGTCTACCATCACGCCGCGCAGTTCGCGCCGGTCGGCGGGACGGTCGAGCGCGGCCACGGCGATCGTGGTCCGGAAGATTCCCATATCGTCGATCACACGCCCTCCAGCCATGTCCACCGCATCACCTCGTTCCCACGCGGATCGATCACCTTCACCGATCCGTGGCAGATTACGCCGCATGCGCCACTGCGGCCGGCACCGGCCCCGCCGGGACGAGCTCCTTGGTCACGAGATCGACGCGCATGTTCAGCCCCTCGAGTCCGTGCGCGCCGAGCAGCACCATGTCGCCATCCTCGGCGAAGGCGACGATGGTCGGTGTCGATCGGCCGCCGGCCGAGATGAGAGCAAAGCCGATTTCCCGCTCGAGGACGCGGCCGTCCGCGGTCTGAAAGCGATCCACCCGCTGCCGCTCGACGCCGATCTGCTCGAGTACGACGCGGGGAATCCAGCTGTACTCGCTCCCGGTGTCCACCATCACGCCGGCGAGCTCACGCCGCTCGTCCG
>JALZIF010000234.1 GCA_030860435.1 Gemmatimonadota bacterium | reverse complement strand
TCATGGCCAGCGAGCGCCGCCCGCACCCCGTGCACGTAGGCGGGCAGCCGGCCGGGTGGAACGCATCCGTCCTCGATGAACTGCATTGACTTGAGCGCGGGGTCGAGGCGGGCGAGGATCGGGCTCGCCGCGTGCCGTAGCGCCCAGAGGCGCATTTCGGTCGCCGGATCGAGCCCGAGCATCACCATCCCGGCACCGGCGGCGCCGCTCTCCGCTCCGACCTGCCGCGCTAGCGCAGCCGCAGCCGGCGCGTTCTCCCCTTCCACTTCGATGAGGAGCACCGCCTCCGTATCGTCAGGCAGAGTGGGAGAGCCAGGGGCCAGGGCGGCGACGTCGAGGAAGGTGCGATCGAGAAGCTCGCACGCGCTCGCTCCCCCCGCGCGCGCCCGCGCCGCCCCGTCTACCGCCGCCTCGAGCGTGAGGAAAGCGGCGAGCACGCTGCTCGTCGCGCCCGGTAGTGGCGCCAGCGCGAGCTCGACGCCCACGAAGATGGCGAGCGTCCCCTCGCTGCCGACCAGCAGGTCCACCAGCTCGCCACTCCGCGCGTAGTGAGCGAGCCCGTACCCCGAAGACTCCTTCCGCACCCCAGCGTGTTCGAGCGCCGCCGCCCCCGCGGCGAGCAGCGGCGGGACCTGGGCGACGAACCGCGCGACCGCCGGTACGCCAAGCGGCATCGGCTCGCCGCGGCGGATCGTGGCTCGCGCGCCGTCGGCGAATACGCAGTCGAGCGCCGATACCCAGGAGCGCGTCGCGCCGAAGAGAAGCGTGCGCGCGCCAGCGGCGTTGGTCGCCGCCATCCCGCCGACGGTACAAAAGGCGGCGCTCGCCGGGTCGACCGGGAACCGTAATCCCGCCTCCCGTGCGCGACGATCGACCTCGGCGTGGATCGCGCCAGGACCGGTGCGCACCGATCCAGCGGCGTGCGATCCGACTCCGACCCGCTCCACACCGCTGGTCGAGTCGAGCCGGCTCAGATCCACGATCACACCCGGTCCCACCGAACCGGCCGCCATCCCGCTCCCGGAGCCGCGCGGCACGAGTGCGGTGCCGGTCTCGCGCGCCCAGCGCACGAGCGCCCGTACGTCTTCACCGTCGCACGGCACGGCCACGGCCGCGGGAACGCAACGCGCGATGCCGGCGCCCTCTGCGTACATCGCGCGGGCGGGGAGGTCGTTCCGGAACGTGCCGCGGAAGCTGGGTGGTCGCACCGCTCACCGGTTGGACCCGGCTTCCGTCGCCGGGTAGGGCGATCGCGAGGCGCTCTCAGAGGCCCAGCGAGCTCACGCTGGGCGGGTTCGTGGAGTAGTCGTAGAACCCCTTTCCTGACTTACGCCCGTACATCCCCGCAAGCACCATCCGCTTGAGGAGGGGCGGCGGGGCATAACGCTTCTCCCGGTACTCGTCGAACATGATCTCGGCGATCTTGTACGTCGTGTCGAGACCGACGAAATCGAGAAGAGTGAAGGGACCCATCGGGTAGCCAGTGCCGAGGACCATCCCCTTGTCGATGTCCTCAACCGACGCGACACCGTGCTCGAGCGCGTTGATCGCGTCGACAAGGTAGGGGATGAGCAGCAGGTTGACGACGAAGCCCGCGTTGTCCTTCACCGCGATCGGCTCCTTGCCGAGTCGCCGGGCAAACTCGTAGGCGCGCCCGAACGTTTCCTCGCTCGTGGTGACGGTGCGGACCACCTCGACGAGCTTCATCACCGGCACCGGGTTGAAGAAATGGAGCCCGACCATCTGCTTGGGTCGTCCGGTGGCCGCGGCCATCGCCGCGATCGTCAAGCTCGATGTGTTGGAGGCGAATATCGAGTGCGGCTGGCATACGGCGTCGAGCTCCTTCCACATGCCGTTCTTTACCGCGAGCTCCTCCACCACGGCCTCGATAACGATGTCGCAGTCCTTCAGCGCCGCTACGCCGGTGACGAAGCGGAGACGCCCCATTGTCTCAGCCTTCGTGCCGGCGGTGAGCTTTCCCTTCTCGATCGCCTTGTCGAGCGACCGCTCGATGGCGCCGCGCCCCTTGTCGCAGAGCGCGTCCGAGACCTCGCGAACCACCGTCGAGAACCCGGCCTGCGCCGCTACCTGGGCAATCCCGCTCCCCATCAACCCAGCGCCCAGCACGCCTACGGTCGTAATCTCGGCCATTGTCCCTTGGTTTGAAATTCCGTGAGGGTTCCGCGGATCAACTGTTCGGCCGCGTTCAGCATGGCCGGAAAGGCGGAGCGCGAGGCTTCACCGCGCTCCAGTTGATCGAGGATCTGCTCCAGAGCGAGCCGCACCTCCGCGACGAGTCGCTGGTGACCGCGCGCGATAGCGTAGCCGCCACCGATGCCGAGTAGCGCTCCGGCCGCCGCGGCGGCCCCGCCGACCAAGTAAAATAGGCCAGTCGGATCCGCTAGGAGCGCGGAGCCGAGGACGAGTGGTCCGAGGCCGGCACCGATTCCGGCCGCCGCGGCGGTTCCGCCGCCGGCGAGGCGGCTTGCCCGGCTGGGCCCGAGGTCGGCGTCGAGGCGGACGAGCACACGTCCCTCGTCCACCTGAACGACGGTCGCCGCCACCTCGCTCGCGCGGGCGAGTGCGTAGCCACGCCCGCCGAGGTTGAGTCCGCGCTGTATGCTGCTGGCAAGCCCGCGCTTCGCCTCCCAAGTAGTGCGGTCCGGAAAGCGGCGCTTCGGCTGCAGGCACTCTTCGCGCTCCATCCATGCCCCGAGGGTCGCGAGGATATCGGCCGACCGGCCGGGGATCGCGCGGCTCGCGCTCGCGACCGCCGGGCCGGCTATGCGGCCCGCGAAGCCCGGCTCCTCCGCGATCGTCAGGCGGGTGCGCTCCTCCGCGAGCGCCTGTCGAATGTGCTGGGTCGAAAGCCCCACCTCCTTGCCGATCTCGACGATCTGCTCCTCGCTGAGCGCGGCCGCCGGGTCCGCCTCGTGCGCCTGGAGCTCGGCCGCGCGCGCCAAGACCCGCTCGAGCGCCGGGCGGCCGAGCGAGGGCTTGGCGGGGAGATTGGACTGAGAGTCGGGCATGGTTTGAGTGTTGAGCGTCGAGCGTCGAGCGTTGAGCGTTGAGCGTTAAGCGTGGAGCGTGGAGCGTGGAGCGTGGAGCGTCGAGGGGCAGGCATCGAGCGGCATGACACTGCCCCTGGTGGTAGCGCCCGCCCGGCGACGCTCTACGCTCAACGCTCTACGCTCAACGCTCCTATATCCCCCCCAGCACGACGTCGAGCTGCCTCACGATCGCATCCATGACCGTCTGCGGTAGGGGGAAGGTTCGTTCGAATATGGCCGCAACGCCGGTCGCTGGCACGGCCGCGTTCGCGGAGCGGAGGTAGTACGCCATGTACCCTTCATGGAGCTCCGGCGCGACACGCTGCAGGAGGAGCGCCCCACCGCGCACTAGCCCGAGCGCGGTGTAACGGTCGCCAACCCCGGCGCGCTTCTCCGTCGGGGTCGTGTTGTCATCAACGGCGGCGCTCACGATTCGTCCGACTGCTTCGTGCGCGAATGCGAAGACGGCCTCGACCGCGGCGTCGGGCGACTCGGGAAGTGTGACCGCGATCGCGTTCTCCGCGCGAGTGGCTCCGGTAATCGTGCGGCCCTCGCCATCGAGCGGGAGCGAGAGGTAGAAGCTTCCCGCCGCCGACTGAGTGTTGCTGAGAAAACGACGCAGCTTCGGGTGGTAAGTTCCTTCCCACAGCGAATCGATACGCGCTATCACCGGCGCGAGGTCCTGCTGTCGCTGCATCCAGTGCGAGCGGTAGTAGCGGTCGTGTTCATCCCGCACCGCCTCGGTCAAGAGGCGGAGCCAGTCGCGGTCGGCCGCGGTCGGGAAGTATTGCGCGAACGTGGCGATCACGAGTTGCGTCTGGCGATCGGTCGCGCGCGCCGGATCCCCTTCGGCGGCAAGAAATATCTCGATCGCGTTCAGCATGTTCTCCCACGTGCTGAACTGGAGGGGGAGGAACTGCGCGCTGAGGAGTTGTGGGTTCTGCGAAAGCCGTTCGCGCAACGCATCGCGGTTGACGTCGATCTGCGTGATCGCGTTCGCCCGGCCCTTCACCTGCAGCATCCGATCGCGGTATCCACGTTTGAAGTACGGCACGAGGGTCGTGTCGTCCTGCACCATCGCGAAGCCGTGGAGCCAGAGGTCGATGTGTTGCCGCGTCGTCACCGGCCACTGCGAGGGCCCGGCCGCGTGCGGTGAGCTTGCGACGGGAGCCGGCGACGGTAGGGGATCGCCAGGACCGGCGCTGCATGCGGCGAGGAGGATGATCGAGATCGTCGAGCTCTTCTTCATTAGCTCATCGCCTCCACCACTAGCGCCAAACCCTGCCCCCCGCCGATGCACGCCGTCCCGAGGCCGAGCCGCTTGCCTCCGTTTCGGAGCGCGTGGAGGAGGTGTGCCGTAATGCGTGCGCCGGACGCGCCGAGCGGGTGACTGAGCGCGATGGCGCCGCCGTGCACGTTGAGCTTCTCGCGCGGGATGCCGAGCTCACGCTCCACCGCGCACGTTTGCGCCGCGAACGCCTCGTTCACTTCGATCAGATCCATGTCGTCCAGCGCCATTCCAACGCGCGCAAGAGCGCTGCGTGACGCGGGCACTGGCCCGATTCCCATGATGGATGGGTCTACGCCCGCGACGCCCCAGGATACGAGGCGCGCGAGCGGTGTCACTCCCCGCCGCTCGGCCCACTCTGCGCTTGCGATCACCAACGCCGCGGCGCCGTCGCCGATTCCGGACGCGTTGCCCGCCGTGACGACGCCATCCTGCTTGAACACCGGCTTCAACTTCTGCAGCCCGGCGGCCGTCGTCTCTGGGCGCATGTGCTCGTCGCGGGCGAATTCCTCCATCTGGCGAGTCTTCGGGTTGCGCACCGGGACGGGGACTACTTCGTCGCGGTACACGTCTCCATCCCACGCCTGCTTCGCGAGCTGCTGCGAGCGGAGCGCGAACGCGTCTACACATTCGCGATCGAGGCCGTACTGCTCGGCGAGCTTCTCCGCAGTCTCGGCCATCTTGAGTCCGGGAATCGGGTCGGTGAGCGCCTCCCACAGCACGTCCTCTAGTGGTGGACTCTTGCCGAGCGGCGTCCCCCATCGCACGCCCCGCACGACGTGCGGCGCGGTCGACATGCTCTCTCCGCCGCCGACGAGACACACATCGGCCTCGCCGAGCAGGATCTCCTGGGCCCCGCTGATGATCGCTTGGAAGCCGGAGCCGCAGAGGCGATTGACGGTGAGCCCCGGCGTCTCGACGGGACATCCCGCCTTGAGCGCGACGTGGCGCGCGAAGTAGATCGCGTCGGAGGTCGTCTGGATGACGTTGCCGAAGATCGCGTGCTGAACGTCAGCGGGCTCGATGCCCGCGCGCTCCATCGCCGCCTTCGCTGCGACGACGGTGAGGTCGACGGCGGACATATCCTTGAGCGTGCCACCGAACGTGCCGAAGGGAGTCCGGACGCCGGAAAGGAACACGACATCGCGGGTGCCGCTCTGTGTCTTCACTCGTGGAATCCTGTTCGAGAATGATGGCGCGCGCCGTGAGCGCCCCAGAGAATAATGCGCTGTGGCGGAAGGCGGTTCAAGCGGAGTGAGCGGCCGCTGGTGCGAGAATCTCGCTTGCGGATCGAGAGATGAACGACGGCGGGCCAACCGCGCCGTTTGCACGGTGCCACCAATGCGCGCATCTTCCGCGACCGTGACCGACCCCACGCTACTTCTACCCGGCACGCAGGCGAGCCGTCTCGACGACGGCGCCGGCGTTACCGTCTTCAACGCGATCCGGGTGGCACTCGGCCTCTCGGACCGCGATCTTGGCGGCCGCCCACCCGCGCAGTTCGGGGCGCTGTTGGGCATGAAGCACGCGCCGGGGCAGTGGGAGCCCGTGCACACGTCGCTCGCGCCCAATACCACGCTTTCCGCGGGGAAAGTCGTCGCAACGCCGTACGACCGGCTGTCGCGCATTGCGCGCCCCTTCCCGTACGACTGGCGCGCCGACATTCGCTGGAACGCGCTCCGACTCCTCGACTTCCTGCGCGGCAACCCGCCCCCCCCCCCCTCACGGCCGTCGATGGAACCTCGTCGCCCACTCGCAGGGGGGACTTGTCGTCGTCGCCGCGAGCAAGCTGGCCGGTGGGCCTGACGACTTCGCGCGTGTGGTGGGGCGGGTGGTGCTGATCGGTTGCCCGCTCGCCGGGACCATGCGGGCACTCGACGCGCTTCTCTTTGGCCGCGACGACCTGGGCGCGGCGAACCGGCCGGCGCTCCTCGCCGCGGCGCGAAGCTGGCCCGCGCTCTATCAGATGCTTCCCTCGTGGCTCGCGGTGCTCCAGCCCGGCGGACAGCCGCGGCCGATCGAGGAGCAGTTCACGGAAGAGGGGGGATGGCCTGGCATGGTAGGACCAGGCGCCGGGATGATCGATCCCGACATGCTCGCGCGCGCCCGTGAGACGCAGGCGCTGCTCGCGGGTCCTTTCTCGCACTTCGGTCCGGGGATAGCGGTCCTCACGATTCTTGGCAACCGGCAGCAGACGCCGGTGACGATCGTGCGCTTCATGAAGGAACTCGTACGGGGCTCAATCACATCGGAACGCGGCGACTCCTTGGTGCCTGTTCAGCGCACGCTCGCTTGGGGTGGCACGCCGTTCGGTCGCACGGTCCTGGCACTCGGCGGGAACGTCCGCGACCACGGCTTTCTCTGCGAGGACGAAGAGGTGCTTCGCGCCATCCGACGCTTTCTCGCTCGGCCGGCTCCCGCACCCCCTCCGGCGCCGCCTCCCATTGTTTAGCGAACCGGTGATCGCGATCTCGCTCGCTCGACTCCTACACCGAGTCCGCGTGCGCGCCCAGCGGACCTTTCTATCGGGCGTCATCGTGATAGTGCTTAGCGGGGCCGCCGCTTCGGCAAGCGCGCAGTCGTGGCGGCTGTCGGGCGCATTCCTCGACACATGGCGCCCCGCCCTCGTCGCGGCGTACGAGTGGCGCGTCCCGATCGGGCGCGGAGAGCCTCCGCTTCCGGGGCCGGAGACGCCCGGGCCGATCTTCGCGGATGTTCGCGACTGGCTGTTATCCGCGCAGGCCGGCGGCGGCGTAACGTTCGCGCGCGTCGGCAACGCTGACGTGTCGCCCACGGCGATGGCGCAGTTAGGAGTTCTGCGGCGCCTCTCGGGCGCGCTGGAGCCACGTGTTGGCGTTTACGCCTTCGGCGCGGTGCGGCCGGTAGCCATTGGTCCGGTGGTACGCTTCGAGGCCCGAAGCGCTTTCGGCGCGCAGGTCGGCTGGATATGGCTCTCGCGAGGGGGCGGCAACGGCCCGCTCGTGACCGCGGACGTGACTTTCGCGCTTCTTCGCGACTTGGTGCGCTGAGGCGGGTTGCGGGTTGCGGTTGCGGGTTGCGGGTTGCGGGTTGCTACTTTCGATCGTACACGTCGAATGCGCGGTGGGCCATGGCGAAGTCGCTCATTCTGGATGACCTACGGGCCGAGATCGCGGGCGGTGATGTGCTCGTCATCGCCGGGACCGGGGTCTCTGTCGGAGCTACCACCAGCTCGGTCGCGTCGTGGCCGGGGTTGATCCTGGATGGAGTTGAGCGGTGCGTGGCGATCAAGCCCAAGCTCGGCGCAAAGTGGGTCAGCCGGCGGCGCGAAGATGTAGAGTCCGGCAATCTGAACGATCTCCTCGCGGTTGCCGAGCGCGTCGCAGAAGAGCTGGGCGCCCCACGCGGCGGGGAGTACCGGCGCTGGCTGCGCGAGACTGTCGGAGCACTCCGAGCCGAGCGGCGCGAGGTGATCGAGGCGCTTCGCGATCTCGGTGTCACCCTCGCGACGACACTACGACAGCCTCATCGAGGAGGTCACCGGGCTGCTTCCGGTGAGCTGGCGCGATTCGTCGCGAGTCGAGCGGGTGCTGCGTGGCGATGAGCTCGCGGTGATACACCTTCACGGGCATTGGGAGGATCCGGAGTCCGTAATCCTCGGCATTCGCTCTTATGAAGAGGTGCTGGATGATGCGCATGCCGGGGCGATGCTTCGCGCGGTGCGCTCGTTACGGTGCATCGTCTACGTCGGGTGCGCGGAAGGGCTAGTGGATCCCCATTTCAGCGCGTTCTCCGGGTGGGCGCGCGGCGTGTTCTCCGGGTCGGAGTACCGGAGCTTCCTGATCACCCGCGAAAACGAGGTCGCGAAGCTGCAGGCGCAGCAT
>JALZIF010000194.1 GCA_030860435.1 Gemmatimonadota bacterium | reverse complement strand
CGGACGCGAAGGTTGCCACGTGTCTCGTTCTGGTCACCGAAACACAGCACGTCCACGCTATGGGCGCCGCCCTCCGCGCGCGCAAGCTCGCGCGAGAGATACTCGACGTGAACGCCCGCGCCACCGTATACGTTAGGCGGATACTCGTTCGTGAACAGAGCGATTCGCACGTGGCGGCGTCAGATCACGGTGCCGCCGGGAATCTCGGCGTTCTTCACTACGACGACAATGCCATCGCGAATGCAGAAGCCTGGACCCTCGCCTTCCTGGATGCCCTGGGCGTTCGTGATGACGCACCGGTTGCCGATCGACGCGTTCTTGTCGATGATCGCGTTCTCGATCTGCGTCCCCTCGCCCACGCCGGGAAAGGGCGGCCCGTGTGCGCGGCGGCGCGCCTCGGATTCTTCCCAGCGGAAGTAGTCCGCGCCCATGAACACCGTCCGCGACAGTCGAGCGCCCCGGTCGATGAACGAGCGCAGCCCGACGACGGAATTCGAGATGTCGCTGTCGACGATCACGCTTCCGACGCCGATGAGCGTGTTCTCGAGTCGCGAGCGGCTGACTTTGGCCGGCGGCAGCATCAGCGCATCGGTGTACAGCGGAAAGTTCGGGTCATAGAGATTGAAGGCCGGATGCGGCTGCGCCAGCATGATGTTCGTCTCGAAGAACGAGCGCACGGTCCCGATGTCGTTCCAGTACCCGGTGAACGGGTACGCGATCACCCTCCGCTCGTGAATGGCGTTCGGGATGATCGCCTTGCCGAAATCATGATCGTCGGGCCGGCTATCGAGCACATCGTAGAGCACCGACGCCTCGAACAAGTAGATGCCCATCGACGCGAGATAGATCCGTCCCTGCGCCGCGAGCTCCGGTGACACCGGGCTCTCTTTCCCATCGAGATCGTGGATCCTGGGCTTCTCGTGAAACTCCGTGATCCGCTGCGTCGCGTCGGTCTTGAGAATGCCGAAGCCCGGCGCGTCCGCCGCCACGACCGGCGTCACCGCCACGGTGATGTCCGCCTCGTGGTCGAGGTGATGCCTGATCATCACGCGATAATCCATCGTGTAAAGCTGGTCGCCTGAGAGGATCAGGACGCGGTCGTGTGGCTGACTCTTGAAGTGGAGGATGGAGCGGCGCACGGCATCAGCGGTGCCCTGATACCACTTCTCCGACGCCGTCGTCTGCTCGGCGGCCAGGATCGTGACGAAGCCGCCGCCGAACCGGTCGAACACGTAGGCGCGCGCGATGTGGTTGTTGAGACTAGCGGAGTTGAACTGGGTGACGACGAAGATCCGATCGAGGCCGGAGTTGAGGCAGTTCGAGACCGGCACGTCGACCAGCCGATACTTCCCCGCGAGCGGCACGGCCGGCTTGGCGCGCTCCCGCGTCAGCGGAAAGAGCCGCGTCCCGGCACCGCCGCCGAGAATGACAGCCAGTACCCGATTCAGCCGATCCATGTGTCGATGCCCCCCCCCCGGGGGAATTCGAGAATGCGTCTCAGCCGGAACGTATCCGCTCTGAGGGCGTGAAGCCAGATTAGCTACGCACGCTCGTCACGCCCGTCGCGATCCACGGGCTCCCCGTCGCGAGCCTCCTCGGCCGCCCTCCAAGGCCCCCGAACCGACCGGTCACCGCTCCACCGCCGGATCATTAGGAGCCGCTGCCGCGAAGCCGCGGCACGGACGAGTCGACCCGCCACCCCTTCAACTAGCGTTTCTTTTTCCAATCCTTCAGAATTTCGCGGGCGGCGAGTCGGCCTGAGCCGCCGGTGATTCCACCACCGGGATGCGTGCCTGCACTGCACAGGTAGAGATCGCGCACAGGCGTTCGATATCGCGACCAGCCCGCCACCGGCCGCATGAACAGGATCTGGTCGAGCGCAAGCTCGCCGTGGCTAAGACTGCCTTCGGTGAGACCGTACGAATCCTCGAGGTCCTTGGGCGTCAGCACCTGCCGGTGGAGAATGGTCTTCTCAAAGCCCGGCGCGTACTCGGCTATCGTGCGCACCACGAGATCACCGAGCGCGTCGCGTTGCTCAGCGTCCCATGAAGCACTGCCCAACCGATAAGGTGCGTACTGCATCCACACCGACATCACGTGCTTGCCGCTCGGCGCCAACGACGGATCCAGGAGCGACGGAATGCGGATTTCCAGATACGGCTTGCTGGAGACGCGGCCATGCTTCGCGTCATCGTAGGCGCGCTCCAGATAATCGAGACTGGGGCTCAGCGAGATGGTCGCTCGAAGATGAGCCCCCCCCCCGGTCGGATCGTTGGGTGACGAGACGAAGTTCGGAAGCTTGTCCAGCGCGAGATTCACTTTCGCGCGCGCGCCGCGGAATCTGATGTTGCGCACAGCGCGCACGAACTCGGGCTCGAGAATGCCCGGATCCACCAGAGACATGAACGTTCGGCGCGGGCTCGCACCTGAAGCGATCACCCGTGCGCCGATTCGTTCGCCGTTCGCGAGCTCCACGCCCGTTGCTCGGCCGTCGACGACGACGATGCTCGCCACCTCGGCGCCAACGCGTACGTCCGCGCCGGCACGCCGCGCCACGTCGGCCAACAAGCGCGCGAGAGTGCTGCTGCCGCCTCGCACCACGGACAGCTGACGCACGGAATCGCGGGCGGCCTGAAAGCCCACGTGATTGTGCAGCAGCACGAACGCGGTCCCGCTCGATCGCGGTCCCTGCATTACGCCCGTGATTCCACTGGCTCCGATCGTTCCCTTCAAAAGATCGTTCTCGAACCAATCGTCCAACAACTCGGCCGCCGACATGGGCACCGTGCGCAGAAGCTCCACCATGCCTTTCTTACCCAGCGCGCGTAGCCTACGGCCGTGTCCGGCCATGAGGAGAAGATCGGCTGGCTCGTTGCTCGTCGCGCGCGGCGCAGGCGAGGCATAAACGGACTCGAGAAAGCCGCTCATCCGCTCGAGTGCTTGCGTGAAAGCCGGCCACTTGTCCGCGTCTGACGGCGAGAGTACGCGAATGGCATCGGCGGTTCGCCGCACATCGCGTTGGAGCAGCAGGTGGCCGCGCGATCCGGCGAGCGCCGGGGCGCGCATGGGGATTGGGGGGGCGAAGATGCTAGGATCGGGTCGCACAATATCGAGCGAGCTGCCGTTGGCCGATGCGCCGCCGAGTCCAAGTTCCTTTACGATCGTCGGGGAGATCCAGCCTATGTCGTGCTCGCAGGACTCGAAGTGGAACCCGGGCGCGGCTTCTTCCGTGGACGTCGTGCCGCCAACCGCGCTGCGACTCTCGAGCACGAGCACGCGCAGTCCCGCCCTGGCCAGATATGCCGCGGCGACGAGACCGTTCACACCGGCCCCGATCAGGATCGCGTCGTACGACATGGATGGCATCTACTTCCAGTCCTTGAGAATCACCTTGGCCGCGAGATGGCCAGATGCGCCCATGATGCCGCCGCCGGGATGAGTGCCCGCTCCGCACTGATAGAAACCCTCTACGGGAGTGCAATACCTCGACCAATCGGGTGAAGGCCGCAGGAAGAAGAGCTGGTGCAGCGCGAGCTCGCCCTGGAAAATATTCCCCTCGCTCAGGCCCGTGATTCGCTCTATGTCAAGTGGCGTGATCACCTGCCGGTGCAGAATCGAGCGCTTGATGTTGGGCGCGTACCGGGCGAGCGTGTCGATCACTGCATCGCCGAACGCTTCGCGTCGTGCGTCGGTCCAGCCGCCGTTCAGGTTGTACGGCGCGTATTGCACGAAGATGGACATGACGTGTTTGCCGGGCGGCGCCATGCCCGGGTCGATCATGGACGGGATGATGATGTCCATGTAGGGATGCCTGGAGAACTCGCCATACTTCGCGTCGTCATAGGCGCGCTCGATGTAATCGATGCTCGGACTGATGGAGATCGCGCCGCGATGGTGCGGTCCAGAACCTGGCAGGCAGGTGAGATCGGGCAGCTCGCTCAGGGCGAGGTTTACCTTGCCTGACGATCCGCGGAACTTGAATCGCCTGATGTCGGCGATGAAGTCCCCGGGCAGCTCCCTGGGCTCCATCAATTGCAGGAACGTGCGTCTGGGGTCGAGCCCCGAGACGATGACTTTGGCGCGAATCTCCTCGCCGTTGTCGAGCGCGACTCCAGTTGCCCGGCCGTCCCGGACGATCACCTGCGCGACGCCGGCGGATGTGCGAATGTCCGCGCCGAGCTTGCGCGCCGACGACGCGATGGCCTCGCTGATGGCGCCCGTACCACCCTTGGCGAACCCCCACGCGCGGAAGGCACCGTCAATCTCCCCCATATAATGATGTAGGAGCACGTACGCCGAGCCTGGGGAGCGCGGCCCAAGGAAGGTGCCGATGATTCCGCTGGCCGACTTCGTTGCCTTGAGGACGTCGGTCTCGAACCATTCGCCGAGAAAGTCCGCGGCGCTCATGGTCATGAGCTTGTAGAGCGCGTGGAATCTCTCTTCGCCGAGGTCGCGGAAGTGCTTGCCGAGTCGCGCGAGCGAGAGCAGCTCGCGCGGGCTGAGCGAAGTCGGGTCTGGGGGAATCATTCCCAGTATCGGTTTCACAGCGAGCGCCATGTGGTGCATGAGGCGGCCGAACTCATCGTATGCTTCGGCGTCGTGCGGAGAATGGCGGTAGAGCTCGCGACGAGTCCTGTCGTGATCGGCCCACATGGCGAGGTAGTCGCCGTTCTCCATGGGAGCGACGGTGCTCTCGAGCGGCAGGATCTCCAGTCCGTGGCTCGGGAGGTCGAGATCCCGGATGATCTCGGGGCGGAGAAGGCTGACGACGTACGAGAACACGGAGAACTTGAAGCCGGGAAAGATTTCTTCCGTCACCGCGGCTCCGCCAACGCACTCGCGTTTCTCGAGGACGAGTACGCGCTTACCGGCTCGCGCCAGGTAAGCAGCGTTGACTAGTCCGTTGTGGCCGCCGCCGATGACGATGGCGTCGTAAGTTCCGCTCCCGTTCGAGGGTTTCCGATTGGCGCCGTTACGCACGCTTCCGCTCCGGGTTGAAGAACGGCGTTTTCACGACGCGCGCGACGGCCTGCTTACGATGGTGCTCGACGGTGACCTCCATGGCGATCTCGGTGCCGGGCTTCGCGTGCGCGGATTCGACGTGCGCGAGGGCGATGTACTTCTTGAGCACGGGCGACCAGCAGCCGCTGGTGGCGTAGCCGACCTGCCGGCTGCCGGCGTAGATGGGGACGCTGGTGCGCCACGCCATGGTCGGGAGCTTGGGTGGAAGCCCTACGTCGTGATAGAGCTTCTCGAGCGATTCCCAGTCTATGTCGAGGCCGACGAACGACCAGCCCGACCCATTCTTCGATTCTTCGACGAGCGCGTTCTTGCCGACGAAATGTTC
The DNA here is from genome assembly GCA_030860435.1 of Gemmatimonadota bacterium. Taxonomy (GTDB): domain Bacteria; phylum Gemmatimonadota; class Gemmatimonadetes; order Gemmatimonadales; family Gemmatimonadaceae. Next base: position 2,035 of record JALZIF010000194.1, on the reverse strand, counting down.
CTTGTCGAGACTGACGGTCCAGCCGAGGTTGAGCTCGAATGGTGATGATTTCTGTCGCTCGATGAGGGCGCGGTGAGACGAGATGTAGTCCACCTCGATGAGGAGAAGGCCGGCCTCGATGCGCGCGACGTCGAGCGCGAGCAGTCCCGCGGGCGTGATGCCGTAGTCGGCGCCGGCTTCCATCAGGGCATCCCACACCGGTAAGGCCCTGCCGGCATCCATCCAGATCTCGTACCCCATGTCACCAGTGTAGCCGGTGCGTGAGATGGTGACGGGCACTCCGCGCACACTTGCGTGCGTCAGGCGAAAGAACTTGAGCTTGCTCAGGTCGGATTGCGTGGCGCGTTCGAGGATCGCGCGCGAGGTTGGTCCCTGGAGCGAGAGCGCCGCGGTGGAATCGGAGACGTCGTCGATGGCGACGCTCAGCCCCGCCGAGTTCATGGTGAGCCAGCGGATGCTTGGGTCAGCCGCGGTCATCCTGTATGTGTTCTCATCGAGTCGCGAGATGGTGCCGTCGTCTATCACCTTGCCGGCTGTGTCGCACCAGGTGGTGTAGAGCACCTGGCCCACGGCGCATTTGCGGACGTTGCGTGTGACGACGCGATCCAGGAGGCGCGTAGCGTCAGGTCCGGTGATGAGGTACTTGAAGAGCGGCGACACATCGAAGAGTGCGGCGGCGCTCCGAATAGCGTGGTACTCGCGGTCGTGGAGCAGCTCGTACGAGCTCGCGGCGACGAATCCGGACCAACGGCGCCAGGATTGCCCCTCGGAGAGGGCCGCGGTTCGCGAATGAAACGGCGAGAAGCGGAGCATCAGGCCTTGTAGCCTAGCTGTCGCGAGATCTTCGTGGCGGCCGCGCGTGTCAGCGTGGCGATTCCGGCAACGCGCGCCTGGGTCATACGGACGCTGGGTCCTCCGACGCTCAGGGCAGCGACGATGTGAGAATCGTGTCCGCGGACGGGGGCGCTGACGGCGACGTAGCCGGTGTCCAGCTCTTCATTGGCGACGGCGAATCCGCGGTCGCGTACGCGTGTGAGCTCGGCGTTCAGAGCCCGATGCGACGTGATGGTGCGGCTGGTGAGCTTTGCGAGGCGAGCGCCGAGCAGAGCTCGCCGCTCGTTCACAGGTAAATCGGCGAGGAGCACTTTTCCGGTTGACGTGGCATGGGCGGGCCAGCGTGTACCGACGGATGGGCTGGTACCGATGAGCGCACGGCTCTGCACCTCATCGAGGATCAGCATCTCCTTGCCAGCGAGCACTTCGAGGGTGGCGGTCTCCCCCGTTCGTTCGGCGAGCGACTCGAGGTGCACGCGGCTGGTGGCGCGGAGGTCGTTGGACCTCAGGGCGCGTGCGCCGAGCGCGATGGATTCCGGTCCGAGCCGATAGACTTCGGTGACGGGATTCTGCGCGATGAGTCCTTCGCGTTCGAGAGCGGAGAGTAGGCGGTAGGTGGTGGTTTTGTTGAGGCCGGTGGTGCGGGCGAGTTCGCTCAGCCCCCATTGTGGGTGTGAGTCGTCGAACGCGCGAAGGATGGTCATCGCGCGTGCGATTGCCTGGGCGCCGGCAGGTGGGGTGGCGGTCGTCACGAGAGTTTGAACCGTCGGTTCACAATGTGAACCAGAGGTTATCGGCGGCGCGAGGCACCGTCAAGGGCTGCGTGTTACCGTGCGGAGGCGCGCGACGCGCGCGGCGGCGAGGCCGTCGTCGTCCGGGCTGTTGACGCCGGGCACGCGCGTGGCCGTCTGGAAGACGCAGCCGTGCGACGGGCTCAAGTAGGCGTCGCCGCCGACCGCCCAGGCCCGGACGTGTGCTCGAGAAAGTAGAGGACGGGACCGGTCGCACTCTCGGGCAGCGGCGACGGGCTCGCCTCGTTGGCGGCGCTGTTGACCTGGCAGCCGACGTTCTCCGGCTCGTCGAATGACACACCGCTGGAGGTCGGCCACGTCGACGCCGCTCTTGCGCAGGCGCTCGATCAGCTCGGGGCCCAGAACTTTCCCGCCGAGGAGACATTCGAGCAGCGCGCAGAGCCTCGCAT
>JALZIF010000188.1 GCA_030860435.1 Gemmatimonadota bacterium | reverse complement strand
GGGGATGTCCTCGAGCCTATAGCCCGCCTTACTCCCTTCCCCGCTCGCGTTTACCTGAACCAGCACCTCGAGCGCACGACCGTTCGTCATTCCCGTCTCGTGCAACGCGTCAGCGAGGCGGCCGCTGTCGAGTGAGTGGACGAGCGCGAAGCGCGACGCCGCCTTGACCTTGTTGCGCTGGAGGTGGCCGATGAGGTGCCATGCGACCGGCACTCTGACACTCTCCATCTTTCGGAGCGCCTCCTGCACGCGGTTCTCCCCCACGTCGCGGAGACCCGCCTCCCACGCCTCCTCCACCGCGTCTGGCCCGTGTGTCTTCGTCACCGAGACGATGATCACACGTTGCCCGTGCCCCCCGCGCGCCACCGCACCGGCGATCCGCTCGCGCACGCCGGCAACCCGGGCGGCGAGGTCGGGAAAAGACATAAGAGCGTAGCTTACCTGAAGTTACAGGGGTGATCAAGTGAATCGGCTGCCGCCTCAGCACCCGCTGCGGCCGCGCCGACTACCGTCGCGGCGGCCCAACCCGGACAGCCGAGCATTCGCCGCATGACACGAGGCGCCGGGTCGATGGCGTCGACCGCCACCAGTGGCGCGGCGGCTGAGCCGTAGCGCGCCGTGAACGCCGCGGCTGCGCTCGTGTCCAAGTACGCGCGAAGCCGGGTGTGAAATGGGTTCCCGCGCGACTCGTCCTCGACATACACCACTCCGCGAAGTGTTCTGCGCCCGACGGGGATGAGATCCGAGCGCGCGCTCCCGGCGCTGACTGCGACCGCGACTGGCCGCCCCGCGCGCGCCGCCCCCGTGGCGACGCCAACGAGCGTCGGCCGTTCGCCACGCCATTCAGCCACCACCGCCGAATCGGTAAGGAGTCCATCGCGACGGGCCAGCTCCTCGCGGTACCAACGGGCGCCGAGCAGGGGCGCAACGACAACCGTGACGTCGCCGCGCGCCCCCTCGACGGTTTGCAGGTACCAGAGCGGAAAGGCGTCGTTGTCCCCTCCCGCGATGAGCACCGCGCGCGGGGGCGCGGACCAGAGCAAGGCTTCCGCGGTCGTGTGGGCGAGCCTCGCGTCCGCTCCGGCGCGGCGGTCCACCGCGCTCCAGTTGAGCGCGATCGGAAGCGCGGCAATGAACACGCCCGCCGGCGCCAGCCGCGGCTGGAGGCGCTCGGCCATTGCGACGGCGCCGTAGCCAGCCCACGCCCCCCAAGTCCAGAAGGCGAGCGCGAAAAAGTAGTCGCGCTCGCGGGCCTCATGCGCGGCGGCGTCAGGCACGAACTGGTAGGCGAAGGACGCGCCGGCCTTGAAGTTCATGTAGGCGGCCAGCCCGACACTCCCGAACGCGAAGAGCAGCGCCAGCGCGCGCCAGCTTCGCCGATCGCAACGGCGATGGGCGGCCGAGCCGTAAACGCCGAGCGCCGCGTACGCCACGGTCACCGTCGTGCGCCCCGCCGCCGGCGCGACCCCCGGAGCGAGCCCGAGCGCGAACTGCCAGTCGAGGTACTCGAAGATGTTGCCGAGCTGAATCCAGAGTGGCGCCTGACGCGGCCAGAGACGGTGCCCGCCGTACTGCCCGCGCCCGATCAGATCCACCAGCGCGTCCCACGTCACCGGATTGCCGGTGTTCAGCACCGGGTCGTACACGGCGCGCAAAGGCAGCACACCCAGGCAGGAGAAGGCGAGCAAGGTTAGCGCCCCCACGGCGACGACGACCCGGCGCCGCCCGCGCGGCTGCAGCCACGCCGCGGCACCGAACGCTCCGAGCGAGGCGAGAATCACTGGCCCCGAGACCGTTCCGACGCCGATGGCGAATACCGCCGCGGCGCCTAGCGTAACACCGTCGCCCCAGCGCGCCCCGTTCCCGCGCCCCTCGCTCTGCGCCGCAAGCACAACCGCGGCCGGCGTTGCCACCAAGGCGCTCATGTGCAGCGGCACCGCCAGCGCCAACGCGTACGCGGAGACGGCGAGCCATCGTCCTTCCCCCGTCCGTCCGCTACGGTCCGCCGCGACGATGGCGAGCCAGGCGAGGAGAAGCGAGGGCGCGTACAGCTCGGTTTCAGTGGCGTTGAGCCAGATCGTCGACGCAGCGCCGGCACACACGGCCGCACCGAGCGCGTGCCAACGTGCACCCGGCACCCGCGCGAGCCAGCGCGCGGTGATCGCCGCCGCTCCCGCCGTGCATGCCGCGGACAGCAGATTCGTGGCGGTTGCCCGCGGCAGCCAGCCCAGGATGTCGCTCCAGGCACGCGCGACGAGCACGAAGAGCGGCGTGCCGGGCGGGTGTGGGATGCCGAACGAGTGAACGGCCGCGATCAGCTCGCCCGCGTCCCAGAAGGTGACGGTTGGGGCCAGCGACGCAACGTACACGGCGAAGAGGATCGCGTAGACCCCCAACGCCAGCCGCGCCGCGTCCATCGTCGTCGTCAGGCGCGCATCTCGAGAATGGGATGGTCCGCTGTCGCGCGGGGCGCGCGGCCGGCCACGAGGTCGCGCACTTGCGGCGCTGACAGCCCCCGCATGAGGCGGCCGTCCCGCGCGACCGAGATCGCGGACGTTTCCTCCGAAACGACGATCGCGAGCGCATCCGTCTCCTCGGCCAGGCCCAACGCCGCCCGGTGCCGCGTGCCCATCGTCCGATCGGCCAGCGTCGCCTGCGAGAGAGGCAAGATCGCGCCGGCGGCGATGATGCTGTCGCCGCGAATGATGACCGCGCCGTCGTGCATTGGGGAGTACGGCGTGAAGATCGTCGTCAACAGGTCCGCGGATACCTTCGCCTGCATCGGGGTCCCGGACTGCACGTAGTCGCCAAGCGCCACCTCGCGTTCGATCGCGATAATGCACCCGATTCCCGACCGGCTGAGCCGCTCCACCGCGGCCGCAATCTCGTCCGCGATCTCGGTAGTCTCGAGGGCGCGGAAAAACCGCGTGACAGGAGACTGACCGAGCCGGGCGAGCGCCGCTCGCAGCTCCGGATGAAAAACGATGAGCGCCGCAAACGCGCCGAACTCGAAGACAAGACCCAGGAGATACGTGATCATCGTCAGCTTCAGCACCAGCGCCGACGCGTACGCAAATACGAGCACGACGATGCCGAGCAGCATCTGCACCGCGCGGGTGCCGTGGATGAGCAGCAGCAAGCGGTAAAGGACGTATGCGACGAGCGCGATCTCGATCACGTCGCGCCAGTCGAAGTCCAGCAGCCGGAACTGGTCGAGAATCACCCGCGGGCCCCCCCCCTCACCGGGTGTGCTTCACCTGGACGCGCGTCACCCGGAGCGCCTCACGCGTCTCTTTCCGCGCCAGCGCCGGCGCCCGCCCGCAGGATTGCCCACGCCACGTCCAGCGCTTCGCGCGAAGCGCGTACGTCGTGCACGCGAAATAGCCGCGCGCCGAGCGTCAGCGCGGTCACGTTCGCGCCCACCGTACCCATCACCCGCTCGCTCGGATTCGTCACGCCGGTAATCTCGCCAATGAAGCGCTTGCGGGACACCCCGACGAGCACTGGATGCCCCCACGCCGCAAGGCGCGGCAAGTCGGCGAGCAGCGCCAGCGAGTGCTCGCTCCGCTTTGAGAAGCCGATACCCGGATCCACTGCGATCCGCGCAGCCGGGATGCCTGCCGCGGTCGCGACCCGTACACGGTCCCGCAGCTCGTCGTGCACCTCATCCGTCACCCGCGCGCCATACGTTGCATGCTGGTACGTCCCCATGTCGGCGACGGTCCCGCGGGAGTGCATCAAAATCACCCCGGCGCCCCGGGCGGCGCACACATCTGCCATCCGCTCGTCGAGCCGGAGCGCCGAGACGTCGTTAATCACGTCCGCCCCTTCGTCGAGCACCGCCGCCGCGATGGCGCTCTTGACCGTGTCCACCGAGAGCACGGTCTCCGGCCACCGCCGCCTCGCCTCGCGCACGAACGGAAGAACGCGTCGCAACTCCTCCGCCTCGCCGACGGGCACCGCCCCCTGCGGCCGCGTGGACTCGCCGCCGACGTCGAGAATGTCCGCCCCCTCGGCGAGCAATTGCTCCGCCCGAGCGAGCGCCTCATCGAAGGGGAAAAACATACC
>JALZIF010000150.1 GCA_030860435.1 Gemmatimonadota bacterium | reverse complement strand
GTTGTGCTTCCTGCACGCCGACGTGCGGCTGGACGAGAAGGCGCGGAGCGAGCTCGCGCGGCTCGTGCTGTCTCCATCCGGAGGGGGTGGGGCGTTCGCGTTCCGCTTCCGTATCGACGCGCGCGGCTGGCGCTACCGGCTTATCGAGGTCGGTGCCCATCTGCGAATGCGGCTGTTCGACCTTCCGTACGGCGATCAGGGGCTCATCGTCTCGCGCGCCGACTACGAGGCCGCGGGCGGCTATCCCGACGTCCCGCTCATGGAGGACGTCGCGCTCATCGATGCGCTCCGCCGAGTGACAGCCGTGCGGGCGCTCCGCTCGTTCCTTCCGGTCTCGGCGCGCCGGTGGGAGCAGGAGGGCCCGCTCAAGCGCATGCTGCGCAACTGGCGGATCATGCTCGCCTATCGACTCGGCGCGTCGCCGCACGGGCTCATGGAACGCTACAGGCCGCTGGGCGACACCCCGGTCGCCGATTCACCCGACAGACCTCACGCCGGGGTCCCTTCCGACCGGCCTGGAGTGCGAGAATAACAGCGCTTCAGGCGTCGTGCCCCGTGGCTGCCCGCTTGCGTGCGTCGCAGTAGGACGATGGCCGGGAGTTTGCCAGAACATGAGTGGGCGGGCTTTCGGGCTCGGGCGGGCCGCTTCGAGGGCCCCCGCGCCCCGACCCGGCAATCACCCGCACCATTCAACCTGGACACCCAACCAAGGGAGGACGCCGTGGAACTCGAGACCCTCAGGGATCTCTACATCGACGAGCTCAAGGACCTGTACAGCGCTGAGAAGCAGCTCCTGAAGGCGCTACCCAAGATGGCCAAGGCCGCCTCGAGTCCGAAGCTCTCCAAGGCCTTCACCACACACCTCAAGCAGACGGAGCGTCAGATCCAGCGCCTGGAACGGGTTTTCCAACAGCTCGACGCGAGCCCGCGCGGAAAGAAGTGCATCGGAATGGAAGGGCTGATCGAGGAAGCGCAGGAGCTCATCAAGGAGAAGCCCGAGCCAGACGTGCTCGACGCTGGGCTCATCGCCAAGGCGCAGCACGTCGAGCACTACGAGATCGCGGGCTATGGCACCGTGCGCAGCTACGCTCAGCAGCTCGGGGAGGATCGTCAGGCAGAGCTGCTCCAGCAGACGCTCGACGAGGAAGGGGCGACGGACAAGCTCCTGACGGAGCTCTCTCAGAGCATCAACCTGGAGGCCGCCCAGGCCGATGAGGAGGAGGCCACGGAGACGACCAGCCGGTCGAAGCGCGGTGCCGGGGCGCGGCGCGGCGTGTCGAAGCAAGCGACGGGCGGGCCGAGCGCGGATCGCGAAGTTTCGCGTGGCGCCTCGTCAGAGGCCGGTCGGACCGGCGCGCGGTCCGTGCCCGGGCGGAATCGTGAGGAACCCGAGATGGAGTTCGGCGGTTAGGCACGAAGGGGAGCGTTGAGCGTTGGGCGTGGGGCGGGGCGGGGCGGGGAAACCATGGCGCCCGTGTGCGCGCTGAGGTAGTAGCTGACTTCGGTTTCTTTAGGGCGACTACTTTACCTGGCTCAGGCTCGACGCTCAACGCTCAACGCTCAACGCTCCCCCTTGCGCCTCCTTCTTCGCTACCTGAAGCGATACCGGCTTCTCATCCTGCTCGCGCTGTTCCTGGCTGCGATCAATCAGATCTTCTCGCTGCTCGACCCGCTGATCTTTCGCTACGTCATCGACCGGTATGCTACGCGGTACGACGAGTACACGACCGGCGAATTCATCCGCGGCGTGAGCTTGCTCCTCGCGGCCGCGGTCGGTGTCGCTTTCGTCTCGCGGGTCGCGAAGAACTTCCAGGACTACTTCGTCAACGTCATCACCCAGCGGCTGGGCGCCCAACTGTACTCCGATGGGATCCGCCACTCGCTCGCGCTGCCCTACCAGGTGTTCGAGGACCAGCGGAGCGGCGAGACGTTGGGCAAGCTCCAGAAGGCGCGAACCGACAGCGAGCGCTTCATCGCGGCCTTCGTCAACGTCGTGTTCACGACGTTGGTCGGTGTCGTCTTCGTGGTCGTCTACGCGTTGCACGTACACTGGGCGATCGCCCCGGCCTTCCTGCTCACGATTCCACTCCTGGGCGGACTGAGCTCCGTCCTCAGCCGGCGGATCAAGACGATCCAGAAGGTCATCGTCGCCGAGACGACAGCCCTCGCCGGCGCGACGACAGAATCTCTACGCAATATCGAGCTCGTGAAGAGCCTCGGCCTCGCCGAGCAGGAGGTGACACGCCTCAACGCGACGACGACGAAGATCCTCGACCTGGAGCTCAAGAAAGTCCGCTATCTCCGCTCGCTCAGCTTCGTTCAGGGGACCGCCGTCAACTTTCTCCGGACGTCCATCCTCTTCATGATGCTGTTCCTGATCTTTCGGCAGGAGATCACCGTCGGACAATTCTTCTCGCTGCTCATCTACTCCTTCTTCATCTTCGGACCGCTTCAGGAGCTCGGGAACGTCATCAACATCTACCGTGAGACCGAGGCATCGCTCGCCAACTTCGAGGCTATCACCAGCATTCCCGTCGACCCGAAGCCGGTGAAGCCGGTGAGCGTGGACGACCTCAGCGTACTCCAGTTCGACGATGTCAGCTTCACTCATCAAACGGCGTCGACTCCCGCGCTCTCGGACATTTCGTTCCGCGTCGCCCGGGGGGAGACGATCGCGTTCGTCGGACCCTCCGGCGCCGGGAAAACGACGCTCGTCAAGCTTCTCGTCGGCCTCTATGCGCCGAAGGGCGGGCGGATACTGTACAACGGGGTCGAGAGTACTCGCATTGACCTCGACGAATTCCGCGAGCGGATAGGACTGGTCACGCAGGACACACAGCTCTTCTCCGGCACGATCCGGGAGAACCTCCTGTTCGTGAAGCCGGATGCGACCGACGAGGAATGCTTCGACGTGTTACACAAGGCCGCCGCGGACCCTCTCCTTCGCCGCGCGGACCGCGGCCTGGAGACGGTCATCGGGGAGGGCGGGATGAAGATTTCCGGCGGCGAGAAGCAGCGCCTATCGATTGCGCGGGCGCTGCTGCGCCGCCCCCATCTGCTCGTGTTCGACGAGGCGACTTCGGCGCTCGACTCGCTCACCGAGGAGGAGATCAGCCGTACAATGCGCGCGATATCGTCGACGAGCGATGTGATCAACGTCGTCATCGCGCACCGGCTCTCCACCGTTATGCACGCGGACCGGATCTACGTGCTGGAGCGGGGCCGGATCGCCGAGACGGGGCGGCACGAGGAGCTAGTCGAGAGTAAGGGACTCTACTACGCGATGTGGCGACAGCAGGTGGGCGAGCGGCGCGCCGAAGCTGCCGAGTCGGCGGTGGTGGCCGCGGGCGCGTTACTTGGCGCCCGTTGATATGCGACGACTACAGTTAGTTTGAACCATGACGCGAAAGGCGCTGCTTGATGAAATCCTGCGTTTGCCACCAGACGAGCGCCTGCGTCTTGTGGAAGATATCTGGGATAGCCTGGCGGCGATGTCGGAACGCGTGCCCGTGCCGGCCTGGCATCGAGAAGAACTGGATCGCCGACTGGCTGATCGCAGCGAGGAGGCCCGTGTGTCCTGGGACGAACTTCGGGCTCGGTTGCGTCGCGCAGAGGGATGAGGCGTCAGCTGGCGTTCACGCCGCTAGCCAGCGCCGATGTCGAGGACGCGTTCCGGTGGTACGAAACGCAGCGAAGAGGGTTGGGGCAGGAGTTCGAACTGGCAGTTGGTCAGATTCCTCGATCTGCTGCGAGACATGCCGGAGCTCGGAGCGGTGGTCCACGGGGGGTTGCGGCGAATACTGCTCGTTAGGTTTCCATATGCGATCTACTACCGGATCACAGACAAGATCGAAGTCCGCGGCTGTCTACACCAGCGGCGGCATCCGCGAGCGTGGCGGCGCCGAGCATGAGGCTAGACGAGGAGTGTAGCTGACGGCGCTTGCTTCGGAAGTCATAGGATCGAGTAATCAAGAAGCTGAACGCCCGCCTAGGTGAGGCGCGGGTTCAACGGCGACACTGCGCTCGCTCACCTGCGTGCCGTCGTACATAAGCACTCGCACCCACGGCATCGCCCTACGCCGTCTTACGAGGATTGAAGCCGACGAAGGCGCTATGGCATGCGGCTTCGCCGCGTCTTATGCTAGGCCTTCGCGGCTTAATCCGCGCGTTATGTGGCTCTATAGCTCTGACGATTCGCGGGCTCCGCCGTTAGGCGCAACTGGATCTGGCGGCGGTTATGCTGAGTGGCAAACTGGTAGGGTGCGTCGTGTCACATTCTAGCCGGCAAAAGGGTCTTCCTGGGGAGCGGGAAGATCCAGCGGCATTGATGCGGGAGGTAGCATGTCCAAGATCTTGATCTACGCGATCGGGACAGCGGTCATGCTTGCGGCCGCCTGCAGTAGTCCAACGGCATCCGACGACGATTTCGAGCTTCCGGCGCCGGATCTCAGCTTGGATCCGGACCGACTCAGCGTCGGAGACTACATCGCGACGCCGGTGCCTTTGGAATTCGCGGGAACCGTCTTGATCATCTGCGAGGTCGAGATGAATGGACCCTCGTTGACATTTATTTCGGTCGCGCGTCACCCGACGGTCCGTGGGATGGGCCGACTGTGAGTGATATCGGGCTGGTGACAGCTCACGGCGGCAGAGTGCTTTACCGCTTCAACATTCCGGCGGTACGCGCACGTATCATTCTTGCGCAGGTGCCCGACCTCGTTGAAGAGGGATTCTGGATCACAGTGCGCGATGTGCCCGATGCCACCCGATATGATGTTCCGTCGTTGAGTGTGGGCTTCACGCGCTCGCTTCACGATTCCGACGTCGAGCTGTATACGAGTCTCGGGGGACGTGTCAACCACCGCTTCATCAACGCATTGTCAGGTATTCTACCGGATCGCTCAATCCCCGTCCTTCGCAACCGGTCAGATGTGAAGTATATAGAGGCTAGCAGTGTGGCCTGCCTGGGGTAGGCGAGGCAGCGGCTCCTTGTCGCCGGCCGCGTAACGGCTCAGCGGACGCCGAATGGGATACTCGCCACATAACGCCAAGGCGTTAGGCTGCGTCGCGTGATGTGCGATCCATTGTTGAATGAGGATGTGTCAATCCGCCCTGAGATGATTCGCTTAGAAATCGAGAGGCGCCGGAACGGCGGTGGAAAACCGCGCGAGCGAGGGTTTCTCATGAACAAGATCAAGATCGTCGGATTGCTTGCGGTAGTCGCAACCGTGGGCTTGGTGTTTCTATCCTTGGCGGGCTGCGGCCCTTCACCACCCAGCACTCCTGCACCGGCAACCACGCCGGTGGCCTTCTCGTGTCCGACGCTTCCATCGACGTTCCGGACGGGATGTCCGGGTGTCGATCTCACGGCGATGACGCTCACCTGCAGCGGCGCGCCGACGATGACCACCGGTCCAATTCCGCCACCCTCAGGAGGCACGCGGATCGGCGTGGTCATTCCCGACGGTACCACGATCACGACGGCGGTCTCCCCGACGGCTCCGGTCACGTGTGATCGCGGGCCAGCGAACACGATCACAATCACGTTTGGGGTGGCGTATGTGGGTGACCTGGGCTCGGTGGCGGCAGCGCCCGGGGTCGCCGGGATCCCGTTCTGTATCTCGCGCTCGAAGGCGACCTTCAGCCAGTTCATGACCGCGGACCCGCTCGCCACGATCTTCCAGGACCCGCTCAAAGGCATGATCCATCTCGAAATCGACAAAGCGGTCATCGCGACCTTGACCGGTGCCCCGGCGCCCACACCACGGTGTCCGTTCTGGCGTCCGATGCCGTAGCATCCTGAGCAACCTCTTGGCACGCGGGGGCCGACAGGCGCCGGCTTTGAGCGTGCGGTGCATGCGTAACGAGTGGCTCGTGATGCGGATCGTAGGCCGTGCCTTCTCGGCGCCTCCGGTGTGTCAGGCACTCTCAACATCGAAGCGGCTTGAGTTGGCCCGTACCGCGGTCAATATTGAGCTTCGGCTCCGGCCCGCCGCTCGCCCGCCCTATTCGACCCCGCCGGAAGGTGCGTTGCAATGCTGGAACAGCTCCGCCGCCCTCGCGTCATCGTTCCGTCGCTCGCCATCATCGCGCTGGGCGCCTTTGCCCTGCGATACTCCGACGACTCGCCCAAGGCCGGCTCTGCAATCGCGGCGAAGGTAAAATCTGGGGAGTTTCGGGTCGTCGTCAGCACCACCGGCGAGCTTCGCGCGCGCAAGTTCGTGCAGATACAGGGTCCGCCGAACATGCAGCAGGCCGGCGCGTTCCAGACGAGGATCTCGTCGCTCGTCCCCGAAGGGACGGTGGTGAAGACGGGCGATATGGTCGCGGAGCTCGACCGCTCCGGAGTCGCGGCGAAGTTCCAGGAAGTTTCGCTCGCGCTCCAGAAGGCCGATGCGCAGTACACGCAGGCACAGCTCGACTCGGCGCTCTCGCTGGCGACCGCGCGCGAGGAGATCCGCACGCTCGAGCTGTCCCTCGAGGAGAAGCGGATCGCGCAAGGGCAGTCCACGTACGAGGCTCCGTCCATTCGCCGGCAAGCAGCGATCGAGCACGAGAAGGCGGAGCGTGCCTTCACGCAGGCGAAAGCAAACTACAAGACGAAAACGCAGCAGGCCGTTGCAAAGATGCGCGAGGTCTCCTCCGAGCTCGAGCGGCAGCGCAACCAGCTCAAGGTCGTTCAGGACGTGATGAGCGGCTTCACAATTCGCGCTCCCGCGCCTGGCATGGTGATCTACGACAAGGAGTGGAACGGGCGAAAGAAGACGGTGGGCTCGCAGGTTTCCGCATGGGATCCGACGGTCGCGACCCTGCCGGACCTCAGTCAGATGGAGTCCGTCACGTATGTCAACGAGATCGACGTGCGGAAGATCGCCGTCGGGCAACCCGCCGAGATCACGCTCGATGCGGATCCGTCGAAGCGCCTTATAGGGACCGTCGAAGCCGTCGCCAACGTGGGAGAGCAGCGGCCGAACGCCGACGCGAAAGTGTTCGAGGTGAAGGTCGCGATCGCGAAGCCGGACACCACGCTTCGTCCGGGCATGACGACCGGCAACGCCATCCTCACCGCATCGGTACCGAACGTCCTCTCCATTCCCATCGAAGCCGTGATGAGCGAGGACAGCATTCCGTACGTGTTCAAGCGCGATGGCGCCCGTATCGTAAGGCAGGAAGTGGAAACGGCAGCCATGAACGACAACGAGATCGTCGTCGTACGCGGCTTGGATACCGATGACGAGGTTTTTCTCTCACCTCCCGCGAACCGGGCGGAGTTGTCGACCGTGCGTCTGGCCGCCGAGAAGTCTTCGTCCGCGCCCGTCGCTCGAGCGCCCTGAGCTGACACCATGCGGTTGCAGGAGCTTGGCCGGCTGCGGAGGGAGCTCGTTGGGCACGCCGCTTTCAGCCTCCGCATCGCGTTGGAGGCGGTCGGGCACAACAGGCTTCGAGGCGCACTGACCTCCCTCGGCATCCTGTTCGGCGTGGCGTCGGTCATTGCCATGCTCGCCATTGGCCGAGGTGCCGAGAGGGAGATTCTCGAGCAGATGCAACTGCTCGGGACCAACAACATCGTCGTGTCCCCGCTCGTCGCGCAGCAGGAGGGAGTGGCGAGCGACGATGAGGAGCGGGAGCAGAAGCGATACTCGCCCGGCCTCACGGTGACCGATGCCCGAAGCATCGCGTTCATGATTCCGGATGTGGACGCGGCGAGCGGTGAGCTCGTGCTTCAAACCCAGATAACGCGCGAGGGTCGGCGCCGATCGGGAAAGCTGGTGGGCGTCGACACCAGTTACTTCCGCATGCTGAACATGTCGCTCACCGACGGTGGGTTCTTCACCGACGCGCAGGTTGCCGGTGCGGCGTCCGTGTGCATCATCGGGCAGGGCGTGCGCTCCCGATTCTTCACTACCGAGCAACCCATCGGGCGGCCCATCAAGGTCGGCAATGCCTGGCTCACGGTCGTGGGCGTGCTGGAAGATCGCCAGATTCCGGAGCAGACCTCGCAACGCCTTGGCATTCGCGACGCAAACATGGATGTGTACGTCCCGCTTGCCACCATGCTGCTCCGTTACCGCAATCGGGCGCAGGTCACGACGCGTGACGTGGAGCAGGCCGGCCGGCAGGCGACAGTGGTCACGAGCGATCAGCCGGAAGAGGACCCCCAGCAACGTGCCGAGCGCGCGAACTATCACCAACTCGATCGGATCGTGGTGCGCGTGCGCGAGGCGAGCTTGGTCCCGCCCGTGGCCGACGTCGTTCAGCGAATGCTGGAACGGCGCCACAACCAGGTGATCGACTTCGAGATCGCGATTCCCGAGCTCCTCCTCAGGCAGGAACAGCGCACGAAGACAATTTTCAACATCGTACTCGGCGCCATCGCGTCGATCTCGCTCGTCGTGGGTGGAATTGGTATCATGAACATCATGCTCGCCTCGGTGCTCGAGCGCATCCGGGAGATCGGTGTGCGGCGCGCGATGGGGGCGACGCAGCGCGACATCCTCGCCCAGTTCCTGAGCGAGGCGGTGCTGATCAGCGTCGCCGGTGGCGTCGCAGGAATCCTCGTCGGCGTCGCGCTGAGCATCGGCATCGAGCGCGTTGCCGACATCCGCACCATCGTGTCACCTCTGTCGGTCTTCGTCGCGTTCGCTGTCTCGTGCTCGGTAGGCCTGACGTTCGGGATTGTTCCCGCCTGGCGGGCCGCGCAACAAGACCCGGTCCACTGCCTCCGGTACGAATGACTTCGAA
>JALZIF010000146.1 GCA_030860435.1 Gemmatimonadota bacterium | reverse complement strand
CGACTGGAAGCCCGGCGAGCCGCGCGATGACAAGGCGAAATGGTGAGGGGTGGAAGGGGCTGAGTGGCGCCGCAAGGTGGACGCACGTCTGCGCACGCGGTTGGATGCGGCGCTTGGCGCGCCGGGCGGCGTGGCGGCGGAGGAGGAGATAGTGGTCCTCGTGCGCGTTGAGGGGGAGGCAGTCGAGCCGGCGATGATCGGACTAGCCGGCGGGACGCGTGTCGGCAACATCGCGATTGGGCGCGTGCCCCTGCGAGCAGTGGTGCAGCTCGCGCAGCACCCCTCCGTGTCGTTCGTGGAGATGACGCGGCCGCTGGGGTACGACGCGCAGGGCTGAGCGGCACGGGTTCAGGGCGCCGCGCTCGCCTATCTGGGACTCGCTCGCCGACCCTGCTTCGGAACCAGGGCAATCACGCGCGCCGGCCCGCCCGAGCCGCCCTCGATCTTGATCGGCAACGCGATGACTAGCGCACCGCTGGCCGGGAGCTGGTCCAGGTTGGTAAGGTTCTCGAGACCGGGCACGTTCGCTCGGCTGGTGACCTGATGCACGATGAAATCTCGCGACGGGCCGTAGTCGATTGACGCGGCATCGACGCCGAGAGTGGCGACCGCCCGGTCCTCCACGAGCAGCTTCGCGGCGTCCTCGCCATAGCTCGGGAAGTGCAACTTGGAAGCGTCGCCGGGCGTGTCATCGCCCAGGTAGGCCTTTCGCTCGGGCCAGAAGCGGCTCCAGCCGGTGCGCAACAGCACGATCGTCCCCCGTGCGATGCGGCCGTGCCTCCGCTCGAAGGCCAGGACGTCCTGCCGCGTCAGGCGATAGTCCCGATCCGCGGCCGCCTGCGCACTTACGTCGATTATCACAGCTGGTGCGACCAATTGCTCCAGCGGAATCTGGTCAGCGGTTCGGCGTCCCTCGAAGAAGTGGATCGGCGCATCGAGGTGCGTACCGCCGTGCTCGGGCGCGCTGAACGCGTTGGCGGCGTAGAAGAACCCGCCGTCGGTCACGCCGTACGCGAGTCGCTCGAGCTCGAACTTCGATGGTGACGTCGGCCAGTAGAGGGTGCGCTCGTTAAGAGCGTGCGTCAGATCGACCAGCCGATACGCCTCGAGATCGAGGGACTGCGCTCGACAGGGCGACTGAGCCGCGAGAGCGACGAGAAGCGCGAGCGCGAAGTGGAAGAGATGTCGCACGAGAGACCTCCGGTGTTGAGTTGGGAGCGGAGTGCGGAGGGCCCGCCGTTCCCGCTCCCCGCTCCCCGCTCACTGGACAGTGTTCACCGCTCTGGCCCTCACCGCTCGCCTCTCCTCGCGCTCACTGTCGTAGTGAGCTCACGAACTCGTCGATCGGGATCGCCGGCAGGGTAAGCAGTCTCACGCTCCCGCGGGACGCCAGCTCGGCCGACACGCGAGCGATCGTCGCCGTGTCCTTGGCTTCCACGATGTTGACGAAGTCGTAGGGGCCGAGCACGGCGTATTGCGCCGTGACCCGGGCGCCCAGCTTCTCCAGCTCCCGATTGACCTCGTTGATACGGTCCGGCTTCGTCTTGATCGTCTTGGCGCCTTCGTCGGTGAGGTTGCTGAGCAGGATGAACGTCGCCATGGCTGCCCTCCGGTCGGGGTTCCGCGCAATATGCGCGCGCCGACCCCGGCTCGGCAGAGGTCACGATCGATTGTCGCTCAGCCCGGTGGGAGGGTTAGGAGTTTCGACCTCCTTGCGGTTCGACCACTGCCTCCGCAGGATAATGTCGACACTCTGACACTAAACTCCGGGGGAGCCTATGCGAATTCGACTGGAAACATCTCGCCTCACGGCTTCTTCACTCGCCGTGGTAATCCTCACCATCCTCGCCTGCAGCCCGGGAGACCAAGACACGGCGCAGGTAGATACCATGCAAGATTCCGTAGCAGCCGCAGCGCGAGAACCTGCGGCCCCGCAGTCTCTGTACGACCGGTTGGGAGGAAAGTCCGCGATTGCCTCCGTCGTCGACTCTTTCGTGGCGCGCGTGGCCGCCGATACTCGCATCAACAAGAAGTTCGCTCGGAGCAACATCCCGCGTGTGAAAGCGATGTTGGTCGATCAGATTTGTAATCAGACCGGCGGTCCGTGCACGTACACGGGGAGGAGCATGAAGGAAGCGCACCGCGACATGAAGGTCACGGAGGGCGAGTTCAATGCGCTCGTCGAGGATCTCGTGGCGACGCTGAATCAGTTCAATGTTCCGAAGGCGGAACAGGACGAGCTGCTGACAGCACTCGGCTCCATGAAGGCCGACATCGTCGAAGTGCAGAGCGCGGAGACCGGGACCACGCTGCCAGCGAGCTTCAAGCCGGCACCCGCGAGCGACACGAGCAGGGCAAGGCCTTAGCCGAAGAAAAGGGCTGTGGTGCGGCCTCGATCACACCGCCAGAGCGTCCCGGACCCGCTGGACGATGTCGCTCGGCGGCGCCGAGCCGTCGATCCAGAGCGCGTCCGCGGGCTCCTCCAGCGTGTGGAGCTGACTCTCGAGCAGCTCAACGCCGGCGAAGTGTCCTGCGCGCGCTAGAAGACGGTCTTCCAGCAGCCCCTCGCCGACCTGTAAGTACACGAAGGCGATCGCGCCGTCCGGAGTGCCTGGCGGGACGAGTGCATCCCGGTAGCTCTGGCGCAGCGCTGAACACGCGAGCACTGCGCAGCGGCCGCGCGCAAGCAGGCTGGCGATCAGATCACCTAGTTCCGCGAGCCAGGGATGCCTGTCTTCATCGGTGAGAGCCAGGCCGCGCCGCATGCGCGATGTTCTCGTGAGGATGATGCTCGTCGCTGTCGAAGAAATCCCATCCCAGCGCAGCGGCGAGGGCTCGCCCGATGGTGGTCTTTCCGGAACCAGCGACCCCCATGATCACTATTATCCGGGGCGCGGGCATTGCTCCTTTCGCTGGCTCGGCCTAACGCTCAGATTCACGCGCTCGCATCAGCCCCGGTCCCGCTCCAGAAGCACCATCATCACCAAGCCGAGCACGGCCAGTTCTTCCACGTCGGTCGGCCGCTCGGCGATTCGCTCGATCCGGTAGCGCCCCTCGAAGAACGCTGGCTGCTTGATCAGGCGCAGGATTCTGGCGCCGTCGCTCACTTGCGTGACGCTATAGGCAGGGTGCAACAAATATCCCGTGAACATCCCGACGATCGGAATCCCGCTTGCCATCCCATCGGCAAGCTTCACCCAGGGATTCTCCTCATTGATTGACAGAATCTGCCGCCCATCGCGATGAATCTCGTAATGCGCCCGCCAGATCGACCGCATTCCACGCCGTTGCACGTAGCCGAGCGGCGTGCCGTCCTGCGTTTCGATGTGATACTGGGCGGAGATGTCGAGAATGCGGTCCGCGGCGATCCGGTAGAGCGGTTGCGACTGCGCTTCGTCCGCGAACACGGTTACAGCTTCCTTGAGCTTGAACGCCTTCTGTCTTGCGTAATAGAGAAGGCGCCCGCTAGCGTCGCGCACGGCAATCTGCTGGGCGATCGCGATAAGCTTGAAGCGTAGATCGAGCGGGAAGTTCATGGCGAAGCCTCCATTAGGTGTCGTCCTAGCCTGCAGCATCAGCGGCACGTCAAGCGGCAGCCGGGTGCGGAGCTCTCCGAGGCGCCGCCGTCCTCTCTCGCCTGGGGGTTGGAGCCGAGGGCGTAATCAGGGCGCGAGGCTCATTCGGCGGAGCAGTGGCAGCCAGCGCCGATCCGAGCGAAGCGCGTCGAAGGCCGGCGTGACGTTGACTCCATTCATGAACGACGCATGCTCCGCGTACCCGCGCTCCAGCCACTGGAACGCCGTGTCCGCGTCCCCGAGTCCGGCGTAGGCCATCGCGACGTGGACAGGCGGCACGTACCGGCTCTGCGACTGCTCGAGGAGCGCGCGCACGACTCGCCTGGCCTCGTCGCGCTGGCCGGTGATGGCGTAGGCGTAGGCGAGGTGCGCGGAGTCGCGGATGCCGCTCAGCGCCGCCGCCTGGCGAAGGGCCGCGATCGCCTCCGCGTGCATCCCCTTTTGCAGGTACGCGTGCCCGAGCTGCTGGTAGGCGAGGTCCATCTGCGGGCTGAGCTCCAGCGCCTCGCGCAGGTGCCGGATCGCCCGGTCCGGCTGCCGGGCGCTCACGTAGACGCGCCCGAGCACGTTGCTCACCGCCGGCGCGAGCGGGTCGGCTGCGCGTGCCGTGTCGAGTTGGGCGATGGCGTCGGCGAAACGCCCCTCACTCAGCAGGCAGATTGCGAATGGCACGCGTGCGAAGGTGTATCCCGGGTCGAGCTCGGTCGCCCGGCGGAAGGCCCGCTCTGCGCCGCGCCAGTCGAAGTCGGAAACGCATAGGACGTGCGCCAGCGAGGCGTACGCCTCCGCGAGCGTGCTGTCCAGCGCGAGCGCCTGACGGGCCGCGGCCTTCGCCCGCGCGTACTCCTCGCGCGGTCGCCGGAAACCGAAGACCGCGAGCCTCGTGTGCACGTCGGACAGACCGGCGTACGCACGCGCGTACGCGGAGTCGCGCGCGACTGCCTGCTCGAAGTACCGGGCGGCCTGGAGCACGGCGTCCCGGTCGGTGCGCGTGGTAAAGATGTGGCGGCCTCGCAGGTAAAGTTCGTACGCAGCCGGGTCCGCCGTCGGGCGCCGGGCGAGTGCGGCGTCACCCGCCCCGACGAGCGTAACGCGGAGGGCGCCGGCGATGGCGCGGGCGATTTCCTCCTGCACGTCGAGGACGTCGGTGAGCTCGCGGTCATACGTGTCTGCCCACAGCACGGCGTTGTCGCTAGCGCGCACGAGTTGGGCGGTCACCTTGAGCCGGCGGCCGACGCGACGCACGCTCCCGTCGACCACGGCGGCGACGCCGAGGGTGTCAGCGACGGTGCGCACCCCGAGCGCGTGCCCTTTGAGCGCGAACGCCGAGGTGCGCCCTGCAACGCGGAGACCGTCCACCCTGGCGAGTGCGCCAATCAGCTCGTCAGTGAGCCCATCGCTGAGCGGCTCATCTGCCAGGTTGCCGCCTGTGTTGGCGAACGGGAGCACCGCGACCGAGGGGGTCGCAGCCGGGCGCCGCCATAACACATATGAGCCGAAGAGGGCGAGCAGGAGCCCGGCAGCGGCGAGCAGGAGTAGCACGCGGCGTGCACGCGGACGCCGGGCCGGCGGCGCCGCCTCCGCCGGGGCCGCGGCATGCGGCGAGGCGGGGAGAGAGGCCGGCACCGCCGCAGGCGCCTCGGGCGATGTCACCCCGGTCGCGGCATGTGCATCTGCCCGTGGCACGTCCACTCGCGCCGCCGCGGCGCGTCGGAGGTGGGCGGCTAGCTCCGTCACTGACGGATCAGGCGCGCCGCCCACCTCCTCCCGCACCAGGAGCTGGTGCGCTTGGGCGTGCTGTAGGGCGGCGGCGCGTTCCCCCGCGGCCTCCAGTGCGCGCATCAGTCCCGTGGCGGCCCGCGCGCTGAGTGGTTCGGCATGGGCGAGACGGCGCCACCACTCCGCGGCGGCGCGGGCCTCCCCGTTCGCGCTCGCCTGCTCGGCGAGCGTCTCGAGCGCGCGCGCGAAGCGGTGCGATAGCGACGCCCGCTCGGTCGCCGTCCACCGCTCAAAGTCGTCGGCGCCTCGGAGGTAGAAGCCCTCGAGGAAGGGACCGGAGTAGAGCGCGACCGCCGCCTCTTCGTTACCCCCGCGAAGCGCCCCATCGAACTCCGCCACGTCGCTCGTGGCGCTGTCCGGATTCAGGCGGACCTCGGCCGATGCGAGTAGCAACTCCGGCGCCGCTAGCTGGGCACGAAGGGCGTGGATGAGTTGCCGGAGCGAGGTCCGGGCGCGCTCCTCGTCGCTTTCCGGCCAGAGGTATGCGGCCAGCGCATCGCGACTCACCCCGCGGTCCCCGGCCGCGGCGAGCAACGCGAGCAGCGCGAGCCCTTTCCGCTGGCCCGACAACGCCTCGAGCCGGACCCCGTCTCGGGCAAGGTGACAGCCGCCGAACGTGTGAAGCCGGAGCATGCGAAACCGGGTAGCCGAGGTTTCACGCGGATCTAACGGGGACTCTACGGGGCCGTCCTAAATACCACGCGCTCACGCGGGGGGCAACCGCCACTCGCGGTCCTGCACCCTTGTCAGGAGGTTGTGATGCGCACCTTAGCTCCCGCAGCTCTCTTCATGGTCGTACTCGCCGCCTGCGGCGGTGACGCCCCGACGGTCACCGCACCCGACGCGTCGACGCTCGCCCGCGCGGACCATGAGAGCCAACCGCGTCCGCTGACTGGCCGCTGCGAGACGGTGCTCGCGCCGCCGGAGGTCGTCGCGCCCGGAGTGATCCGGCAGGTGGACACGGGCGCCTGCCGGTTCACGCACCTGGGCCGCACCCAGTTCTACTCGGATAAGCTGATCGATGTCGTCGCCGGCACCCAGACCACGCAGGCCACGTTCACAGCGAGCAACGGGGACGCTTTGCATGCGGTGGGCAGCGGCACGAACGTACCGAGCGTGCCTGGCCGCGTGAGCTTCACCGCCACGCTGACGGCCGTCGGCGGGACGGGGCGCTTCGCGGGTGCCACCGGGGAGGCGCACGTCGAGGGCGAGGCGAACCTCGTCAACCGCACGTCGGCGTTGACAATCGACGGCTGGATCGCGTACGACGATTCGGAAGGGGGCGACCCGTAGGCGCGCTGGTCGGTCGAGGGCGGGGGCGGGACAGTGCCGACCGCCACCCGCTGTCGTCCCAAGTCGGCAAGCCACCGCACCTGCCTATTCTTCGGCGATCGTCTCCTGCCCGCGAGACGGAGTGAACGTGCCCATGCGTAAGGCACGCGCTGCCACCGCTTCCATGTCGTGGGGAACCCCGGCGGCCAAAGCGGAGCGATGATAGCCATCGTCCCCCTCCGGAACCCGAATCAGCAGCCGGGCCAGCAACCCGACCCGCACGGGGTGCGTGTGCGTCAGCGGTGACGTACGCACACAGGTTGTCACGTTCAAACGTTCGGCCCGGATAACGGTCCGGCCGGCTGAGCTCGAGCCCTTCGCCTCCGTCGTCAACCTGGATGTCGCAAAGCTGGCTCGAGGCGGCGGCGTGTCTTCCTGGACACGCCACCACATCGCGCAGAAATAGAAGAGCGTCCTCCCTCTGACAGCCCCCGCCAGCGAGGGCGTCGCGACGAGGCGGTGCACGCGCCTGCTTCCTCGGAGGAGGCGCGCCGGCGGACCCGATGACTGCCGTGCTGACACCTAACGCTGACGCAGTCGCAAGCTCTCCAGATCGATAGTCGCGCCGTGCCTGATGAGTGCGCTAGAATCGCCGAAGAGCTCGCCGTGCGCTGCAAGGCGAGGGCCTAACGTGCTCAGCAGTCTATATAGTCGCGCTCGGCTACGAAGCCCTTGCATTTTGTGACATAGATCACATTATGGCTGGCGCGACTTTGCAGCTTCTCTTGCCTCGCGGTGGTGGTGGCGGGGTGCGGCAGCATCAACACGCTTCACGCCACGGAACCACCCGTGGGGGGGGAGGCCCGATGAAGGGCACGCTGCGGGACGCAAGCCATCGCCTGACGTTGACGCTCGGCGTTGCGGCCGCGATTGCCGGCGCGGGGTGTACAGATCGCGCGCCCCTGGCGCCGGAGCAACCGAGCGCGAGCGCGGCCGTGCAAGCCAGCAACCTCGTGAACAATCCGGGGTTTGAGGGCGGCACAACCGGGTGGCAGGACGCCAGCAAAGGCGGTCGCGCGGTCGTCACCACGCAGGCACACTCGGGCGTGCGGTCGCTGCAAATTACCGTTTCATCCAAGCACCCTCGCGCGGTCCATCAGGACCTCGCCGTCACGGCGGGCGCGCTGCACGACGCCGCGGGGTGGATCAGAACGACCGGAGTCGGCGGGGCGGGCGCCCGCATCGAGCTCATCTGGCTAAACGCTTCCGGCCTGCCAGCGCCGCCCCCTTCCCAAAGCATCATTGCCAGAGACGTGCTCGGAACGCTCACGGGCACGCAGGCGTGGACTCGAGTCGGCCAGAGCGTCGTGGCGCCGGCTGGCAGCGTCGTCGCCCGGCTGAACGTTCTGACCGAGATTGATCCGGACAACTCGGGCACCGCCTGGTTCGACGACACCGAGCTCATCCCGACATCACCTGACGCGTTGCCGCCTGTCGTATCCATCACGGCGCCAGCGGCGGGCTCGACGGTCGCCGGGGTCATCACCGTCGCGGCCGACGCGACCGATGACGTCGCCGTCGCCGGCGTCCAGTTCCAAGTGGACGGGGCGAACACCGGCGCCGAAGACACCAGCCCCCCGTACGAGCTTTCCTACGGGACGGCCACGCTCCCCGACGGCGATCATACCTTCACCGCCGTCGCGCGCGACGCGGCGAACAACACGACCGTCTCGGCAGGCGTCACGGTCACCTTCGCCAACGGCACCACGAGCCGTCCCAACATCATCGTCATCATGACCGACGATCAGCGCGCCGACCTGATGCAGTACATGCCGCGCACCGCGGCGCGCCTGGCGAGCGAGACTGTCAAGTTCGACCGCGCGTTCGCGACGACGCCCCTCTGTTGTCCCAGCCGCGTCAACTTCCTGACGGGGCGCTACTCGCACAATACCGGGGTGTTGCAGAACACCCTTCCGAACGGGGGCGTCACCAAGTTCGACCCGACCTCGACGATCGGGACGTGGCTGCAAAAGGCGGGGTACCGGACGGGGATATACGGCAAGTACCTCAACGGCTACGATGAGCTGCTATCCCCCCTTGTACACCCCGGCTGGGATGAGTGGCACATCCTGGTGGACGAAACCGACTTCAATCCGTCGGTCTACTACTACTACAACTACACGATCAACGACAACGGCGTGATCACGCCATACGGCAGCGCCGTGCAGGACTACTCGATGACGGTGCTCACGCAGAAGGTGGTGGAGTTCATCGCATCGACGCCGCCGAGCCAGCCGTTCTTCGTGTACCTCACGCCGTACGCGCCGCACGATCCCTCGGTCCCGCACCCGACCGACATCGGGTCGTACGCCAACCACCCGGACTGGCGCCCGCCATCGTTCAACGAGGCCGACGTCAGCGACAAGCCGGCCTGGATCAGACGGCTCTCCCCGATGACGTCGAACCAGATTGCCGTCAGCGACTCGTTCCATCGGCGGCAGCTCGAAGCACTCCAGGCGGTGGACCGCGCCATCGTCGAGATCGTCGACTCGCTCGAGGCAGCGGGTCGGTGGAGCAACACGGTGTTGGTCGTCACCTCCGACAACGGGTACGCGTGGGGAGAGCACCGCCTGCGCGACCGGAAGGCGTGCGTCTACGAGGAGTGCGTGCGTGTGCCGCTCTGGGTCCGCGCGCCGGGACTCGTGTCGCGTACCGACGCTAGTCTCGTGGGGCTTATCGACCTCGCGCCTTCCATCGCCGAATGGGGCGGAGCGACGCCGGCGACGAGCGTGAACGGGCGGAGCCTCCTCCCGCTTCTGAGCAACGGCGGCGCGCCGTGGCGCACCGAGCTCCTGCTCGAGCTACTCGGCTCATCGTCGAACTCCACCACGTTCTCGGCTGTCCGGACGTCGCAGTACGTGTATGTCGAGTACAGGAACGGGGACCGCGAGCTCTACGACCTGCAGGTCGATCCGTACCAGCTCACGAACGTCGTGAACGATCCCGCCCACGCCGGAACGGTGAGCACGCTGCGCAACCTTCTGGCCGCGCTGAAGGTATCGTGACGCGACGGATGTCGCGCTGACGCTCCGTTGCGGACATCCCGCCGAACCAAGGGGGTAAGCCATGACCGCTGGTCCGCGTCGTTCGGTGCCTCCTGCGTGGGCGCTGCTCGCGCTGATCCTCGCCGCCTCCTGTGCGGACAGTGCACCGCTCGGCCCGCTCCACGGGCCCGGCGCGTCCGCCACCACTGGCGCGCGCACGTTGGTCGCCTCCATCAACCTGCTGACCAACCCAGGGTTCGAGAGCGGTGGTACGGGGTGGCCGGGCGCGACGACCTCCGCCCGCTCGGTCGTCAAGACGCAGAAGCACTCCGGGACGTACTCCGAGCAGATGACGCTGTCCTCGAAGTATGGCCGGGCGACATACCAGGATGTCGCTGTCGCCGTGGGGAGCGAGTACGACGCCGCGGGGTGGATCAAGGGGTCGGGCGTCGGCGGCAAAGGGGCTCGCGTCAGGCTGATTTGGCTGAATGCATCAGGCCTCCCGTCGACGCCGTCGCCCGCGAACATCATCCGCGGCGATACAGTCGGGGTCGTCAGGGGGACGACGGTATGGACCCGCGTCGGCGGGCGCTACACCGCGCCGACAGGGGCCGTCGTCGTCAGGTTCGAGATCGGAATCGCGACAGACCCCGACAACGCCGGGAAGGCGTGGTTCGATTCCAACGAGCTGTTTGAGGTTACCGTCCCGCTACCACCGCCTCCCCCCGCCAACGACACGACGCCGCCAACGGTTACCATCACCGCGCCTCCGGACGGCACGACCGCGTCCGGCATCGTCACCGTCACGGCGGACGCGACAGACGATGGGCTCGTTGCCGGTGTGCAGTTCCAGGTGAACGGAGTGAACCTCGGGGCGGAGGACCCCACTGCGCCGTACTCGCAATCACTCAACACGGCGACTCTCTCCAACGGGTCGTACACCCTCACGGCGATCGCAAGGGACACCGCGGCCAACGCGGACACATCCACCGCTGTGATCGTCAACGTCTCCAACGTCCCCCTTCCGAACATCGTCATCGTCCTCACCGACGACCAACGTCACGACCTGATGGGGTACATGCCGCTGATCACGGCGCGGCTGGGCACGGAGACGGTGAAGTTCGAGTACGCCTTCTCGCCCGTACCCACGTGCTGCCCCGCCCGGGTGGGCATTCTCACCGGCCAGCACGCGCACAACCACGGCGTGCTGCAGAGCTATCTGCCGAACGGGGGCGCGACAAAGTTCGACCCGAGTTCCACAATCGCGACCTGGCTCCGGCCGGAGGGCTATCGCACGGGAATCTACGGCAAGTACCTGAACGACTACGGGGGCCTTTCCCCCGCGGTCCCACCGGGATGGGACGAGTTCCATGTCTTCGTCGGCAACGATGACGACGAGTACTACAACTACACGCTCAACCACAACGGCACGCACACGACGTACGGCAGCGGCCCGCAGGATTACTCCACCAGCGAGGTTGCCAGGCAGGCAGTGCAGTTCATCACGTCCACGCCCTCTACCCAGCCGATCTTCCTCTTCTTCACCCCCTTCGGACCGCACGAGCCCGCCAAGCCGGAGCCTGGCGACATCGGGACCTTCTCCACGCTCCCGCCCTATCGGCCGCCCTCCTACAACGAGGCTGACGTGAGCGACAAGCCGGCGTACGTGCAGGGGCTCCCGGTCATGGACTCGACGGCGATCGCCGCGAGTGATGCGTTTCACGTCAGGCAGGTCGAGGCGCTCCAGTCGGTGGACCGTGCCGTCGCGCAGCTTATCGACACGCTCGTTGCAACGGGCCGCTGGAGCAACACGATCTTCGTTTACGTATCGGACAACGGGTTGACGTGGGGCGAACACCGCCTGAAGGACCGCAAAAACTGCGTGTATGATGAATGCATGCGCGTCCCGATGTGGGTCCGCGTTCCGGGGCTCACGTCGCGAACCGACGATCACCTGGTGTCGTTGATCGATCTCGCCCCGACCATCGCTGAATGGGCCGGCGCCACGCCGACGATACCGGTGAACGGAATGAGCCTCGTCCCGCTTCTCAACAACCCTGCCGCGTCGTGGCGGACGGAGGTGCTGACGGAGTTCCTCGGCGCGACCAATACCGCGAACAGCTTCTCGGCCGTCCGCACCGCGCAGTACCTGTACGCCGAGTACTGGAACGGCGACCGCGAGCTGTACGACTTGCAGGCCGACCCGTTCCAGCTCACGAACGTCGTCACCGACCCGGCCTACGCAGCTACGGTGACGACGATGCAGAACCTCCTCGCCGCGCTGAAGGCGTCGTGAGGCGACGCAACGCAGTCGGCGACCTCGACAGGAGGGTATTCTGATTGCTGCGGAGGCCCTGGCGGACACGCCACCAACCCTCTACAAGTTGATCAGAGCTTTAGCTTGTGGTTCGAGTTCACGCATCAAGGAGGCACGAATGACGCCGAGAAGACGAGCAGAAACCAAGGCGGCGCATACCACCGACGTTGTTAGGACGTCCCGTGACGACGTGGGGGAGTCGGTATACCGGGGCCGCCGCATTACGGTGAGCCGGGACGCGAAGCCGCTCTCGAAGGGCGCGCCCTGTTGCCTCCATCTTTTCATCGATGGACAGGAGATCGCGATCGAAGAGACCCCGACCGGTGTCATGTCGAACCAGAATATTTTCGCGGAGTACGGCTCGGCGTTCGAGCTTGCCGAGGATCTCATTCGCCAATGGGGTCAGGCAGATATCCGACAGGTGGTAGGACACTCTCATGGCGGTCACGATCACGGCGATAATCACGACCACAATCACGAGCACAACCACGACCACGATCGCGACCACTAATGCGTAGGCGTGGGCGCTCCCCGCGCACTCGGCCACGCATTTCCCGCGGCGAAGAGGAGACGGTCCGATGGCCCTCCGTTGCCGGAAGAACCAATCGACGCTGACCCCTAACGAGCGCGCGAAGTTCGTCGCCGCCGTGCTTGCGCTCAGGGTCAACGGCAAGTACGACCAATACGTTCAATGGCACGTCGACTCGATGCCCAACGCGCACCGCGGGCCTGCGTTCCTGCCGTGGCATCGAGAATTTCTCCGCCGCTACGAGCTCGACCTGCAGGCGGTCGATGCGACCGTCACGCTACCGTACTGGGACTGGACGATCGACAACTCGGCCGCCGCGACGATTTGGGACGCAACCCTTATGGGCGGGAACGGCCGCCCATCCGACGGGCGCGTCATGACCGGCCCGTTCGCGTTCGACGCAGGCAACTGGACGCTCACAATCGACGGGCCGGATCTGCGCCGCAGGTTCGGCGTGTCGGCGTTAGCACCGACGCTTCCGGTGCCAGGTGACGTAACCGCGGCCCTTGGCGATGCGACGTACGACGTCTCGCCGTGGAGCTCGTTGTCCGCGTCAGGCTTCCGCAACAGGCTCGAGGGGTGGATCAACGGCCCGCAGACGCACAACCGCGTTCACGTGTGGGTCGGCGGTTCGATGTCGCCTGCCTCGTCGCCGAATGATCCCGTGTTCTTCCTGCATCATTGCTTCGTCGACAAACTCTGGGCGGATTGGCAGGCGATGCACCCTGGCGCCGCGTACCTCCCGGCCTCAGGCGCAGGGGCGGGGCACAATCTGACAGACTCGATGGAGCCATGGGCAAGCCTTGGCAGCATCGTGACGCCGGCGAGCGTGCTCGACCACCACGCGCTCGGATACGCATACGACACTGAAGGAGTCTGCCGACCCACGCTCAAGATCTTCGACGACCGCCCGACCCTCAAATTCATCGACGATCGCCCGACGCTGAAGTTCAGGGACGACCGCCCGACGCTGAAGTTTCTCGACGAGCCGCAGACGCTGAAGTTCAGAGACGACCGTCCCACGCTTAAGCTTCTCGACGATCCGCAGACGCTCAAGTTCAGCGACGACCCGCAGACGTTGAAATTCGCCGACGATCCGCAGACGCGTAAATTCACCGACGATCCGCAGACATCAAAGTTCACCGACGACCCGCAGACGTCGAAGTTCACTGACGACCCGCAGACGTCAAAGTTCACCGACGATCCACAGACGTCGAAGTTCACTGACGATCCGCAGACGTCGAAGTTCATCGACGACCCGCAGACGTCAAAGTTGCTCGGCGACCTCCCGGACCCGTCCCCTCTCACTACGCAGGGCGGCAGCGCGCCATTTGTGCTTGCTACGCCGCATCACTCGATGGCGTGGGCGCAGACGTTCCCGGAGGCCTTCGACGCCATGATCGCGGAGCTCGAGGGCCGCGCGGCTGAGCTTTCGAATGCGATTGCGGAGCGCGAGGCGGCGCAGCAGAGCGGTTTGCTCACGGCGGAAGAGGCGGGGGAGCTACCGGCGCTGCGGCACGAGCTCAACGCGGTTGCTGCCGAGTACGAGCAGATGACACGTCAAGGCAGATGAAGCGGCGGTACGGCCGGCATGGTGGCGAGGGCCCGCGAAATGTTCACGGCGCCCTCGTATCGCTCTTGCCGTGATCCTTGTCATCTCGTGGGAGGGCGACGAGCACGCCCAGGCAGTGATGGGGGAGCTCGCGAGGCTCCACGCCGCATGCTACCTGCTCGACCTCTCACGCTTCCCGCAGGACCTGCAGCTAGCAATGCATTACCGCCCTCCCAACGGGCGCGAATTCCTGCTGCGCTCGAATGGCCCGGAAGTTCTCTCTTTTGCCGAGGTTCGGGCGATCTGGTGGCGGAGGCCGCGCCACTTCCAGATCCATCGCGAAGTGTCGATCGCCTCTCATCAAACTTTCGCTTATAACGAAATGCTGGAGGCGTTTGCCGGCCTTTGGCAGTCGCTCGACGCCCAGTGGGTCAACCACCCGACGCGTGACGATGTGGCGGCGCGGAAGGCCTATCAGCTCCGTGTGGCGCAGGAGGTTGGGCTCACCATTCCGGCCACGCTCATAACGAGCTCTCCAGTCGAGGCGCGGGACTTCGTGGCGAAGCGCGGAATCGGACATGTCGTGTACAAGGCGTTCTCGGCAACCGAGCAGGCATGGCGGGAAACGAGGCTGCTGAGGCAGGACGAGCTCGACCTCGTCGACAGCGTTCGCTTCGCGCCGGTAATCTTTCAGGAGTACATCCAGGCAACTGTAGATTTGCGGGTGACGATTGTCGGCGACGAGATATTCCCCGCTGCCATCCACTCGCAGGAGAGCTCGTACGCGATCGACTTCCGGATGGACATGGGGAGCGTGCGAATCGAACCGTTGGAGCTGCCTCGAGAAGTTGAAGACGGGTTGCGGGCGCTCATGAGCCGGCTCGGACTCGTCTACGGCGCGGTGGACATGCGTCTCACCCCGGACGGGCGATACGTTTTTCTCGAGATCAACCCCGCTGGTCAATGGCTTTTCATCGAGCAGCGCACCGGCCAGCCGATCTCGGCCGCGCTTGCTCGGCATCTGTGGTCTCGGGACAAAGATCCCGGACACGTCGTGCAGTAAGAGCGTCCTCACGCCGACAACACCCGTCAGGCTTGGCGCCTGCCTAACGTGGCGCTGGCTGTGGCGTTAGCGGAGGTTTCCCACAGAGTGAATCTTCCCCTTACCCCACACTTCAGGGAGTCGGACCGCCGAACGTACGTGGGCCGGCTCTCCAATCGCTTTCCAGATCATTGTCGATCGGCCCGGTTGGTCCCCACTTGCGGCCCAACGTTTGTGGAGCAAGCGGCAGGGGAAGAAATGCCGGCGTGTCTTCGATGAAATCCCCGCCAATCGATGGCCGTGGCCGTCCGCCGATCTTCAGGACGTCATCCACTCTCTGGCGAGTGTAGAATATACCGGCTATGCCGCCTGGACCTCGTGAAACTCCAGAGACGCGGAGGGAAGTGCTTGCCCCTCCCAAGTTCCAACCAAAGAAACCCTCGCCCACCTTAATTCCGGGAATCTGGCGCATACTGACAGGATCGGTGTAGGTGCCGGCGACCGGAGGGCCGGTGTACCCGAACTCCTCGAAAACAACCAGATAGCTGCCGCCCGAGATCGTACCAACCAGACGCACACTATTGCTGTAGTCAGGCTCAGCAACGTTCGGAATGAGGTCCTGTTTGGCGTTGACACTCATGGAGTAGTGAGACAGGTCCAACGTGCTGCCAGCCGGTTCATCCAAGTAGAGTTCCACAACTTCGGGGAACCACTCGGTCATGAGCAGCTCGCGATCACGACTGCAGCCGACCAGCGCGACCACGCTGCCGATGCCCACAACGATAACGAAACGCGATCTGAACATGAGGACCCCTCCTGTTGCCGGCTCGGCCGGGACCACAACGGGGTACTGATCGGCAGTGAATTGTGGGGCGTGCCGTTGGGTGCGGGTCACCGCCAGGTATCGCCGTGTTGCGTGCTGCGGCTACGGCGTGGCTCTCCCGAAAGACGGGAGGCTTTGTTTCCAGTCGCTCTCGAGGTCTCCGTCGATAGGCCCGCTAGGCCCCCACTTGCGGCCGATGTTGCCGGGTGGCGGGGGAAACATGACCGGAGGCGTGGCGTCCTCGGTCAGCGCGCCAGAGATCGCGGGGCGCGGCTGTGGTCCGAACTTGACGACATCGTCCACTTCGTAACGCACGTAGAACAGCCCCGCGATTCCGCTCGGGCCTCTGCCTGACGCGACAACGCGGTAGGCGGATCCCACTCCGGCAGGGTTCGGGCCGAAGAGGGTCTCCTGCACCTTGATGCCGGGCGTCGTGCGGCCGGAGATGTCCGTGTATGGCTCCTGGACCGGAGGACCGGTGTACCCAGGCTGCGCGAACACGACCACGAATCCGCCGCCCGATATGGTCCCGATGAGATCTATCGTGTCGGCGTGAGGCGCCGTCGTCAGCACCTCGAAGGAGATCCGATTCAGTGGGACGGAGGTGCCGGCTGACTCGTCCACGTACAGCTCGACCGCATCGCCCTGCACCTCCGTGAGCAGCAACTTCGGTCGCCTGGTGCAGGCGGAGGTCAGGACGGCCGCGGAGGCAATCGCCGCATACACCGTGACTCGCCCAATCATGTCGAGCCTCCTTGGTGGCGCGCCAACCCGCGCCAGTCGGAATCCGAGCCGCGCATGCGATCCGGCGTGAACGTGCCCGGCTGCGGACGCCAGGCAGTCGATCCACGCGTCAATATGGTTGTAACAGTTCGGGCGTCAAGCAGGTGCGGCGCTGTGCATGGCAGCGTCAGTCAGGACCACCACCGCACCTGTTTACTCGGGGATCGTCTCCTGACCGCGAGACGGAGTGAACGCTCCGATGCGTAAGGGTCGGCGCCGCCACCACTACGAGTCGCGCGCGCCCGAGGTATGCGTTGGCGAGCACCTCCGGTCGCGTCGCGTCCCCGTAGATCACGGGCAGCCCGCGCTCGCGCAGCTCTTCGGCCCGCTCGCGGCTCTGCTCGACGATCACATGGGGGATGTCGTGTAGCGCCAGCTCCTCCGCCACCGGCGCACCGACGCGGCCATGACCGATCAGCACCGCATGGTCGCGCAGTCGCTCCTCATCCACCCCAGGCGGGAGCTCGGCGAGCGCACCTGCGGGCCGCTCCAACGTCTCCGCAAGTCCGCGACGGCGGCGGATCCACCGCTCAATAGGATCCACCGCCTGGAAGACGAACGGATTGAGGGTGATCGAGAGCAGCGCGCCGGCGACGATGAGACTCTGCGCCTCTGTCGGGAGCAGCCCGAGCGAGACGGCGAGCGCAGCAAGAATGAACGAGAACTCGCCGATCTGTGCGAGACTCGCCGATATCGTGAGCGCGGTGTGCAGCGGATAGCGGAAGGCGAGGACGATGGCGAGCGACGCGAGAGACTTCCCTAAGAGCACGATGAGTACGACGGCGAGCACCTGGAGCGGCTGCCGCACGAGAATCGTCGGGTCGAAGAGCATCCCGACCGAGACGAAAAAGAGCACGGCGAAGGCGTCCTGGAGTGGCAGCGCGTTCGTCGCCGCCTCGCGACTGAAGTCCGACTCGCTGACGATCACTCCGGCGAAAAAGGCGCCCAGCGCGAAGGATACGCCGAGGAGTGCCGCCGCCCCCACCGCGATTCCGAGCGCCACGGCCAGGATGGCAAGCGTAAAGAGCTCGCGCGATCCCGTCCGGACGACACGCCCGAGCAGCCACGGGATGGCGCGCCGCCCGACTACGAGCATGAGCGCAACGAACGCCAGAACCTTGAGGAGGGTCACGCCAAGGGTCGCGACGACGCTATCGCCAGCCCCGGGCGTGTGCCCGGCTTCGGCGCCACCGGCAGCGGTCGCGTCGGGCGGCCCCGCGCCGACTGCCCCAGCCAGCGCGGGGAGCAGCACGAGTGCGAGTACCGTCACCAGGTCCTCAACAATCAGCCACCCGACGGCGATCCGCCCATCCACCGACTCGAGGAACCCGCGATCCTCGAGGGCGCGGAGCAGGACCACCGTGCTCGCTACTGACAGCGAGAGGCCGAACACCAGCCCGCTCCCCCCATGACCAGCCCAAAAGGCGCGAGACGATCGCGCCAAGGATCGTGGCGGCGGCGATCTGCGCGATCGCGCCGGGGACGGCAATGCGCCTCACCGCGAGCAAGTCGGCGATCGAGAAGTGGAGCCCGACGCCGAACATGAGCAGGATGACTCCGAGCTCGGCGAGCTGGGTCGCGAGCCCAGCGTCGGCGACAAAGCCCGGTGTGAACGGCCCTATGGCGACGCCTGCCAGAAGGGAGCCAAGGATCGGGGGCAGGCGGAATCGGCTGGCGAGAAGACCGAGAACGAAAGCGAGCCCGAGGCCGGCGGCGATCGTGGCGACAAGGGCGGTTTCGTGAGGCATCGTGCTGGTGCAGAGTGAGTGCTTCGGGTGATGCCCGGGTAATGGTGCCTGCTGCAAGTTCAGCCTTTCCAGCGGGCTATTGACTAGATCAATAGAATAGCAGAAACCCGAACGGCGGCGACTCGGTGCGATCACGGGGCTGCGAGGTCAGGGAGTGCGGTCACCCTTGCTGTGGAGGTTTACACATGAGGTGTCTCATCCAGCGGTTATCGGGTGCGATCGCGGCGGTTTTCCTTCTGGCAGGTTGCGCGACCAACGATCCGAGGGTTCCGACGGCCCGCCCCGACGCGGGATCGGAGTTATCCCGAGATGCGGGCGAGGGCGGGGGATTCGAAGTGTGGGTCGCGGATCAGTCCGACACTCGTCCGGGCTTCGGGGGGACTCTGCACATCTTCAACGGTGCCGATCTGATGGGGCGCGATGCCTCGAAGGCCGAGCCCATCACGCGCCTCGACTTGGCGTGGCTGCGCGAGGGTGTCTGCGCTGCCACGGGGAAGAACCCGGTTCGTCCACACATGCTTCGGTTCAACGAGGCGCAAACACACGCTATCCTGTCATTCGTGGCCAGCGGCCACGTGGTGATCTTCGATGCCGTTAGGCGTGAGCCGCTAGCTTGTTTTCTGACCACACAGAGCCCCACCGGCCAGCAGGCGCACGCCGCCTTCGCCGCACCGGACGGTTCGTACCTCCTGGTAGCGAACCAGAGCGGCAAGCGCCTCGAGCGGATCGACACCGACTACGCCAGGAACATCTTCACGCACAACCCGGCCGCCACGCTGGACCTGGCGACCTGCACCACTCCGAGCGGGCAGCCCTGCGAGGCGGCGGATCTGCGGCCCGTCAACTGGCCGATCTGCCCGATCGTGGATCAGAGCAGCACCTACGGGTTCGTGACACTGCGCGGCGGTGGGATGTTCGTGATTGATGCCCGTGCGACGCCGATGCGGATCGTCGTCGCGTACGACGGCGCCACCGTGAAGGGGAACGGCTGCGGCGGGCTGCAGGTCGACGGGCACATGTACGTCAACTCGGGTGGCAGCCCTGTGAACGTCTCGGGAGGCGACCCTCACCATCCGCTGCTCTACGGCTTCGACGTCTACCGCTTCCCGGTTTCTGGGTACTCGTCGGAGAATGGGCCTAATCTCCCGGCGCCGGAGCGGATCTTCTCCAAGGAGGGGATGCACGACTCGCATGGCATGGTCGCGACCCGGCACGACCGGTATCTGTGGGTCATGGACCGGCACGCCGATGTGGTGGACGTTCTGGACGTCGCCTCCGGCAAGCGCGTGAACACCATCGATCTTAACGGCGCGCTGACCACCAATGCGGCGCCCGATCTGAGCGACATCGCGCCTGCCGGCAACCGCGTCTTCGTGGCGCTTCGCGGGCCGGTCCCGCTCAGCGGCGACCCGCACAACGCTACCGGGAGCACGCCAGGGCTGGGCGTCATGCAGGTTACCGCCGGCGGCCGAAACGGAGCGATGATACCTATCGTCCCCCTCCGGAACCCGAATCAGCAGCCGGGCCAGCAGCCCGACCCGCACGGGGTGCGTGTGCGGCGGCAGTGAAGCACGCACACCTGCCCATCCAATTATTCGATCCGGACGCGGGCGATCGATCAGCATCAGGTCGCCCGCAGAAGGGCTTCCAGTCCCTTGCCAGTAGCGGCGGTGCATCCGGCGCCGTCACGTCATCCCGCCGGCCATTAACCACCAGAGACCGACGGCCACGCTTCCCGCGCCGCCGAGAGCGGCGGCGCTGCGCGCGGCGACTGCCCAGGCGCGGCTTGCCGACGCAATCAGCCAGCCGGCGGCGGCGCCGAAGAGCGACATCGAGAGCACGGTCCCCAGGCCGAACGCAGCGAGAAAGATGAGCGAGTGCCGGGGCGAGGCCGACGTCGTCACCGGGATCAGCACCACCAACGCGCCCGCGCCCGCGAAGCCGTGCAACGCCCCGACGCCAAGGAGCGCGCGGTGGTCGTGATCGTGCGACGGGCCCCGGTGGTGCGCGTGCAGGTGCGCATGTGTCGCGCCGTCGTGCGTGTGCCAGTGCCCGTGCACGCGGTACGCCCGCCCTAGCGCGACCGCGCCGAGCACGACGAGCGTCGCTCCCACCAGCCGCTCCATCGCCGTCTCGAAGTGTGGCGGAACCTGCACCCCGCTCCAGGCGAGTGCTGCGCCGAGAAGCACGATCGTCGCCGAATGGCCGATTCCCCAGCGTACACCGAGGGCGAGCGCGCGGCGCCATGAAGGAGCGCGGCTCACGAAGAGGCCGACGGCGGCGAGATGGTCGGGAGCGAACGAGTGGAGCGCGCCGAGCGCGATCGCGGTGAGGACGAGCGTCGGGACGTCGGACATGCGACGTAAGTTACTAGGCTCGGGTGTCGCCAGAAGCTGGCATCGTGCAACTTGGGGAGGTCACGTCTGCGAGGTACCCAGTGGTCCCAACGCCAGAGCAGCTTGCGAGCGCAACCCCCGCCGGGGGCCGCGACCGCGAAGGACGCGACGTGCAAGGCACCGCCAGTCCAGAGATTCGCGATACCCCATCAAGCGACGATGAGGGGCGAAGGGCCAGTGCGCGGTTCGCGCGCGAGAATGCAATCGACGAGGCGCTCGAGATGACTTTTCCGGCGAGCGATCCGCCGGCTTGGATGTCATCCGGAAGCCATCCCGAATGACCGACGTCCTTGGGCTCCATCACGTCACCGCTATCGCGAGTGATCCACAGCGGAATCTCGACTTCTACGCTGGGCTGCTCGGCCTGCGACTCGTCAAGCGTACAGTGAACTTCGACGATCCGCAGACCTACCACCTCTACTACGGCGACGAGCAGGGCACCCCCGGCAGCATCATGACCTTCTTTCCCTGGCCCGGCGCGCGGCGCGGCCGTCAGGGAGCCGGCCAGGTCGCCGTCATTTCCTTTTCCGTGCTGCCGCGTGCGATCGGCTTCTGGGTCGAGCGGTTGCTCCGCTACAACATCAAGTACGACGGCCCGACGAAACGCAGGCTCGGCGCCGATGCTGAGCAGGTGATCGAGTTCAAGGATCACGACGGCCTGATGCTCGAGATTGTCGGCCATACCGGCGCGGAGGGCCGGCCGGCGTGGAGCGACGCCCCAGGGATCACGCGCGAGAGCGCCATCCACGGCCTTCATGGCGTAACGCTGTGGGTGGATAAGGGCGACGACACCGAGCGCGTGCTCACCGACACGCTCGGCTTCCGGGCGCTCGGCGAATACGAAACGACGCGGCGCTACACTGTAGGGCGCGAAGGCCCAGGGACGCTGGTGGACGTGCGCTCAATTGGCGGCTTCGGGCGGAGTGCGGAGG
The DNA here is from genome assembly GCA_030860435.1 of Gemmatimonadota bacterium. Taxonomy (GTDB): domain Bacteria; phylum Gemmatimonadota; class Gemmatimonadetes; order Gemmatimonadales; family Gemmatimonadaceae. The sequence goes on along the minus strand of JALZIF010000146.1, from coordinate 38,139 downwards.
GCGCCGGCACGGTACACCACGTCGCGTTCGCCGTCGAGGACGATGCGACGCAGTTGGCCATCCGGGCGCGAGTCGAGAGCGCGCGGCTCCATCCCACGCCAGTGATCGACCGCAACTATTTTCACTCGGTCTACTTCCGCGAGCCGGGCGGCGTGCTTTACGAGTTGGCGACGAACCTGCCGGGCTTCGCGATCGACGAACCGGTAGAACGGCTCGGTGAGCGGCTGATGCTGCCGCCGCGGTACGAGCCGCAACGCCGGGAGATCGAGGCGGTGCTGCCGCGGATACATCTCCCCGTGCCGACCACCGCGCCCTCCGTCCTCGCCGATGCTACAGGGCAGGAGAATGTGAGCGGAAGCGCGCTCGGCTTCGTGCATCGCTACATCCCGCCAGCCGTCGGCGCGGAGCGAGCCGGGAGCACGACGCTCCTGCTCCTGCACGGTACGGGCGGGGACGAGGACGATCTGCTCCCGCTTGGGCGCGCATTGCTTCCCGGGGCCGGGATGCTGAGCCCGCGCGGCAAGGTGGTCGAGCGCGGTGCGCCACGCTTCTTCCGGCGTCTGGCAGAGGGAGTGTTCGATCAGGAGGACCTCGCGCGGCGCACGGAGGAGCTTGCGGACTTCGTCGCCGCGGCCGTCGCGGCATACCAGCTCGAGCCCGGCGGCATAGTAGCGGTGGGCTTCTCCAACGGCGCGAACATCGCTGCCAGCCTCTTGCTGCGGCGCTCCGGGGCGCTCCGCGGCGCCGTGCTGCTGAGCCCGATGGTGCCGTTCGAGCCCGATACTCTGTCCGATCTCGCCGGCACTTCGGTCTTCATCGGTGCGGGGCGCGCCGACCCGATAGTGCCGGCCGCGCAGGTGGAGCGGCTTGCCGAGTTGCTGCGGCAGACGGGTGCCGGCGTCACGGTGCATTGGCAACCGGGCGGTCACTCCATCACCAAGGACGAGGTCGAGGCCGCGCGGCAGTGGATCGCAAACTTCCTCGCGGCGCGTGCCGGGCGCGGCGAGTCCATAGCTTCCTCCACAGCCCAACCCATACCGGAACGGTGAGCGGATGAGCGAGCACGACACGACCGCCGCGCGCGAGGCTCCGCTTCGCGTTCTCGGCTTCGTAGGTAGCCTCCGCGCGGCGTCCTACAATCGGGCGCTACTGCGGGCCGCCTGGAGCTGGCGCCGGATGGTCTTCAGATCGACGTTCACGACCTCGGCGACATCCCGCTCTACAACGGCGACGGTGGAGGTGGGAGGCGATCCTGCGTAGGTCACGGCGTTCAAGCAGGCCATTCGTGAGGCGGATGCTATCCTCATAGCCTGCCCGGAGTACTTACAGGGTCAGCGACGATCCGTGCTTGCCACGCGGTACCGCTTCACAGAAGCTGCAACACACGTTAGGCGGTTTTGTCTGGTTCCAACTGTGCCTGACTCTATGCGTCCCTGGCGTCGTCGGCGGCGCTGGTTGCCTTCTTCCTCCCGAGCCATTGCTGCCACTTCCGGTCGAAGGCGAGAGCCAAGACGCCACGTAGCAGACCTGCGTGAGTATGGAAGACACCTTTCCGGACACGTGCCTCTCCCGCCAGACGCGCCCACGATTCCGGGTGCTGCTTGAGTTGGGCAGCAGCCCTTGACTCTTCTGCCAGAACTCCAGGTCGGCTAGCCTGCTCTTGGTCTCGCCACCACGCCCGCTATCCGGCGCACCGAACCGCACGCTGCGGCCTTGAGATCCTGCCAGGGCCCGCGGAACGCCCGCTCGCAGTGGACGACCGGTACCGCGCAGCCCCCGATTCCGAAAACGGGATGCGCGCTAGCCGAGGGCACCTCGTCCCCAGTCTCGTCCAAGCCGACCAAGAAGGTACGAATCGGAGATACTGTGGGCGGTCGTCTCGCCATGAAGCTCGATCAGGCAAATCGAAAGCACTCACTCGCCGTAGAGCTCGGGTGTTGCCCGCAGAATGCGCGCGAGAGGTCGTCAAATGCCTATTCTGTGATGCGCTCTTTATCGCGATCTCGCGCCCACGTTAGACAAGGTCGCCAGTACTCCGTCCGGAAATTGTAAGGAGTCGCGGCGCTGCGCGGCGGCGTGTGACGAGGACGCCCGGGACGAGGTTTCTTCTGGCAGCCGCACGGTGCTCGTGAGCCCGCCGCCCAGAGGAGAAGAACATGCCCTGCCTCGTGCTTCCGTCACCCGCCGCCTCCGCCGCCCGCACCTTCCGGGTCCTGGCCTTTTCGCCCGCTTGCATCGCCGCCTCACTCGCGCTCGCCATCGCCTCACTCGCGCTCGTTGCTTCCTGCTCCGACGGCACCTCGTCCTCGCGCGGGAATGCGGCGAGCGACACCCGCGTCCTGCTCACCGATGCCCCATTCCCGCACGACTCGATCGCGCGCGTGGACGTCTACGTCGTGAGCATCGCCGCCTCCCCACACGCGGACACGGCAGCGCCCGCAGGGCAAGAGTGGGTGACGATCGCCACCCCGCGGAGGCGCTTCAACCTGCTCGAGCTTCAACAGGGGACGACAGCCCTCGCCGGCGCCGGGGAGCTCCCGGCTGGCGTCTACCGGGCGATCCGCCTTGTGATCGACACCGACTCCTCCAGCCTGACGACTGCCGGCGGCACGCCGGCGCGCGTGAGTTGGCCCGTGCTCGGCGAGGTTGTGCTGCACACGCTGGTCGAAGCGCCGATGGACGTGCCGGAGGAGGGGGCCGACATCGTGATCGACTTCGATGTCGGGCGGAGCTTTTTCTACTGGGGTGGGGACGAGTTCACCTTCCTCCCATGGATTCGCGCCGTGAACCGGGCCGCGACAGGCGCGATCGCCGGGACCGTGCTCGCCGATCCGCAGGGGGACGGGACACCGGAGCCCCTCCGCAACGCGAGCATCTCGGTCTACCGGGGCGGCGGGTGCTCGGTGGAGATGCTTTGCCTGCAGGCGCTGATCCTCGCCGCCACCGGCCGCACCGACTCGGAGGGACACTACACCGTCGCCTTCCTCCTCCCCGGTTCGTACATGGTGGTGGTCGAAGCGCCCGGACTCTATACGGTGGGCGCCACCACGACCGACGGGTTGACGGTCTCCGCGGGAGGAACGACGGCCCACTCGGTGACGCTCCCCACCGCTGACCACTCGTATCTCCACATCGAGGGGACCGCCGTCGTCGACGTGGGCGCCACGACGACGCTGCATGCCCTCGTAGGGAACAGTCGCGGCGCGCCGGTGCCGAATCCGCCGGTCGCCTGGAGCAGCGCCAACGCGGCGGTTGCGGCTATAAGCGGTAGCGGCGAGTACGCGACGGTCACCGGCGTGGCGCGCGGCAGCACGTACATCCGAGCCGCGAGCAACGGAATGGCCGACTCAGTCTGGGTGCTGGTCGGCACGCCCACCGACACTGGCTCGGTGCCGCCTCCGGGACCGCCAGTGGCGTCACTCACCGTCACGCCGACCTCGCTCACCGTCTCGCTGCGCGACAGCGTGAGCGCCATCGGCACCCTGACCGCGACGGCGCGCGACGCCGACGGGAACGAGCTGCGTGGGCGCGCGGTATCGTGGACGACGAGCGACTCGAGCGTCGCGCTCATCTATTCGAGCGGCTCGGAGACGGGGTGGGTGTACGGCCGGAAGCGGGGGAGCGCGACGATCACGGCCACGAGCGGCGGGAAGAGCGCGTCGGCAGGGGTGACCGTGGTGCCATAGCACGCCGCGCGTTTCGGGCGGCGCGCGTGCTCGCAGCCTGACGTACGGGAGTTGGTCTTGCGGGCGGCGCCTCGCCGATCAGATTCGTCGGATGCCCGCCCATTCAACCGACGCTCCGCGCCCTGCCCCCGTGCGCCACACCCGCGTCCTCTGGGCGACTGCGGCGCTTTTCGTTACGCTCCACGCGCTGATCGCCTGGCACACGCGCGTACCATCGATCACCACGGGAAACGACGACGCGTTGTACCTGTTGCTCGCGCGCTCGCTGCGCGCGCTCACGTACCGCGACCTGTGGGATGCGGCCACTCCCTGGCACTCGCAGTACCCGCCGCTCTATCCGGCCCTGCTAGCGGTGACCGGCGCGCTCGCCGGGGACCGCATGGACGTGCATCTCGCCGTCAACATCCTGCTCTCGGCGGGCGCGCTCCTCGTTTTCTTCGACGCGGCGCGGCGGGTGGCGCCCTGGCCCGGGCTGCTCGCCCTCGCCACCGCCGCGCTCAATCCCTCGCTGCTACGAGCCGCCGGCGCAATCGCGAGCGAGCCGCTCTTCCTCTTTCTCGTCGCCCTCACGCTGCGGATGCTGATTGTGGGCGCGCCGTCGGTTCGCACGCGGGCGGGTGCTGCCGCGTCGGCGATCGGCGGTTCGCTGGCGCGCGGTGCTGGCGTAACGCTCGTGGGCGCGGTGGGGTTGCTCTGGCTGCTCGAGCGCCGTTGGCGCGACGCGGTGGTCCTCGCCGCCGTCGCTGCGCTAACCGCGGGCCCCTGGCTCATTTGGACCGCGATCGCTCCGGACCAGGTCGCTGGTCGCTCCTATGTCGCTGACGCCCTCTTCTTCGATCCTGCGGAGCGAGAGCTGCCTCCGGCTGCAGCGCCAGAGGGGGAACGCAGGGCGGTGGAGGAAGGACCGGCGCCAGGGCTTCTCCCGGGGGGGAGGGTTGAGGAGGAGCTCTCGGACGCCGCGTCGCCGGGAGTCGGCGGGGCGCACTCCGGCGTCGTGTGGCTGATCGCGCAGCGAATCGCGCACAATGTCCCGGCCTACCTCGCGCGACGGCTCCCCACGCTCCTCGCCGTCCCGACCCGCGCTGGTACCATCGTCGACAATCTGACCTGGCTGGCGGTCCTCGCCGTTTGTGGCGGGGCCGGTCTCTGGTTGCTCGCGCGAAAGTGGCGCGTGGCGGTGCTCTGGCTGGCCTGCTACGCGCTCCTGCTAGCGGTCTGGCCGTACTCACATGCGCGGTTTCTCGTCCCGGCGCTCCCCTGGATAGTCTTCGCCATCGCCGCAGGTGCCGCCCTGCTCGGAGCGCGCTGGCACCGCGCGCTCGCGCTCGCGCTACCGCTGCTGGTCGTCGCTCCCTCGATCGCAGGCGCGGTGGCGAAAGATGCGGCCGCCGTGCGCGCTGCCGCCCGCTGCGATCGCGCGCAACCGTTCATCTCGCCAGGCTGCTTCGACGAGCACGAACGCGCCTTCTTCGTTGCCGTCGCCTTCGCGCGCGACTCCCTGCCGCCAGATGCCATCGTGCTCACGGCCAAGGAAGGCCCCTTCTACTACGTCTCTGGGCGGCGCACGGTGCAGCTCCTGGGCGCGGTCGGGCTCAAGTCTGACTCGCTAGGCCGCTACCTCGCCGGCAAGCGCGCGAGCTACGTCCTCCTCAGCCACATCAAGTTGGACGAGTGGGCGCTGCGCGGGCCGCTGATCGAGCTGTGCCCGCGGCTCGAGGTCGTCCGCGCGTGGGAGCCGGCCGCGGTGCTGCTACGCGTCTTACCGGAGCCGCGGAACGACCCCGCCGCGACGGCGACCTGTACGGCGGCGGTACAACGCTGGGCCGCCGTCCCCTGGTGATCCCGCGCCGGTCATGAATCCGACCGTTGAACCTGTCTCCGCAACGGAGCTGATCCCATGGCGCCAGCGATACCGGCAGGAGATGAACTGTCAGATCGTGCACGATTCGTTGCACGAGCGGGAGGGCTGGACGCGGCCTTACATGCTCCATCTCGGCGACGCGACGGCCGGCTACGGTTCCGTTCTTGTTGGAGGACCGTGGCTAGGGACACGCACGCTGTTCGAGTTCTACGTTGTGCCGGAGCGCCGCTCGCGCGTCTTCGACCTTTTCGACGCGCTGCTGGCAGCGAGCGAGGCAACGCACATCCACGCGCAGACGAACGACACGCTGCTTACCGTCATGCTGCATACGTGGGTCGCCGACGTGAAGAGTGAGAAGATCGTGTTCCACGACAAGTTGACGACCGCGCTCCCACCTGCGGGAGCAGTGCTCCGGCGCGCAGTCGTCGACGACGGTGTCAAGTGGCTCCTTGAGGTCAATGGCACGACCGCGGCGACCGGCAGGATCCTGTTTCACTACAACCGCCCGTACGGCGACATCTATATGGAGGTAGCGGAGCCGTTGCGGCGACGGGGACTTGGGAGCTACCTAGTGCAGGAGCTGAAGCGCGCGTGCTACGAGAGCGGGAGTGTGCCGTGTGCCCGATGCGATACGACCAACGTCGCCTCCCGAAAGGCGCTCCAGAAGGCGGGCTTCGTTCCGTGTGCGCACATTCTGAGCGGCCCAGTTGTGAGGAGGAGATGACCTGCGCGAGCGTGATCGACTCCTTGTGCACGTCCATTCCGGGATGGATCGTAGAGGCATCAGACCACGGAGGGATCGCATGGAACTGGCCATCAGCCCCGCAGTGAGTACAACCGCGGCCGGCGAGACAGAACAGGCCGTCGCGGTAATCGCACTCGCATTCAGCACAGACCCCGTGGCCCGCTGGAGCCTTCCGGATCCTAGCCAGTACCTCATCCACTTCCCGGCAGTCGTGCGCGCGTTCGGCGGGAGGGCGTTCACTCACGGCACGGGGCACCATTCCGCCGATTTTGCCGGCGCGGCGCTGTGGCTGCCCCCAGGGGTATCGCCGGATGAGGAAGCGCTTGGGGCGGCGGTGGAGGCGAGCGTGAGCCCGAAGCGCCAACCCGAGGTATTCGCCCTCTTTGAACAGATGGCCGGCTATCACCCCAGCGCGCCGCACTGGTACTTGCCTCTCATCGGCGTCGATCCGCTGCACCAAGGCAAGGGCCACGGCTCTGCGCTGCTGCAGCACGCGCTCATCCAGTGCGATCGGGACCATGCCCCGGCGTACCTCGAGTCGACGAATCCTGCGAACATCCCGCTTTATCAGCGCCACGGCTTCGAGATCATTGCCACGATTCAGGAAGGTTCGTCCCCGCCGATCGTCCCTATGCTCCGGGGGCCGCGGTGATCACACGTAGTCGTTAGGCGGCTAAGGGCCGACCAATCTCTCAGCGTCCAAACCCAGGAGACACCATGCTGCTCATCCGCGAAATCATGTACTGCAAGCCGGGGAAGGTGCGTCCCATGGTTGAGAAGTTCCTCGCGATGGCAAAGCTCAATGAAACCATCGGACTGGGCAAGATGCGCGTCATGACGGACTTCTGTGCCGAGCGATACTGGACGATCGTGTCGGAATTCGAAGTTCCGAGCATGCAAGCCTTCGAGGAGATGATGCAGGGACAGGGGCAGCCCGCCGAAGCTATGAAGGAGTTCGAGAGCATCATGAAGGGCTACCATGAGCTCGTGGAATACGGGCGGCGGGAGATCTACAAGATCGAGGGCTAGCTTCAGTCCTTGTACGGATCGAACTCGTTCCCGCCAGCCATCACGACGATCAGCGGGCGAAGTGTGTGCAGCACCTCGACCGTCCCCTCCTGCGCGGCCAGCACTTCGGGGAGGCGCCGGTAGACGTGCGGGCTTTCATCCGTCCCGCCGCCCCGGAGTATTACCCCCTTTGCCGCGACCCATTCACGCATCATCTCAGGCGAGACTTTTCCGGGCCTAACGATGCGCGCTTTGGCTCCCCAACCCTTCCGCTTGCCCGCGGCCTCGGTGCGCGACATCACGCGCCCAGCGCCGTGGATCGTCGAGAAGAGCGCCTCACGCTGTACGGTCGCCACGGGATCCGCGGTGCGCTCGGCGTCAACACCCCGTACGATCACCGCGTCGTCCCCCATCGAACCGCCGATGAACCCCTTCTGCCCCGGGAACGCCGGCGTTGCGCCCTTGCGCACCACCACCAGCTCCTCTCCGTCGTGCATCTCCTTCCACGCGAAGTTGTGGTGGTTGTGCACCAGCTCCAGCTCACGTGCGCCGAGCAGGGACACGACCTTCCGCGCCACCCACTCGCGGCCGGCGTAGGCGTAGCGACCGGCGAGGTTCATGAGTGCCCAGTAGTCCTGTCCGGCGGTGGCATGGAGCGATAGCAGAGCTTCAGCTTCCGGAACGCGATCGCCCCACGTCCTTCCTTGCGATACGGCGAGGAATCCGGAGGCGACGCCGTGCCCGAACCCACGCGAGCCGAAGTGGACACCGACCCATAGCATCCCCGCCTCGTCGGCGAACAAGTCCACGTAATGGTTACCGGAGCCCACCGTGCCGAGCTGGCCCCGAGCGCGCTCCTTGAGCTTCCGCGCCCCGGCTTCCCCGGCCCGCTCGCGCAGGCGAAACCAATCTTCGGCTTCGAAGAGCGGGTCGTCCACCGGCGCGTCGTCCGCCGCGTTGGTCCGTCCGATGCCGAACGAGACCGTGCGCTGGAGGTCGTCGGCAATGCGCTCCAACATGAAGTGACGTTTCTCGTCCGGCTGTCCGAGGTCGTCGATGTGCATGTCGGTGCGGATAGCGGCGTTGCCGCAGGCGATGTCGAAACCGACGCCCACGACCGAGACCTGATCGTGATAGGCGGCGACCCCTCCGATCGGCATGACGTAGCCGACGTGCCCGTCCGCCATCAATGCGGCCTTGGCGGCGCGTGAGGCGACGTCCGTGAACTGCGCGATGGTCTGTGGGTCGTGAGCTCCGAAGATCTTCATGGCCATCCCTGCAGGCACACTCGGTAATTCGCGAGATACTTTCGGCGGAGGACACTGACCCACAGACGACTCCTTCACGGATCACTCACTAATCGGATCCCCCAGCCATCGGGGACGAACGTGGGAATTCTGGGCGAAGCGTCACCTGCTCGGCCTGCCAGAGATGCCGGCGATCGTGCGCGGGAGCGCATCGGCGACGCGATCCGCGGCGTCGATGGCCCCGAGAATTCGCTGAAGGTCGGCGGGCAGTTCACTCATCGAGACACGCCTTTCTGTCCGTTACCGCGCTGGCCGCGCTAGCACTGCTTCTGCTCCCCTTCGTAGTGCCTCGGCCCCGGCGTGCGAGCCGAGCGCCGCGAGGGCGCGCGCGAGCGGGAGCCGGACGGCAGTATCCCGAAAGTCCCCGGAATCCACGACGACACAATCCACGAGTGCGCGCGGTTGTATGCGTCGTCGCCGTGATGAACTGGCCTGATGCGCACCGGGCTTCTACCGCTCGCGCTCGCTGCGCGATCGCGTCCCGGACCGCCCGCCCCCTTGACCCCTAACTGAGAAAGCGACACTGTAGTGAGCCGCACGACCACCCACTCAGGAGGTCTCCTCATGTCTGTCTTCATGGTTGAGCGCAAGCTCCCGGGAATCTCGATGGAGCAGCTGGCGGGCGCCCAAAAAGCCGCCATCGAGACGAGCAAGCAGTTCACTGATCAGGGAAAGGACGTGCGGTATATTCGCAGCACTTACGTGCCGGGCGACGACAAGTGCATGTGCCTCTTCGAGTCGTCAAATGCCGATCTGGTGAAGCAGGTCAACGACACGGCCAAGATTCCGTATACCCGCGTCGTGGAAGCGATGGATCTCACGCCACCGGCGGGGACGTAGACGGATCATCCTGACGCATCCGACATCCTATCGAGCCTCCCACGAGTCGGCGGAGACGTACGCGTCGATCACGGACCGCTCGCCCTCGCGACCCGGACGCGCGTTGCCGTGCTCCATTCCCACGATCCCCGTGTAGCCCTTGCTGTGGATGTGGCGGAACACGTTGCGGTAATTCACTTCGCCGGTTCCGGGCTCACGACGTCCGGGGTTGTCTCCCACCTGAAAGTAGGCGATCTCGTCCCACGCCTGATCGATGTTGGGAATGAGGTTGCCTTCCGTGATCTGCTGGTGGTACACGTCGAACAGGATCTTGCACGACGGGCTCCCCACGGCCTTGCAGATGGCGTACGCCTGAGGGATGCGCGTGAGGAACTGTCCGGGATGGTCGCGCAGAGTATTGAGCGGCTCCAGCACTATCACTAGCCCGTGCGGCTCGAGCACAGCCGCGGCGCGCTTGAGCGCCTCGACCACATTGGCCGTCTGGTAGCTCATCTCGAGACGCCGGTCTACGTGGCCGGGGACAACGGTCATCCACGTCGCGTTCACGCGCTTCGCCACTTCTATTGAATCGCGCACCTGCTGCACGAACGCGTCGCGTTTCGCCGCCTCTCCGCCGGCGAGATTGGCGTCGTTCCACGCGATCTCGTGGGCGACGAACACGCCCATGTGCACGCCGAGCCGCACCATGGTGCGAGCGATGCGCCCCTGGTCCGCCACGGAGCGCCCTTTCATGTCGTTGTCCTCGAGCGCGGTGAATCCTTCGGCGCGCATGAACTCGAGCTGCGCCACGAGATCCTCGCCGGCGTGCTCCCGGAACATGTCGAAGTGCGGCGCGTAGCGCAGTTTAAAGTTGCGCGGCATGGTATCCCGCGACCGCAGCGCATGCGAGTCGCGCGACCAAGTCAGCCAGGGAGCCGCGATTGCGGCGCTGGCGGCAATCCCCGACTTCACGAATATCCGACGCTCCACGATCAGGCCTCACGTTTAGATCAGTCGCTGGTCATGATGAATAGCGGCGCGCCATCGAATTCGTAGATCGGCCGCAAGCGTTTGGTGTTGTAGTACTTGCTAACGTCGACCACCTTCTTCTCCGACGTCACACTCGTGATCGGGACGCTGTCGTAAGAGCCGTGATGGATGCTCACCAGGCGACCGTACTGCTTCTTCAGGATCAGTGCCAGAGCGAGATTGCCGAACGCCATCGGAACGATCGAGTCGAGCGCGTCCGGATCGCCGGAGCGCACAAGATAGCCGAGTCGCTGGTTGACGACGTCGATCCGACGGCCGTTGTTGTACTTGGGCGAGTACTCCTTCAGCGCCGCCGCGATCTTGTCGCCGATGCCGCCCAGCTTGCGGTGGCCGAACATATCCGTCTCGCTGCTCTCGAAGCTCATCCCCTCATGCGAGCCGAGACGGGCGCCCTCGGACACCAGTGCCACGGAGTACCTGCTGGGATGCCGGTTGTGGTCGTAGGTCATCAGTTCGGTGAGCTGTTCGACGTCGGCTACATACTCGGGGATCAGACAGCGGTCCGCTGCGCCGGCCATCGTGGGCAGGAGTGCGGTGAAGCCCGCATACCTGCCGAAGACTTCGATGACGAGAAATCGCTCGTGTGACCCCGCCGACGTGCGCAGCCGGTGCGTCAGCTCGATGGTGCGGGTGACGCAGGTGCTGAAGCCGATGCAGTAGTCGGTGCCGTAGACGTCGTTGTCCATCGTTTTGGGAATGCCGACGACGTGCACCCCTTCGTCGTGCAGCCGCTTGCCATAGCTGAGCGTGTCGTCGCCCCCAATCGGGATGAGCACGTCCACGCCGATGTGTTCCAAGTTCCTGAGCACGTCCTTGGTGACGTCGTTGATGTCTGCGTCGTGCCCGGAGAGATGCGCGGGGACGCGAGCGCGCGGCAAGTGGCTGGGTCGCGTGCGCGACGTGTGTAGGAACGTGCCGCCCGTGCGACCGGCGCGATTCACGATGGCCTCGGACAGCTCCTGGACGTTCTCACCATTGTCCGCGCTCTTCTCGGGCGAGTAGTCTACGAGACCGGCCCAACCGCGGCGGATGCCAACGACGCGGTAGCCCTCGCGCAGGGCGCGGATGGTGATGGCCCGGATGGCGGGATTGAGCCCGGGGACGTCGCCGCCGCCGGTAAGAATGGCGATCGTTCCCTTGGTGCTCGGCATAGGCAAACCTGTATTATGCAATCGACCAGGGAATGTACGAGGTCCGCGATTGCAACGGCAGGACGGGCAAGTCTGCGGGGGTAGCGGGTTGCGTGTCCCGCCCTTCGTCACAACCGCTCCGACCCTCCGAGATCGCTCGCCCTCGCCGGCGGAAACAGAAACCGAAGGCACGGGTCGAGGACTGCCCGCCAGGCGTGCTCGTCGTGGCCGGCGCCGTCAGCCTCGTAGTACATGAGATCGTCCCCCAGCATCCATCCTCGCGCGATCAGTGCGTCGCGCAGCCGGCGCGTGTTCGCAAGCACGCCCCGTCCCTCGGCCGTCCCCGTCGAGAGCCAGATCCGCAGCGGCGGCTTCGCACCGAGCGCGCTCACCTCTCGCAGAAGCATCTTCCGGTCCCACCACACCGATGGGGAGATGACCCCCAGCCGGCCGAAGGTCCGCGGATACTGGAGTCCGAGCCAGAGAGTCGCCAGCCCGCCGAGCGACGAGCCGGCTAGCCCCGTGCTCGTCGCGTCCTGACGGGTGCGGTAGATCTCGTCGATGAACGGCTTCATCTCCTCGGCGAGCATCCGGCCGTAGAGCGCGGCGCGTCCTCCTTGGCGCACCTTGCGGTCGCGTGTCGGTGCGAACTCGTCGATACGCTGTTCCCCGGTGTTGTACACGCCGACCACGATCATCGGCTCGACCGCGCGTGTCGCAACGAGCGCCCGTACCGCCTCGTCGACCTGCCACTCCTTGCCGATCGGATTGTGGATGTCGAACAGGTTCTGGCCGTCGTGCATGTAGAGCACGGGGTAGCGGCGAAGTGGCTCCTCGTCGTATCGGGGCGGGAGATGGACGATGACGTTCCGCTCCGGTGCCAGAAACCGGGACCTAAACCCTTCGTGGATGCGGAAGTCGCCGGTTATGCGCGTCACGAGCACGAAATCTGAATGGGTGGAGGGGTCGTTGGAATCCGGACTCCATGGAGATTCTCATGCCAACGATTCTCACCTTTCGGGTGCGGCGCTGGGCGGCGGCCGCGATGTGCGCGACGGCGCTGGCTGGCTGCGCACGGAATCCCGTTACTGGACGCAACGAGCTCGCTCTCATATCCGAGTCGCAAGAGATCGAGCTCGGGCGCCAGTCCGCTCAGCAGGTCGAGCAGTCCATCGGCCTCGTAGCGGACGCCGAGCTCCAGTCGTATGTGCAGGGCATCGGCGCCGGGCTCGCCGCCGAATCGGAGCGGCCCGAGCTCCCCTGGACCTTCCGCGTCGTCGACGACCCCACCCCGAACGCCTTCGCTCTCCCGGGCGGATTCATCTTCGTTACGCGCGGTTTGCTTTCGCTCATGGACTCGGAGGCTGAGCTCGCTTCGGTTCTCGGCCACGAGATCGGGCATGTCACCGCGAGGCACTCGGTCGCGCAGATCAGCCGCGCGCAACTGGCGCAGCTCGGCCTCGGGATCGGGATGGTTCTTTCCGAGACGTTGCGGCAGTACGGCGACCTCGCCAGCAGCGGGCTGCAGCTTCTCTTCCTGAAGTACGGGCGCGACGCCGAGCGCCAAGCGGACGATCTCGGCTTCCGTTACGCGCTCACAGAGGGCTACGATGTTCGCGACATGGTGGACGTCTTCACCGCGCTGCAGCGTGCGGGCGAGTTGGCGAAACAGAGCGCGCTCCCCGCGTGGCTGGCGACCCACCCGTATCCCGAGGAGCGGATCGAGCGCACCCGCGCGCGCATCGCGGCGCTCGACCGTCCCACCGAGGGCCTGACGCTGGACAGGGCGAAGTACCTCGAGTCGATCGAGGGAATGGTGTACGGCGTGAACCCCCGCAACGGGTTCTTCCAAGGCACCACGTTTCTTCACCCGGACCTGCGTTTCCGAATAAACTTCCCGCAAGGCTGGCAGGTTCAGAATCTCGCGCAGGCCGTGGTCGGCGTGAGCCCGCGGCAGGACGCCGTGATCCAGCTAACGCTCGCCGGCAGTGGCGACCCGGCTAACGCGGCGAGGCAATTCCTCGGGCAGCAGGGGATCCAGCCCGGGCGTGCCACGCGGGAGACGATCAACGGGGTCCCCGCGGTCGCGAGCTATTTTCAGGCCCAGACGGAGCAGGGTGTCCTCGCCGGACTCGTCGTCTTCTTCGCGCATGGCGGACGGACATATCAGGTTCTGGGGTACGCCCCGGGCCAGCAGTTCTCGGCATATGATCCGCTGCTTCGCCAGTCGCTAGGCAGCTTCGGGCCGCTCACCGACCCGCGCACGCTCGCGATCCAGCCCAATCAGATGGACATCATCCGCCTCGAGCAGGGCATGACGCTGGCCCAGTTCAACCAGCGCTACCCGTCGCCGATCCCGCTGCCCGAGCTAGCGCTGATCAACCAGGTGTCTGGCGAGGGGGCCATGCTCCCCGCGGGAACGCTGGCGAAGCGGGTGACGGGAACGGCGCCGTGAGGGGGCGGAACTGAGCGGTGGGGGCGAGGCTGCACGAGGCGCGGGGTGGATGAGGAGCGCCCTTCCGCGTTAGGCCCGCTTGGCTGGCTTGGCCGTCGTGATGCGGGCGCGCGGCCGCCAGCCGAAACGCTCGAGCGAAATGCGCCCGGCAGCGTCGAAGCGAATTCCTTCCGCCTCGAGCCGCATCCGCTGGGTGAGGCTCCCGCCGGGCTCCTCACGGCGCGCGCTGATCCGTCCCTGCGCGTTGATCACGCGATGCCACGGCACCGCGCTCGCGGTCGGCAACGCGCTCATCGCGTACCCGACGAGCCGGGCCTGGCCTGGAACGTCGGCACGCAGCGCGACTTGCCCGTAGGTCGCGACGCGGCCGGCGGGAATGCGCCTGACGACGGCGTAAATGCGCGCGTAAGCTCCCGGGGTGGGACTCGAACCCACGACATCCTGATTAACAGTCAGGCGCTCTGACCGGCTGAGCTACCCGGGAAGATTCCCGCGATGGAAGGGCACTGGCGAGACCCAAAATCTATCCAGCGTTCGGGGACGAGTCAACCAACGCCGGGCGACTCCGCCCTCGGACGCCGGAGGATCGCCGCGGCTCGCGCTCGGCCTCCGTCGCGCTCTCGCGGTCCGGCGGCAGCACGGTCTGGAGCCACCGGCCCGTGTGCGATCCATCCACGCGCGCCACCTCCTCCGGGCGCCCCATGGCCACTACGGCACCTCCGCCACGGCCCGCTTCCGGGCCAAGGTCTATCAGCCAGTCGGCGAGCTTGATCACATCCAGGTGGTGCTCGATCACGACCAGCGTGTGCCCGTGATCTAGCAGCCGCTCGAGGACGCGCAGCAGCTTCCGAATGTCTTCGAGATGAAGTCCGGTCGTCGGTTCGTCCATCACGTAAAGCTTCCGGCCACGCGTTTTCCCCGCGTGGGTAAGTTCGCGCGCGATCTTGATCCGCTGCGCCTCGCCGCCCGAGAGCGTCGGTGCCGGCTGGCCCAACCGCAGGTAGCCGAGCCCTACCTGCTGCATCTGCCAGAGCGCCTGCCCGAGCTTCTCCTCGCGGTGGAAAAAGCGGATCGCCGCATCGATCGTCATGTCGAGGATGTCGGTGATGCTCTTCCCGTTCACCCGGACCTCGAGCACCTCCGGCTTGAAGCGCTTTCCGCCGCAGTCGTCGCACGGGACGAACACGTCCGCCATGAACACCATCTCGATCTCGAGGTATCCGGCGCCCTCGCACGTCTCGCAGCGGCCGCCGGCGACGTTGAAGCTGAACGTTCCAGCCGTATACCGGCGCTGCCTGGCGAGCGGTGTGCCACCGAAGATGCGGCGGACCTCGTCGAACGCTTTCACGTATGTCACCGGGTTCGAGCGAGGTGAACGGCCGATCGGCTGCTGGTCGATCAGCACCACGTCATCGAGTGCATCGTCTCCGGTGATCTCGTCGAACGCCCCGACTCGCTCTCCAAGGTGCCGCTTCGCCGTGTGCTCGCCGCGCAGTCGCGTCTCCAGGGCGCGGTAGAGCACGTCGTGCACGAGGGTGCTCTTGCCGGACCCCGACACGCCGGTCACGACGGTCATCGCGCCGAGGGGAATCCGTACGTTCACACCGCGGAGATTGTGCTCGCGCGCGCCGGTGAGGGTTATCCACCGCGGGCCGAGCGGGCGGCGCTCGTTAGGCAATGGAATCTGTTTCGCGCCGGAAAGGTACGCACCGGTGAGCGGGCTTTCGGCCGCGCGCGCGATCGGCCCGGACCATACCACGTGTCCACCGTGCTCACCGCTCCCAGGCCCCAGCTCCACCATGTAATCCGCGGCACGGATCGCCTCGAGATCGTGCTCGACCACGAGAACAGTGTTCCCGCGTGCCCGCAAGCGCTGCAGCAACGTGAGCAGCCGGGCGAGGTCGCGTGGGTGTAGGCCAATGGAGGGCTCGTCGAGCACGTAGAGCGTGTCCACCAGTTGCGATCCTAGAGAGTTGGCGAGCCCGATCCGCTGCGCTTCCCCTCCTGAGAGCGTGCGGGTTCCACGGTTGAGCGTCAGGTAACCGAGCCCGACGTCGAGGAGAAAGCCAGTGCGGGCGCGTCCCTCCTCGAGCACATTCTTGGCTACGTGCTGCTCGAATGGCGTCAACGGGAGCGCATCGAGCCAGGATGCGAACTCCTCGATCGGAAGATCCGCCACCTCCGCGATCGTCAGGCCGCCGATGCGCACGCACAGCGCCGCCGGCTGCAATTTCGTGCCGTGGCAGGAAGGGCACTCACGCGCCGTCTGATACTGCCGGAGGAAGACCCGGATGTACTGCTTGTAGCGCTTCTCCTCGAGGTCGCGAAGAAAGGGGACAATTCCCTTATAGCCGCGCATGCGGCCGTTCAGAAGAAGCTCTCGCTTGCTCGCGGGGAGATGGTCCCACGCTACGTCCATCGCGATCCCCTGGCGCTTGGCGAGCTCAGCGAGCTGGCGCCGCTTTCCCTCGTAGCGGGGCTTCGTCCACGGGTCGATCGCTCCCTCCCGGAGCGTTCGGCCCGGATACGGCACGATCAGCGCCTCGTCGTATTCGAGTACGGCGCCGAAGCCGTTGCACGTGGGGCAGGCACCGCGCGGGTTGTTGAAGGAGAAGAGCTGCGGCGTGGGCACCGGTGCCTGCGTGCCATCGTTGGCGCATTCGAAGCGCTCGGTGAAGCGGAGCCGTGAGTCGGGGAGGAGGATTACGCAGCTACCGTCCCCTTCGGCGAACGCCGTCCCGACCGCATCCGTGGCGCGGCGCTCCACGTCGGGACCGGCGACGAGGCGGTCCACGACGACCAACAGTTCGCGGGCCGCGGCCACGTCAGTCCCCGGCGCGGACAGTTCGTCGAGATGGCGAATCGTACCGTCGACCGAGAGGCGCGCGAACCCCTGCGCGCGCACGTTCTCGACGATGGTTTCGTGCGTCACCTTGGAGCTAAGGACGAGCGGGAAGGCGATGGCGAATCGGGTCCCCGCGGGGAGCGCGAGAACGGCGTCCACTACCGACTGCACCGTATCCGGCTTCATCTCGCGCCCGCACTTGGGGCAATAGGTGCGGCCGACGCGGGCCCAGAGCAGGCGGAGGTAGTCGTAGATTTCCGTCGCGGTGCCGACGGTGGAGCGCGACGTCTTGGTGGGATTCTTCTGCTCGATCGCGACGGCGGGAGAGAGACCGTCGATCCCGTCCACCGCCGGCTTCTCCATCCGCTCGAGAAACTGGCGGGCGTACGCGGAGAGCGACTCGACGTAGCGGCGCTGTCCCTCGGCGTAAATCGTGTCGAAGGCGAGGGACGATTTTCCAGAGCCTGACGGCCCCGTGATCACGACGTAGCTCCGCCTCGGGATCTCGAGGTCGAAGCCTTTCAGGTTGTGCTGCCGCGCACCGCGGATGGCGATCCGGTCCTTCATGTCCCGGGAAAGCTAACGGGGCGTACCCCGTAGAAAAGCCGATACCCTCCTTCGACTGGCCTCGCCCGCGGAAACGTAAGCGCCCCTGCCGCTGTTCTGGGAAGGGCGCTCCGTGGTGATAGAGATCAAGGCGGTCTCCGCCGGCGGAGTACGAGGCGTCCGAGAAGGAGGACGAGGATCGCCCCAAACGTCGCGATCGCGATGGAACGTAAGTTGAGCTCGCCGGCCTCTACGGTTCCCCACCCAAGCCGTGTTCCTATCCATCCTCCGAGCATCGCGCCGGCCAAACCGAGGAGGATCGTAACGATGCATCCCGGAGGGTCGCGTCCCGGCACGAAGAACTTGGCCAGGCCACCGGCCAGCAAGCCGAGCAGGATCCAGTAGAGCCAGAGCGGCATCGCGGCGAATGCCAGGTGCCAACGGCGCGGCTATTAGGTCGCCGCGGCGGCATGCCGAGCGTGGAAACGGCGGTGGTAGCGCACTCCACCGCCGTTCACATGGCGCCTCGAAGCCGATCGGGCGCCCGCACTCAGCACCGAACTGCCGCCGTTATGGTGTTCGCCGTACCGCGACGCGGTAAATCCAGAGCAGGAGTAGCGCCCCGACGATCGCCAGTAAGATCGTCTGAATCGAGAAGCCTTCGAGCCCTGTCCCGAACAGCAGGCTGCCGAGAAATCCGCCCAGGAACGCTCCGACAATACCGATCAACATGGTGACGATGATGCCACCGGGATCGTTGCCCGGCATGACGGCCTTCGCGATCGCGCCGGCAACTAAGCCGACGATAATCCAGGCGATGATACTCATCTGCGCTCCTCCTCGCTGAGTGTGAGGCTCCGTACCCGGCCGCCATGTGGTGCGCCGGCCGGCCATCCACTACAGCAACCCGCGTACCACGCACGAGGCCGGTCTCGTTGACCCTGTTTTGGCCACCCGCTAGCATTCGCCCCCGATGACGTCGCCGGGAGGTCCGCACGAGGAGGAGGCGCTGGGACGGGCGTACGACGGCCGGCTCATGCGGCGCCTGCTCGCGTACGTGCGGCCATACGCGTGGCTCGTGGTCGCGGCCGTCCTCGCCCTGGCCGGCAGCGCGGCGCTCCAACTCGTCGGCCCGCTCCTCACGCGGCGCGTGATTGACGTGGCCATCCCGACGCGCGACGCCGGGATGGTCGTTGAGTCGGCCGTCATCTTCGTAGCCGCGCTCGTCGGGCAGTTCGGTCTTGGATTCGCCGAGACGCTCCTCACGAGCCATCTCGGCCAGCGTGTCATGCGCGATCTGCGGCTCGAGGTGTTCGCCCATCTCCAGAGCCTCTCGATCACGTTCTTCGACCGAAATCCAGTAGGGCGACTGATCACGCGCGTCACCTCGGACGTGGAGGCGTTGAACGAGATGTTCACCGCCGGAGTCGTCGCGGGTCTCGGCGATTTCTTCACGCTCGCGGTGATCATGGTCGTCATGGTACACATCGACTGGCGGCTCGCGCTTGCCGCGTTCGCCGTGGTCCCGTTCGTGTACCTGGTATCCCGCCTCTTTCAATCGCGGGTGCGAGACGCGTACCGAGAGCTTCGAATCAGGCTGGCGCGTATCAACGCCGTTTTGCAGGAGCGGATCACCGGCATGCGTGTCGTGCAGCTCTTCGGGCGCGAGGAGTCCGAAGCCCGCGTATTCGACCGCGCCAACCGCGAGCACCTCGACGCACAGCTTCGCTCCATCACGGTCTACGCACTTTATTTCCCGGCGATCGAGATACTCACTTCCGTTGCACTCGCAAGTCTGCTCGTTGCCGGGGCGCACCGAGCCGACATGCAGATCGCCACGGTCGGAACGCTCGCCGCCTTCCTCCAGTTCGTCCGCCGTTTCTTCCAGCCGCTGCAGGATCTCGCCGAGAAATACAATACGCTGCAGGCGGCAATGGCGAGCTCGGAACGGATCTTCTCGCTGCTGGATACGGAGCGGAGCGCGGACCGCGGGACAGCGAAAGAAGATCGGTTTGATCGAGCTCAGAGTGTTGGTCGGGCCGAGCCCGTCGCCCCGCGGCCTGCAACCCACACCCTGCGGCTTGGTGCCCGGGGCGGCCTCACCGTCGAGTTTCGCGATGTGTGGTTCGCATACGACCTGTCGCACATGGCGCGCAGTTCGGCGGTGCACGCGGAGACCGCGCATGGTGGGGAGCCCGAATGGGTCCTGCGGGGGGTCAGCTTCACTGCGCGGCCGGGAGAGACTCTCGCGCTCGTGGGCCACACTGGGGCGGGGAAGACGACCGTCGTCAACCTCCTTCTGCGCTTCTATGAACCGCAGCGCGGCGAGATACTCATTTCGGGTCCTGATGGCATCCGGCGCGACATCCGCGAAATGCCGCTCGGTGAACTACGTGCGCTCATCGGCTATGTGCAGCAGGACATCTTCCTCTTCGCCGGCGACATCGCGTCCAACATTCGCCTGTCGGCAGCTCTCGGCGACGCCGACCTTGTTGCTGCTGCCGAGCAGGTCGGCGCGGACCGGGTAATCCGTCGTCTGCCGGCCGGATACAATCACGAACTGGGGGAGCGCGGGGCGTCGGTCAGCATCGGCGAGCGACAGCTTCTCTCCTTTGCGCGCGCCATCGCGGCCGACCCAGCGCTCCTACTCCTGGATGAGGCGACGAGCTCCGTGGATAGCGAGATCGAGGCGGACATTCAGCGCGCGCTCCGCACGCTGATGCGCGGCCGCACGACCATCGCCGTAGCGCATCGACTGAGCACCGTGCTCGAGGCGGACGAGATACTCGTGCTGCACCACGGTCAGGTCCGCGAGCGCGGATCGCACCGCGAGCTGCTCGCGCGGGGGGGGTTGTACGAGCGGCTCTATCGCTTGCAGGCGGGGCTCGCGGCGGGTTCGTCGCGGCCGGTCGGAGACGCAGGTAATCCGCTTGCCAGCCTTCCGGGGGGAGGGTAGTTTCGACGAGCCGCAACCCCGCCGTCCTCACTTTCCCGAGTCGCCAGTGCAGCTTGCCGTCGCCGCCCGCACGGACACCGGCATGATCCGGTCGAGCAACGAAGATGCGTATTACAAGGATGTGGACGCGGAGCGCGGCCTGTTCGTCGTAGCGGATGGCATGGGTGGGCACGCGGCGGGAGAGGTGGCGAGCGACATGGCGGTGCAGATCCTCGCGCGCGAGTTAGGGACCTTGCGCGACATTAAGGCGGCCGATGCCGAGGCGACCGTCGCCGCCGCGCTCAAGCGCACGAACCGGGCGATCTACGATCGAATGCTCGCGGAATCCGACAAGCAGGGGATGGGGACGACCGCCTCGGTGCTGATCGTCGCTGGCGGGAGCTACCTCATCGGGCAGGTCGGCGACTCGCGGGTGTACCTACTGCGCGACGGCGCGCTCAGACAGCTCACGAAAGATCATTCGTACGTCCAGGAGCAGGTGGACGCGGGCGTCCTGACGCCGGAACAGGCGCGCTATCACCCGTACAGCAACGTGATCACGCGTTGCGTCGGCGCGAGCGCCGCAGTTGAGCCGGACACGTTTCGGGGGGAGGTGCAGACTGGCGATGTCTTTCTCGTTGCCAGCGATGGCCTGACGGGGATGGTCGATGACCGGCGGCTCCTCCGGCTGCTCAGCGCCCGCGCGGCGCCGTCCCGCCTCGTAGATGCACTCATTGCGGAGGCGAACGGACGCGGCGGCCTGGACAACATCACTGCCATCGTCGTTCAGGTAGGCCCGCTCCACCCCGCGGCGGCCGGGGACCCCGTGCGCGCTAGTGGGGACGGCGCCGGATGAGTGGTGGGGAGGTCGGAGAGCTTGCCGAGCTGTACCTCGGCAACATCCTGTACGCGCTCGAGCTGGCCGCGCTCTCGCTGGACGACCGGGGAAAGAGGGAAGAGGCCGCCTTCTACCGCGGAATCGCTCGGAAGCTGGCCGAAGCGCGCGGGCGCGAGGCGCAACAGCCCGGGTAGCGCGCGTTATGCGGATTCCTCTACCAGGCGGAGCATCTCCGCCGGCGTCGCCGTGACCGGGCGCGCGACGAACACACGTAGGCGGCGTGCTGAGCGGTAGAGTTGCTCCGATAGTAGTGGCAGGTTGATCGCTGCCGGCCACCCGGCCGTCGTCAGGCGCCCGACGCTCCCGTCGCGCCGCAGAACGGGCAGGTCGAGCCCGAGCATCTCCGGCTTCGCGGGGTGGTCCAGCAACAACTCTCCCGGCCCGAGCCCCACCGCCGCGGCTATTCTGTCCTCCGCCGCAACGGTAGCGGCGCGGTTGCCGGCGATCCACTCGCCCCAGACATCGTCCAGCTCCGCGGCAGGGTGATCGAGCGCCCGCTTGTAGAGCCGCCTCTCGCGCAACGCGTCGAGAATTGGCGACGGCCCGAGCCCGTCGAGACGGTGGAGCAGCCCCTCGTCCGTGTATCCGACCAGCTCTCGATGGTCGAGCGACCCCGAGCGCAGCGCGTCGTCCACCGTCCGCTTATACATCGCTGTCGCGCTGCGAACTGCGTGGTGCCAGTACACGTTGCGGTACATCTGATACTTCGCGAACAGCAGCGACTCCAGCGCCGACAGACCCTTCTCGAAGACGCCGACCGCTCGCCGTTCCGTCACTGGGTCGTCGACGATGGTGAGCGAGTTCGTCAGGCGATCCACGTCGATCTCACCGTAGGGCACGCCCGACATGAAGGCGTCGCGCTTGAGATACTCGATCTTGTCGAGATCGAGCGAGCCGGAAATGAGTCCCTGGAGTGGACTCTGACTCGTACCCCGCATGAGCGCGTATACCCGCTCGGGCGCGTCGCCCGCGATCCCTTCCCGCAGGTGCTCGGCTACCTCGCCGGTGGTCACTAGTGGAAGGGCGACTTCCTCGTGGTGAAGGGCCCCGATCTCTTCCAGCGCGTGAGAGAAGGGATAGTGCCCCACATCGTGCAGCAGAGCGGCGGCGCACACGATCGCGCACTCGTCGGCTCCCACGACTGCTAGCTCGCCGCGCTCGTCCAGCAGGGCGATGGTCCGACGTGCAAGGTGGTAGGCGCCGAGCGCGTGCTCAAACCGGGAGTGCGTCGCGCCCGGATACACGAGGTAGGCAAGCCCGAGCTGGCGGACGTACCGAAGCCGTTGAAACACCCGCGTGTCGACGAGCCGCAACGCGAGCGGGTCGATCCGAATGTTGTTCCAGAGCGGGTCGCGGATGATCTCGAGCTGCTGAACCATAGCGGGCTGTGGCGGTTGGCATTCACCCAACGGCCAGCTCCGGACCTACCCCACCCTCGGCCCCGCGCCCTTCACCCCTTCTCCGACATGAGCTGCGAACTGCTCGAAGTTCTTGACGAACATCGAGGCGAGCTTGCGCGCTTGTGCGTCGAAGGCGTTCTTGTCCTGCCAGGTGTCGCGCTGACGCATGACCTCGCCCGGCACCCCGTTTATCCTCGCCGGCACGGCCAGGCCGAAGACCGGGTCGACCTCCGTCGGAGCGTTTGTCAGCTCGCCGGAGAGTGCAGCGCGGATCATCGCGCGCGTGTGAGAGAGGCGCATCCGCCGGCCGGTGCCGTAGGCGCCACCGGTCCAACCGGTGTTCACGAGCCACACCTGCGACCGGTGCTGCTCCAGCAGCGCACCTAGCATGTCGGCGTACTTCGTCGGCGGCCAAACCAGGAACACAGCGCCAAAACAGGCCGAGAACGTCGCCTGCGGCTCAGTAACGCTGCGCTCCGTCCCGGCGACCTTGGCCGTGTACCCGGAGAGGAAATAGTACATCGCCTGCTGAGGCGTGAGCTTGGCGATCGGCGGTAGAACGCCAAAGGCGTCGGCGGTGAGAAACACGATGTTGCGCGGGTGGCCACCGCGCCCGCTCGGGACGTGATTGCGGATGTAGTTGAGCGGGTACGACGCGCGCGTGTTCTCGGTCAGGGACTGGTCCGCGAAGTCCACGCGGCGCGAGTTCGGATCGAGAATTACGTTCTCCAGGATCGTGCCGAACATCTGAGTGGTCTGATAGATGTCGGGCTCCGACTCGCGCGAAAGGTTGATCACCTTCGCGTAACAGCCGCCTTCGAAGTTGAAAATGCCATCGTCGGCCCAGCCATGCTCGTCATCACCAACGAGATAGCGCTCGGGGTCGGCGGACAGGGTCGTCTTGCCGGTGCCTGAGAGTCCGAAAAAGAGCGCCGTGTCGCCACGCTGGCCGATGTTGGCCGAGCAGTGCATGGAGAGTACGCCTGCCTTCGGCATCAGGTAGTTCATCACCGTGAAGATCGACTTCTTGAGCTCACCGGCGTACCGAGTGCCGCCGATGACGATCAGGCGCCGCTTGAAGTCCAGGATGATGAACGTTCCGGTGCGGGTGCCATGCGTTGCCGCATCGGCCTGAAACTCGGGAGCGTGAAGAACGCTGAAGTTCGGCGCGAACGTCGGCAGGTCCGCGAGATCGGGGCGGATGAACATGTTCCGAACGAACGCCGCGTGCCAGGCGTTCGGGGTGACGTAGCGGACGCTGAGGCGGTGCTTGGGGTCGGCCCCAGCGTAGAGATCCTGGACGAAGAGCTCGTCCAGGCCATCGAGCTGTCCGCGGACGTCGGCGAGAAGGCGCTCGAACTTCCGCTCCGCGAACGGGCGGTTCACTTTCCCCCACCAGACGTCCCCCTTAGTGGATGGCTCCTCGACGACGAACTTGTCGTTCGGGGAGCGCCCCGTGTGAGGCGAGGTGACAGCGACGAAGGGGCCCATGTCGGCCAGCTCCCCCTCGCCGCGGCGGATCGCGGCCTGGATGAGCTCCGGCGCAACGAGGTTCCAGTGCAGCGTTCCCTTCGGGTCGAGCCCCTGCTGCGCGAGTCCCTCGGTCGCCTTGCGGTTCGCGCGCTCGACGCGCGGGGTGGTCTGTGTGGCCATGGTGTGCGAGATCCTCTGGTATGTCGCGGTCGGCTCGATCGCCGCAGCCCCGCGTAGCAGGTATAGTAACTTGTACGCGATGTGGCCCGCGCTCAAGTTCGGAAGGACCCTCGATGAGCTTCCGAAACCAGCAACCAACAACCAGCAAGCAGCAAGCAGCAAGCAGCAACCAGCAACCCAGCAACCAGCAACCAGCAAACAGCCATCCCGCCTCGGTACCGCTGGCTCGCGTCGTTCAATCCCGATCCAGCGCGTCGATCTTTCCCACGCGCTTCTCGTGCCGCCCGCCGGCGAACGGCGTAGCGAGGAACGTCTCGACGATCGCAAGCGCGAGACGCACGCCGATCAGACCGCCGCCGAGTGTCAGCACGTTCGCGTTGTTGTGCTCACGCGCATTCAACGCCGTCGTTAGGTCGTGGCACATGGCGGCGCGAACACCCGGCACCTTGTTCGCAGCCATGCAGCTTCCGATCCCGGCCCCGTCCACCATGACACCGATGGCGGCGCGCCCTGACGCCACCTCGCGCGCGACGGCGACGGCGAAATCCGGGTAGTCCACGGGGTCGGGACCGGTCGTCCCGAGATCGACGACGTGGTGTCCCAGCTCGCGAAGGCGCGCCGTGACGGCGTCTTTGAGCATCACGCCGCCGTGGTCGGCGCCAACGGCGACGGTGAGCGAGTTGGCGGAGGTCGCGTTCGCGTGAGGCTCGCTCCGAGTAGGCGCGGCGGCGGTGGGCGCGGCGGGTTCCGCGGTTCGGAGCTCGATGCCCGTCGCTCGCGCCGCATCGCGCGCGCTCGGCGTGATGATCGCGCCCCTCGCGTCGAGCGACGTCTCTCCTGCTTGCGCGGCGCGGCGGACCTCGCGCTCGGTGATGGCGCGTCGCCGCGTCACGGTCAGGCCGCGTAGCCGCGAAGCCGCTCCAGCATTCGGCGGTCGGTCGCCTCGGCGTCGTCGAGCTTGGGCGTCTCGATGACCTTCGGCACGCGCCCGAGCCGATCGTCCGTCATGATACGACGAAACGGCTCTTCCCCGATGGCACCTTCCGCGATCAACTCGTGCCGGTCCTTGCGCGACCCTAGCGGAGCCTTCGAGTCGTTCAGGTGCATCAGGCGGAGCCGATCCCACCCGATCGTGCCGTCGAACCGCGCCCACACGCCGTCGTAATCGCCACGGATATCGTATCCAGCGGCGAATATGTGGGCGGTGTCAACGCACACGCCGACGCGGTGGCGGTGCTGCGGGGGGACCGCCTCGATGAGCGACGCCAGCTCCTCGAACGCCGCGCCGATCGAGGTCCCGCTCCCGGCCGTCGTCTCGAGAAGGAGCGCCGTGCGCCCCGGCACTCGCTCGAGCGCGATGCCGATCGACTCGGCGTTACGGGCGATGCCGCTCGCGCGGTCGTCCATGAAGTTCCCGGGGTGACTCACCAGGAAGTGTAATCCGAGCGACTCGCACCGTAGCAGCTCGCCGACGAACGACTCTAGCGACCGCGCCCGGAGAATGGGGTCCGGGGAGGCGAGGTTGATCAGGTAGCTGTCGTGCCCCGTCGTCGCCGCGACCTGTGTATCGCCGAGCGCGGTCGAGAACGCCGCACACTCATCCGAGGCGCACTCGCGTTCTGCCCACCGGTTCGCCTGCTTGGTGAAAATCTGCATCGCGGTCGCGCCGATCGCCTTCGCCCTCGGCGGGGCGGCCGGTACGCCGCCGGCAGTGGAGACGTGGGCGCCGAGGAGATCGGGCGTGACCGGCCCGGACCCAGGCCCACGCCCAGGCCCTGACCCTGGCCCTGGCCCGCTGTAATTCCTAACGCGCCGAGGAGATGGGTCAGGGTCTGGGCCCGGGCCGGGGCCCGACCCCGACCGCCGGCGCGTCATCGCCGGCCTCGCAGCCACTCCAGCGGGTCCATGGCTCGCCCCTGAGGACGAATCTCGAAGTGGAGGTGCGGCCCGAGCTCCGGGTCCGCTGAGCCGACGTGGCCGATTACCTGTCCCTTGCTGACGGCGCCGTCTTTCGCGACGGCGAGACGGCTGAGCGACCCGTACACCGAGTAATCCCCGCCGCCGTGCTGGACGATAATCGTCAGGCCATAAGTGCCGAACGACTCGGCGACGACAACCTTCCCGGCGGCGACGGACTTGACCGGCGTGCCAGTCTCAGTGGCAATGCCGATCCCGTTCCAGCGCGTGGTGGTGTTGTTCGGGTTCACCACGCGACCGAAGTTGTAGATGATCGTTCCCTCCACCGGCCAGTCGAGGCGGCCCAGGTCGCTCGTACGGAGAGTGCTCGGGGCGCGAGGCGCGTTTGGCGCGGCGCGCTCGGCGCGGCGGCGCGCGGCCTCCAGCGATGCGATCACACTGGTCAGGCGCGCCTCGTCGCGCGCGATGCGTTTGAGCCGCGCATCCGTTTGCTGCGCCCGTCGCCGGGTGTCGGTCAGACTCCGTTGGCGGCGCCCCTCCAGGTCGCGTAGGCGCCGTTCCTCGTCCGCCTTCTCCTGACGCGTGAGCTCGATCGCCTGCTGAAAGCGCACGAGGTTGGTCCGCTGCCGACGCACCTGGTCACGGAGCTGCTGCACCCGCGATACCATGTCGCGGTCGCGATCGGTCAGGAGGCGCAAGTACTTGTAACGCGCCACGAGCTGTCCGAAGCTGCTCGACGTGAGGAGGGCTTCGTACGTGTGTAGCGGGCCGCGCTTGTAGATCGCGATGAGGCGGCGCTGCAGCGTCTCCTTCGAGTCCACAAGCTGCTGCTCGGTCGTGGTCAGGTCGGTCGTCGCCTGATCGACCTCGCGCCCGATATTCGCCAACTCCGTGTCGAGCGACTGCACGAGGCGGGCGGTGGCGTCTGCCTGGCGATCGAGATTCCTCACCTCGGCCGACAGGTCGTGCACCGTACCCCGGAGGCGGCGCATCTCCACCTCGAGCTGAGCACGCTCGCGCCGGATCCTGTCGAGGCGCTCGCGCTCCGATCGAAGCTTCGTCTCCGCCGACTCCTGCGCTGGCAGCGCCGGCGCTGCGATTGCCAGGCCGAGCGCGAACATCATGGCGGCGGCCCGCATTAGACGCGTCGTAAGTACCTCCGCACGGCGAAGCCGCTTCCCAGCAGCCCGATCAGCCCGCCGAACGCGATGCCGGCGAGCGCGTGCGGCCGTTCGAGGAAGATGACGTCGATGAACTTCCCGATCACCAGGTACGCGAACCAGAGTAGCAGAAGCGCGAACAGCCCGCCGGCCAGTCCCGTCGCGAGCCCTTCGAGCAGGAAGGGGCCGCGCACGAAGCCGTCGGTGGCGCCGACGAGCCGCATGATCCCGATCTCCCGCGCGCGCGCCATGACGGCAATGCGGATAGTTGCGGCGATGATGATGATAGCGACGGCCGCGAACGCGACTCCAAGCACGACGCCGGTGGCCGTGGCGACGTTACGAATGCTGAACAGTTGCTGCACGAACTCCTCGCCGTAGCGTACGTCATCCACGAAGCCTAACGCGGCAATTCGCTCGGCGACCATTCGCACCGAAGCCGGGTCGCGAAACCCTTCACGGACGCGCACCTCGATGGAGGCGGGGAGGAAGGTCGCGTCGTAGACGTCCTGGAACTCACCCATGTCGCGGCGAGCGCGCTCGAGCGCCTCCTCGCGCGTGACCGGCGTCGCGCGTACCACCTCGGGATACCTCGCGATGTCGCCGACGGCGGCGGCGAGCGTCTCCACGGAAGTTGTGTCGTCCACGAATGCTTCGATCTCCACCCGCTCCTCCACCTGCCCGAACCGTTCGCGGAAGTTGAGCGCCAGCAGCCCGAACAACCCGAAGCTGAACAGGCTGAAAGCGATCATCATGATGCTCAGCGCGCTGAGTAGCGGGGCGCGCCGGAAGGCCATCAGCGCCTCGCGGATGGTCAGTCGCATCAGCGCTCCGAGGCGGCCGGCGGCGTCGCGATCGCCTCCGCTGAGTCGAACACGATCTGCCCGCGGTTCAGCTCTACCACTCGCATCTCGGCCTGGCGCACGAGCGCCAGGTCGTGCGTCGCCATCAAGACCGCCGTGCCGGCCGCGTTGATATCTCGGAGAAGCTGGAAGATCCCGCGCGTGGCGCGCTCATCGAGGTTCCCGGTCGGCTCGTCGGCGATCAGCACGAACGGGTCGTTGGCCAGGGCACGGGCAATCGCGACGCGCTGCTGCTCGCCGCCCGAGAGCTGCGGTGGGTAGCTCGTTCCCTTCGAGGAGAGCCCGACCTGGCCCAGTAAGCGGCTCACCTTCCCGGGGATCATGTCGCGCGAGACGCCGGTTACCTCCAGCGCGAAGGCGATGTTCTGTTCGACCGTCCGATCCTCGAGCAGGCGAAAATCCTGAAAGACGATTCCCAGCTTCCGCCGCAGCAGCGGGACCTCACGGCGGCGGAGCTTGCTGGTCCCCATTCCCGCAACGCGCACCTCCCCCGACGTCGGCAACTCGTCGGCGTACGCGAGCTTGAGCATCGTGGACTTCCCGGAGCCGCTCGGTCCGGTGAGGAACGCGAACTCCCCCTTCCCGACGCGCAACGAGATGTCCTTGAGCGCCGCGCCCGTCCGCGGATACTCCTTGGTGACGTGAAAGAACCGAATCATACCTGCTTGACGATTTCCCCAGGCTCGCCGTCAGCATCGAGCAGCCGCCAGCTTGCCCGCGCGGTGACTGTGTCGAGCGTCGCCTTCAGGAGCCCGATCACGATCGGCCCCAGCAGCACGCCAACGAGGCCGAAGGTGTAGACGCCGGTCACCAGCCCAATGAACATCCAATAGAAGTTGAGCACGCGCGACTTCTCCGCCGCGAGCTTTGGACGTACGTACAGCGAGATGAAGAGAGTGTTCCCGAGGAGCCCGATCGCGAGCATCAGGAGAGCGGACGGCCAGGCGTCGCGGAAGATCCCCAGCCAGATAGCGACCGGGACGTAGACTGTCCACGACCCGACGATCGGGAAGAACCCGATGACGAACGCGGCGATCGCGAGCACCACCGCGAGCGGCACGCCGAACGCGAGGTTCATCAGCAAGATAATGAGGCTCTTAATCGTCTGCGTCACGAGCGTGGCGTAGATCGCGCCGTAGAGAACCCCGCGAACGTTGCGCTCGAGCGCTTGGGCGAGCTCCCCATAGCGGGGTGGTACTTTGCTTCGCACGTACGATGCGATCTTCTGCGCGTCGGTGAGAAAGTGGAACGCCGTGAAGAGAAAGACGGCGACCGACACAGTAACCTGTCCGAGCACGTCGCGCACCTCACCGACCACTCTGGAACCGTAGTTCGACGCGGCAAGCACGCCGTTTCGGATCTGCTCGGTGAAGCTCCGTCCGGAGAGGAACGGGATCCGCCGGATCGCCTGGTCGATGCGGTCGACGATCCCCGCCTCGTTCGACGCGGCGTACGATGCCGCTCCCTGTAACTCCCAGACGCTGTAGACGAGCGCCGCGAGGATGGGGACGACGGCGACGCTGATCGTGAGGAGCGCCGCACTAGTCTCCGATCGCGTCGCCGCCAGCAAGCGTTTGTAAAGCGGGCGTGTGTAGGTGGCGACGATGACCGCGAGTATCCCGGCGATGATGACCGTGCGCACCATCCAGAGGAACAGGACGAACACGACGGCGAAGAGGAGGGAGGTGAGGACGATCCGCCGGAACTCGGGGACGGTCAGCTCCGCAATCAGAGGGGTGTCACGGCGATCCTTGCTGCGGCGCTCCGACGGAAGGATCTCGGCGGCTTCCGACATTATCCGAGCGCCTGCTCGATGTCGGCGATCAGGTCGCGCACGTCCTCAATACCAATGCTGAGGCGCACGAATCCGTCGGGGATGCCGGCGCTCGCTCGCTCCCCCGGAGTTAGATGCGCGTGCGACGTGTGGCGCGGCTGGGAAGCGAGGGAGTCCACCCCGCCGAGACTCGGAGCGGCCGCGACGAGCTTGATCCGTCGCTCGAACCTGTCGGCAGTGGCGCCGTCGGCGAGCTCGATCGCCATCATTCCACCGAAGCCCTCGAGCGTAGCTCGGGCCAGCTCGTGGTCGGGGTGATCGGGCAGCCCCGGATAGTGTACGCGGCGTATCTCGCTCCGGCCGGCGCACCACCGCGCGACCGCGAGCGCGTTCTCGTTATGCTGCCGGACGCGCACCGCCAGCGTCTTGAGCCCCCGCTCCAGTAGCCAGCAGGCGAACGGGTCCGGCGCCTGCCCCCAAACCATCATCTTCTGCCGGACCTCCTCGACCAGCGATGCCGTTCCGAGCACGACACCGGCGAGTACATCGTTGTGCCCGTTGAGGTACTTCGTCGCCGAGTGGATGACGACGTCGGCCCCATGCGCGAGCGGGCGGAAATTGATCGGGCTCGCGAACGTCGAGTCCACAACGAGAGCGAGCCCGTGTTGGCGCGTCAGGCGCCGGAGGGGCTGGAGATCGAGTACCCGGCAGGTTGGGTTGACTGGCGTCTCGACGAAGATCGCGCGCGTCCCCTTCCGTATCGCCTTCCGCCATTGGCGGGTCTCCGTCGGGCGGACGAAGGTGACCTCGATTCCCATCGCTGGCAGCTCTGTGGCGAAGAGTCGCTGAGTTCCACCGTACAGCCAGCCGCTACTGACGAGGTGATCGCCGGGGCGGAGCAGCGCCAGCATCGCGCAGGCTGTAGCCCCCATCCCGCTCGCGAGCACGAGCGCGGCATCGGCACCTTCGAGCGCAGCCAGCCGTGCCTGGACCACCTCGGCGGTGGGATTGTTCCCATAGCGCGGGTAGCGCAGCTGCCCTTCGTCCGTTCCATCCGGCTGGATGAAGTTCACGCTCTGGAAGAGCGGACTCACCACCGGACGCTCACCTTCCGGCGCGGCCCCACCGCCGCCGTGTACGACGACCGTGGCGAGTCCGAGTGGGCGTCGCTTCGCCGGCATGCGGCTAGGCTAGCCGGGTGGGGCCGCGTGGCGGAGCGTCGCTGACCTCCAGCTTCACGACGCGCACCGTCTCCGATCGCGCAAGCCCGGCGATGTCACGGACGACCGCCGCGCCACGCGGAAGCGCATCGTCCACCTCGAGCGTGGCCAGATCGTGCCGGCGGGGCCCGTAAACCCATACCAACTCGCCGTCCACCAGCAGCCGCTTCCACGCTTCGTCCGATCGCATGCGGATGAGTGGGCCGCGGTCAGGGTCGCCGCGCTTCGTGGAGATGAACTGCGTGACCTGCAGCGGCGGACTGTACCGGTCGTCACGCCGCGGTGCGATCTCGCGCTTCATTGGATAGTGGGGATCTCGAGTGCAACGTAGCAATCATCCAACCGCATCGCGACGCGGCGGCCCCAGAGCGTGTCTAGCAGCGACGCGGCGAGTCCCGGTTCCAGCCCGGCTTCCGCCGCAACCTCCGGCGGCGCGCCGCGCCCCAACCGCGTCAGCGCCGCCCACGCCAGGCGCTCACCCTCGTCCAACTCGCCGACGAGCGACGGGGTGCCGTCCTCCGCCTCGGCGACGATCGCCAGCCCGTGCCGAGCCAGCACCGCCTCCACCGCCTCCAAGTGGGAGTCGGTGAGCCCGCGGAACACGAAGTACGCGTCACGTCGCCCGCCGGGCCCGATCTGACGGAGCAGGAGTTTGGCGACTATCTCGTCGGCGCAGGAAAAATCGAGCAGACCAACGTGCGAGAAGTCGATCACAGTGAGCGAGCGAGCGCCGACCTCTGCGAGCTGTTGCTCGATCCCCGACCGCACCGCTGCCCCGGTCGGCCGCGTCACGAGGTCGGAATAGAGAGCGCACACGGTGCGCCGAAGCACTGTACCAAGGTCGATGTGGTTGACCAATGCTCATTCCCCCAGGCGCTCCGGTATCGTGATCTGTATCTGCGCCCCTGGAAAGTACGGGAGTTTCTCCTCCAGCGGGACATCGTCATCCCAGGATGGAACGATCGAGATGCGAGCGGTACCGCTGCGCACCGAGACCTTTCCCTCCCACCGCCCGATGTAGCGTCGCACTCCGGCGAGCCCCTGCCCGCGACCCGGGTCACGGAAGCGGCTCACGCCGCGAATCACCGCCTCCTCGAGCGCGGCCGCGTCGTCCCACCGGTCGCTTCGCGCCCGTCCCGGATTCCCCGTCTCGAGCGATTCCCGAAATCCGATGCCAGCGTCGCAAACGGCGATCACGACCACGCGTCGTCCCAACCGCTGGGTCCACCGGTACGTCTGAACGGCGACCCAACCGCCGCGCCCAGCATGCTCGACGACGTTCTGGCACGCCTCCGAGAGCGTCATCGCGAACCCCATCGTCGCCTTCGCGTCCAGGTTCAGCTCCTTCGAGAGGATCGTGTGCGCCTTGCCCTGGATCCTGCCGACCACCTCGTGCACGTCCTCGCTCCCCGCCACCGGCGTAACCTCGAGCAATACGTCCGAATCCCCGTCGCGCGAACGCGGAACGCTCCCATGCACGTCGAGCACGCCGTCACAGCAGCGAAAGAATCCGGCGCGTGCCCAGTACGACGCCGTTTCGTCCGACTCCGGCCGGTACAGACCCGAACGCTCGCTGCGCGACCGCGCGACCGCGAGCAACGCCGTGAGCCCGAAGGGGGAGGCCCATCGAGTGTGCCGCGCGTCCAGGAGTATCCGTTCGTCTGGCGGGACGGGTGCGAGCTGCGCGAACACGCTCTCAAATGTCTTGTCATCCAACGAAGGAGGGAGGTTGATGACGACGGTCATCGCAGGCTTAGCTCTCCGCGCAGATGCCGGGTCAGCCCGGTCGCGCCGCGGTACATGACGTTTCGCGCGGCGGCGCGGTGCGCGGCTTCCATCGCCGCGTCCAAACTATCGCCCGCGAGCAGCCGGGAGAAGCAGGTTCCGCCCCACACGTCGCCGCATCCGGTCGGGTCTCCTTCGAGCACGCCGGCGGGCGAGGGGATGAGGGCGGTGCGAACGGCGCCGGTCACCGCGCCTAGCGAAGGAGCTCGGACCAGGTCGGCAAGTCGCTCGAACCCTGGTGCGCCGAAGTAGACCGCGCCGCGACCGCCAAGCGTGACCAGGAGCGTTCGCACCCCGGCGGCGAGAGCGGTCGCCGCAAGTGCCATCGGGTCAGGCGCCATCGCGGTCACTTCCTCCTCGTTTACCTGGAGAAAGTCGAAGCACCGGCACCAGTCGGCGGCGTCGGGAAGGGGCTGAAGCGTGCGCATGCCGGTCGGTTGGACGGCCATGACGAGCATGTGCAGGTCGCAGTAGATCGGACCCGCGAAGTGCTGGCGCAGCAGCCGCGCCGTCTCCAGGTCCAGTTCCCAGCCACTGAGAAAGTTGACGTACAGCGCGTCGAGACGGAGTGCGTCGAGCAGCGGCTTGAGCCCGAGCCAAGTCCATCCCGGCACGCCGCCGGTAAGGCGCTCGCACCGCCGCTCGCTGGTCACGTAGCGCAGCTCGACGCGATTGTTCGGGTACGGCACCTCCACAAGCGCCGCGTCCGGCGCGAGCCGCGTCAGCTCGCCCAGGAACTCCCGGGCGCGAACCGCCAGGTCGCTCCCCACTTTCATCACCGGAACGATCTCCCAGTCGTCGCCGAGCGCGGCGTCGATGCCACTCAGCGCGTAGGTGATGCCACCCCACTCCTCCACCGGCTCCGAGCGCGGGTCGCGCCCATAGATGGTGTCCCAAACGAAGCTGCCGATGACGCCGAGTCGGCGCTTGCGGCGGCCGCGGGCCGCGGGCCGTGGGTCGCGGGCAGGAACGAGGACAGTCACTGAGATAGGCTCCCTGCCGACGGCGCACGTTGCACCGCCCGCGACTCGAAACCCGCAATCCTCACTCAGTTGCCCTCCATCCGCTGCGACTTGAACGTCGCCACGGCGCCCACGACGCCCGCCGTCCCGGGGAGCACACCCGGCACGATCCGGCAGGCGGCGACGGCCGGACGAAAGGCGCGGCGGTTCACTTCCGCCCGCAGCGGCTCGAACAAGCGGTCGCCCGCCTGCGTCACCCCGCCGGCGATCACCACGACATCCGGGTTGAAGATGTTGAGCAGGTTCGCGATCCCGGCGCCGAGGAACACGGCTGTGTCGCGCACGATCTCGCGTGCGAGGCCGTCTTCCTGGTTGGCCGCCTCATACACCATCGCCGCGTTGATCCTGTCGAGCTGCCCATCCACCATCTTGAGCAGCGCCGAGCTCTCATCGCGCTCGAGCGCCTCACGAGCGCGGATCGCGATCGCCGGACCGCTCGCGTAGGCCTCGAGGCACCCGTAGTTCCCGCAGCGGCAGTACCGGCCGGTGATATCGATCGTCGTGTGACCGATCTCGCCCGCGACATCGGATGAGCCGTGGTACAGCTTTCCGTCGAGGATCAGTCCTCCCCCGATACCCGTTCCGATTGTCATCCCGACGACATTCACCCCCCCCTTTGCGGCTCCCTGCCACCACTCTCCCACGGTCGCGCAGTTGGCGTCGTTGTCGAGGGTGACGGGGAGTCGCACGCGGTCACTGATCACGTCGCGGAGCGGGAAGTCGTGCCAGCCGAGGTTTGGCGCGACGACGACCACACCTTGCGCGCGGTCCAACGGCCCCGGCGCTCCGACGCCGATGCCGAGGAAGTCGCGGCGTGCTGCACCCGTCTGCTCCATCGTCTCCGCGATCGCCTGCTCGACCAGAGAGACGATGCGGTCGACGACCGAATCCTCGCCGCGCTCAGGGCGCGTGGGCTCGGAGCGCATCCCGAAGGTTCGCGTCCCATCGATGGACATCGCGCCAACCACGATATTAGTGCCGCCCAGGTCCACTCCCACGATGTACTGCTGCCCTCTCTTGGTTCGCGGCATCGTCATCCCGTGATCGTTGCGAGTAGCTCATCAACGCGACCGGCGTCGAGGTCGCGCATGCACCGCCAGTGGCCGAGCGGGCAGCGCTCCGGCCCGTGATGATGGCACGGCCGGCACGGCAGCACGTCGAGCCCAGCCGTCGCCGACCGTGGCGCCAACGGCCCGAATCCGAACTCGGGGACAGTCGGCCCGAAGACGGTGATCGTCGGGGTCCCCGTCGCCGACGCGAGGTGCTGCGGCAGCGAATCGTTGGTCACCAGTGCCTGCGCACGCCCGATGAGCACCGCCGAGCCCAGTAACGACAGCTTCCCTGTAGTGTCTACGACCTTGCGGTCGCTACCCAATTCCGCGACCGCGTCGATGATCTGCCGCGCGGCTACGCCGTCGTCCGGTCCACCGATGACGGCGAGGCGGAAGCGTGGCGCGATGCGCCGCGCGAGCTCGGCATAATATGGCCACCGCTTCGTCCCCCAGATACTCCCCGGCGCGAGCGCGACGAGTCGCGCCGCATCCGACCCGCCGAACCCCGCGGCCGCGAGAATCGCATCCACTGCCGCCGCATCGGAACGGGACGGGTATAGCCGCGGTCGCAGCTTTCTCACGTCCACGCTCACATCGTGCTGGAAGGGAAAGGCGAGGTGCCAGAGCCGCTCGGAATGATGCTGGTCGCGGCAGTACGGGACCCGCCGCGTGTAGAGTAGCCGTCCGGCCGACGTATCGAAGCCAACCAGCTCGCCGTAGCCGGCCAGGCGCGCCAGCACCGCGCTCCGGACAGAGCCCTGCGCGAGATATGCCACCCGCGCGGCCGCGCGCCGCAACCGGTGAGGGCCAACCGTCCGGTAGCGGATCTCGCTAGCCGTGCGCCAGACGCCGGCGGGCCCGCGCCGACCGCCGCGTTTATCGTCGACGAAAAGGTGGCGGATAGCCTTGTTGTTGGCGAGCAGCGGGGCCGCGCCCGGGGTGACGACCACATCCACCGGCCCGCGCCGAGCCAATTCCGCTATGAGCGGCGTCGTCAGGACCACATCGCCCAGGAACGACGTCTGCACAACGAGCGACTCGCGGCGAGGCGTCCGCTGTGGGGGACGCAACCGTTCGGCAGGGTCGGCCGTCGGAACCGGCTCCGCGAGCGCGGGGAGCGCCACGCCCTAATCCACCTGCAGCACGGCCAGAAAGGCCTCCTGCGGGATCTCCACCGACCCAACCTGCTTCATCCGCCGCTTTCCCTCCTTCTGCTTCTCCAGGAGCTTGCGCTTGCGCGTGATGTCTCCGCCGTAGCACTTCGCGAGCACGTCCTTACGGAGCGGCTTCACCGACGTGCGGGCGATGACCTTGTTGCCAATCGCGGCCTGGATCGCGACCTCGAAGAGCTGGCGTGGGATCAGCTCCTTGAGCTTGTCCGCGATCTTCCGCCCCCACTCGTAGGCCTTGTCGCGGTGAATGATCACGGAGAACGCGTCCACCGGGTCGCCGTTGATCAGCATGTCGAGCTTCACCAGATCGCTCTCTCGGTAGCCGAGCATGTCGTAATCGAGCGACGCGTAGCCGCGGCTGATCGTCTTCAAACGGTCGAAGAAGTCCAGGATGATCTCGGCGAGCGGAAACTCCCAGTCGAACTCGACGCGCTCCTGGTCCAGGTACGTCATGTTCGCATAGACGCCGCGCCGCTCCGTGCCGAGCGTCATGATCGGGCCGATGTACTCGCTCGGAGCCATGATCCGCGCCTTGACGTACGGCTCCTCGATCCGGCCGATCACGCCGGGCTCAGGCATCTTCGCCGGGTTCTCCACGATCTCCATCAGCCCGTCCGTGAGGTAGACGTGATACTCCACGTTCGGGACCGTCGTCACGAGCTCGAGATCGAACTCGCGCTGCAGCCGCTCCTGTACGATCTCCATGTGCAAGAGACCGAGGAAGCCACACCGGAATCCAAAGCCGAGCGCCGTCGATGTCTCCGGCTCGTAATGCAGAGAGGCATCGTTGAGCTGGAGCTTGGCGAGCGCGTCACGCAGCGTCTCGTACTGGGTCGTGTCCGTCGGGTAGATCCCGGCGAACACGAAGGACCGGACCTCCTTGTAGCCGGGGAGCGGCTCGGCGGCACGGTGGTCGGCGTCGAAGACCGTGTCCCCGGCGCGCGTCTCCTTCACCGATCGAAGGTTCGCAACGACATACCCGACCTCGCCGGGGCCCAGCTCGTCGGTCGGGACTTGGCGGAGCTGTAGGTACCCCACCTCCGCCACTTCATAGACGTCCGCGCCAGCGCCGAACGTGATTCGCATGCCGCGGCGGATACTGCCGTCCACTACTCGGATACTCGGAATCGCTCCCCGATATCGGTCGTAGTACGAGTCGAAGATGAGCGCGCGGAGCGGCGCGTCGACCCTCCCCTTCGGCGCCGGCACCCGCTCGACGATGCGCTCGAGCAGATCCGGTACTCCGACTCCTTCCTTGGCGCTCACAAGGAGAATGTCGCCGGCGTCTATGCCGAGCAGGTCCGCGACCTCGTGGGCGCGCTGCTCCGGCTCGGCGCCGGGCAAGTCGATCTTGTTCAAGATCGGAATGATCTCGAGCCCCGCATCCATCGCGAGAAAGAGATTGCTCAACGTCTGCGCCTGGATCCCCTGTGACGCATCCACGACGAGTATCGCACCCTCACATGCCGCGAGCGAACGCGATACCTCGTACGTGAAGTCCACGTGACCCGGGGTGTCGATCAGATTGAGCTCGTACGCGCTGCCGTCGCGAGCGGCGTAGCTCATGCGAACCGCGTTGAGCTTGATCGTGATGCCGCGCTCACGCTCGAGGTCCAGCGTATCGAGCACCTGCGCCCTCATCTCGCGCATCTGCAACGTTCCCGTTTCCTCGATGAGGCGGTCGGCCAGGGTGGATTTTCCGTGGTCGATGTGGGCGACAATGCAGAAGTTGCGGATGTGGTCGAGGTTCAACGAAAGTCCCGGTCGGAAGGCGTGGAGAGCGGAATCCTGAAATATAGCCGGGGCTGCCTCCGATGGACACGCGCGATGGACACG
>JALZIF010000209.1 GCA_030860435.1 Gemmatimonadota bacterium | reverse complement strand
TGAGGCCGATCTCCTGACAGAGGTCGTACCCATACCGCCACTCGCGCGGTTGCTGCGCGAGCGCGCGGAGGACTGCGACGGTCTGGGCCGATGGACGACGGGCGCGTGGCATCGGCACTAACTCTATCTAGATAGAGTTAGTGGCGCAAGACGGGAGGCTTGCGCGGCGGGCAACACTGCCTGAATCATTGCGGCCGGCCATCCAAACGTCATCGCGCGATCGCCTTCAGATCGTAGCGCATGATCGGCCGAGGCGGTACGTGTCGAGCAACAATCTTGAATCCGGCGCGCGCGAAGGTGGAGGCATAGCCAGTGTGCGACGTGCTCGGCGTCAAATTCGCAAAACAGGTCATCGAGCGCAGGCGATAGTTCGGGCGTGAGCGGGCGG
Organism: Gemmatimonadota bacterium; assembly: GCA_030860435.1. Lineage (GTDB taxonomy): Bacteria > Gemmatimonadota > Gemmatimonadetes > Gemmatimonadales > Gemmatimonadaceae. The sequence goes on along the minus strand of JALZIF010000209.1, from coordinate 25,875 downwards.
ATAGTGAGTTTCATGCTACTTCCTTACTCCACCGGGAAAACAATGACCGCGTGCGGGGTGCCTTCACGCCTGCCGCGCCACGGTGAGCAGATGCGCGCTCACGCCAAGCAGAGCCAGCTCGACCTCGAGTGCGGCGAGCGCGTCGAGCAGCACGGCCCGGCGCCGTTCGTCAGCGAGCCGCGCATCCAAGTCCGGCAGGAGCCAGCCGGGCCCCTCCACGGCCAGTGTCGCCTCGTGCAGCAGGCCGGCCGCGGCGCATTCGGCCGCCAGTTCCTCCGGGCGATGGAAGTAGGCGGTCGTAAAGTACGCCGGGTCGCTTGTCGGGTTGCGGTGCCGGCCGTCCCGCCGGTCACCCGCAGCGACGGCCGCGAACGTCGGGTCCTCGAGGTAGCCGCCCCGGAGCCCGTCCAGCGTCGAGGCGAAGCGCGAGATCGCCGCGGCGATGATGACGCCGCCCTGCCGACACACGCGCCGCGCTTCGGCGAGCGCCTGCAGCCGCTCTGCGCGCTCGACCAGGTGGTATAGTGGCCCCAGGAGGAGCACGGCGTCGGCGCTCGCGTCCGGCAGACGAAGCGCGCGAGCGTCGCCCACCTCGGCACTCGCGAGCGCCGCTCCCGGCCGACCGCGGGCGGCGAGACGCGCCTGCTCGACATGCAGCGGCACGGGGTCCACCAGGTGGACGCGATACCCGCGTTCTGCCAGCCAGACAGCGTATCGCCCGGGGCCGCCGCCGACGTCCGCGACCACGGCGGGCGACGGCGGGAGGTACCGCTCGAGCAGCGCCTGCGTGCGCGCGAACTCGAGCGCCCCGGGCCCGCCGGCGAGTCGGTCGCGTTCGAGCCCCAGGGCGTAGTACGCCGCGACATCGTCGACGTCGGGTGACGCGTTGCTCATCAACTCCCCCGGGGATTAGTGCAGCCTAACGATCCTGGGTATCACCCGCCGCGAACGCAGCGAGCGGTCGCGTGCATACCCGAGAGATGGGGAAACATACAAAAGGCGTCGCCGTTCGAGGAATCAACCTCGGGGGAGGTCAAGGCCGAGTCTTGATTTATGATGATGCACCATCCTAAAATAGTCGGCCCCGCTATTGGATCGGCGGCACGCGGCCCGGCAACGCGGTGTTCGTGCCGCCCCCGCCGAATGAGCTGGACGAGTGCCTGCAGCACTTCGAGCGATTCCTGAATGACCAGCCCGAGCCGACGCCGCCGCTCGTCAAGGCCGCGCTCGCCCATGTGCAGTTCGAGAACATCCACCCGTTCCTCGACGGCAACGGACGGCTCGGCCGCGTACGCGGGTGATCAACACGCTTGCGCTCAGGGCCTCTCCTGCGGCATGCCGAACCAGGCGTACGCCGGCCGGCCGGTGCGGCCTAGCCCGCGACAGTGGCCGAGACGCTTCCGGACCGGTGCGACGTCGTGCGATATTCGCGTAGAGCCGTCCCGCATTCTCGCGCTCAGCACGGCGCTCATCAGGTTCACGCTATCGTCAGCTAGCCAGGGGAGGGAATGGTGCAGTCTCAGGCCTACGACGCGATCGTGGTGGGGTCCGGGATCTCCGGCGGCTGGGCCGCCAAGGAGTTGACCGAGCGAGGACTCCGCGTCCTCCTCCTCGAGCGCGGCCGCAACGTCGAGCACATCAAGGATTACGTCAACGCCACCAAGCCACCTTGGGCGTACCCTCACCGCGGCGGCCGGACGAAGGCGATGGAGGAGGCGTATCCCGTACTCAAGCGGGACTATCCGCTCAACGAGAAGAATCTCGATTTCTGGGTGAAGGACCAGGAGTCGCCGTATACCGAAGTCAAGCGCTTCGACTGGTTCCGCGGCTACCAGGTCGGCGGACGCTCGCTCATGTGGGGGCGCCAGAGCTACCGGCTGAGTGACTTCGACTTCGAGGCCAACGCTAAGGAAGGGATCGCGGTCGACTGGCCGATCCGGTACGCGGATATCGCTCCCTGGTACGACCACGTCGAGCGGCACGCGGGGATCTCCGGCACGCGCGAGGGGCTCGCCCAGCTCCCGGACGGCGAGTTCCAGCCGCCGATGCCGCTCAACTGCGGCGAGGAGCTCATCGCCGGCCGCCTCAAAGGGCAGTTCGGCGGCAGGCGGCGCATGATTCCGGGCCGCACCGCGAACCTAACGCGGTCCCTGCCGGGGCGCAGCGCCTGCCAGTACCGGGACGCCTGCTGGCTGGGTTGCCCCTACGGGTCATACTTCAGCACGCAGTCCTCCACGCTGCCGGCGGCGATGGCAACCGGGCGCCTGACGCTGCGGCCGTTCGCCATCGTCACCGAAGTGCTGTACGACCGGGACAGGAAACGTGCCACGGGTGTGCGCGCGCTCGACGCTGTAACGAACGAGACCACCGACTACACGGCGAGGGTCGTCTTCCTCTGTGCCTCCGCGCTCAACTCAACATGGCTCCTGCTCCGCTCCGCGACTGACGTCTGGCCGGGCGGGCTCGGGAGCAGCTCCGGTGAGCTGGGGCACAACCTCATGGACCACCACTTCCGCGCCGGCGCTAGCGGGACGCTCGAGGGGCTCGATGACAGGTACTACTATGGGCGGCGGCCCACCGGGTTCTACATCCCGCGTTACCGAAACCTCTTCGGCGACAAGCGGGACTACCTGCGCGGCTTCGGCTACCAGGGCGGCGCCGGCCGCGACGGATGGTCGCGCGCGGTGGCAGAGCTGGGAGTGGGCGGAGCGTTCAAGGATGCTGCGGCGCTGCCCGGAGAATGGTCGATCGGCGCCACCGCGTTCGGCGAGATGCTTCCAAACCACGCGAACATGGTCTCGCTCGACGAGTCAAAGGGGGATAAGTGGAGGCTTCCGGTGCTCAAGATCGACTGCGCAACCGGCGAGAACGAGCGCCTTATGCGCAGGGACATGATCGCCGACATGGCCGAAATGCTCGAGCAGACTGGGGTCAAGAACGTGCAGACATACGACGCCGAATACTTCCCGGGCATGGGGATCCACGAGATGGGCACCGCGCGCATGGGGAGGGACGCTAAGACGTCGGTGCTCAACAGGTGGAACCAGGTCTGGGACGCGCCTAACGTCTTCGTCACCGACGGCGCCTGCATGACTTCGGCCGCCTGCCAGAACCCTTCGTTGACGTACATGGCGCTCACAGCCCGCGCGGCGGATTACGCCGTCGCTGAGCTCAACCGCAGGAACCTGTGATCGCCAGGAACCGTGTGGCTGTCATCACCCACCTGAAGGAGTACGAGCTGTGACCATCTCATCTCAGCCAGAATCCGGGATCGCAATCGATCGCCGCGAAGCGATTCGCCGCGTGAGCGCCCTACTTGGTGGAGTTGCGCTCGTTGGTGGGAGCGCGCTGATCACCGCGTGCGAGAGGGAGCAGCCCCGTGTCGCGGTCTCGAACCGGGGGGTAGGGACCTTCACTGTGGAAGACATCGCCTTCCTGGACGAGGTGGCCGAGACGATCCTCCCCGAAACGAAGACGCCGGGGGCGAAGGCCGCCAACGTCGGCGCGTTCATAGCGCTCATGGTCACCGACACTTACGATGAGCGCGACCAGAAGGTCTTCCGCGATGGCATGCGGACGCTGGACGAGGAATGCCGGAAGGCGAACAACGCCGTCTTCATGTCGGCGACCCCTCAGCAGCGACTTGCCCTGCTCGAGCGACTCGACCGTGAGGCGAAGGCCTACATGGACGCCCGCGCAGCCGCGCACAGGCCCGTGGCAGAGGAGGAAGTTGCCAAGAAGGCCGAAGCCCACTTGCCCGAGCAGCCGGAGGAGGAGGTCCAGACCCCGGACATAGCCAGCACGGCGACCGTTGCCGCCGACGCACCCACTCACTACTTCCGCATGATGAAGGAGCTGACACTGCTCGGCTACTTCACGTCGGAGATCGGGTACACGAGGGCGATGCGCTACACCGAGTCGCCGGGACGCTTTGACCCGTGCGTCCCATACAAGGCAGGCGAACCGTCCTGGGCGCCGCACGCGTAGCCGCGAGCTTCCTCTCGTCGAGGGCGCGCACGACCGGCGGCATCACGTCTCGATGACGCGGTGCTCGGCCGCGGACTTGCGGGCTGCCTCGATGATCGTCAATCCGGCAACGGCGTCCTCAGGGTCGACTGGTGGAGGAGCGCCTTGGCGAACCGCCGCGGCGACTCCCTCGTAGAACCTCTGGTACGCCCCCGGCTCGGTACGTACCGGTAGAAGATCGTCACCCGCGCCGAGGATGCCCCAGGCCTCGGGCTGCTCTTCACCCCAGCCTGCGCCGTTGGGCTGAGCGCCTTGCCGCAACGCGGCCTCCTGGACATCCAGCCCGTGCTTGATGTACGCCGCACGGCTTCCCAACAGGCGCAGCCGCGGGCCGGGCTGGGCAGCCACGGCGCTCATGAAGAGATGTGAGCGCACACCGGAGGCGTGGACGAGCGCGACGAACGCATCATCATCGACCTCGACCGACGGTCGCCGTCGATCCAGCTCGGCGTAGACGTGAGTCGCTCGTCCAAAAAGCACGAGGGCCTGGTCGATGAGGTGGCTGCCGAGATCGTAGAGTAGCCCGCCCGCCTCTTCGGGCGCGCCGTGCTCGCGCCACCCAGCCTTCGGAACCGGACGCCATCGCTCGAAGCGTGACTCGAAGCGGTACGGATCGCCGAGCGCACCTTCGCCCAGGAGCCGGCGCGCGGTCAGAAAATCGCCATCCCACCGCCGGTTGTGGAACACGGTGAGCATCCGCCGTCTGCGGCCGGCTTCCTCGATGAGGTGCCGGCCTTCGGCGGCGGCGGGTGCGAGCGGTTTGTCGACGACGACGTGAAGTCCAGCGGCGAGCGCGGCCAGCGCCACTGGAACGTGGGTCCGGTTCGGAGAAGCGACGACGACCAGGTCGAGGCGCGATGCGTGATCCCAGAGTTGTGCGGCGGTGTCGAAGATAGTGGCGCCGGGGTTCGCGAGGCGTGCCTCACGCTGCCGCTCGGCGTTCCCGGTCACGATGGCGGCTAGCTCGAGCCCCGCGGTCGCTCGAATCAGCGGAGCGTGGAAAGACGCTCCCGCGAGTCCGTACCCGACAAGGCCCACGCGGACGGAGGCGTGTGTGCCACCAGCCCTGAGCGCCTCAGCCACCGGCCGCGGCTGGGAGAGCGCCTTCCCAACGCCCGCAATAAGCTGTGAAGCGGGCCAACTCAAGCTCAGAGTCGTGTGGAACGCCGGACCGCCTCGCCAGCTTCATTACCGCCGCAGACGCCGCGGCACGCATTCGTCGAGGAGGGCGCGGCCCGCGCCGGGTGTCACGCGGCCGTCGCGCGTGCCAGGAGCATCTCCTTGGCCAGCTCCAGCACCGCGACCACCTGCTCCCGGCTGACCGACGGGAAGTCCTCGAGGAACTCGTCCAGCGGGTCGCCAGCTTCCAGGTAGTCGAGGAGCGTCTGCACCGGCACCCGCGTACCCACGAAGACGGGCGTGCCGCCCATGATCTCGGGGTCACTGTGAATTGGGAGGGACTCAGCGGGCATATAACCGTCCATATGAGCCATACCACTAAGCTAAACCCGGCGCCTGTGGGCGTCTAAGGCTTGATCGTTACGACTGGCCCCATCAATCGTGACGCGCTCGGCGGAGGGGTCGGTACGGGCTTCTCGGGAGTCGCTTCCGGGGTCCGCATACCCCTGGGTCGCCAGTCGATGCCCGGACATCTCATGCGCGAACGCCGGCATCTCTCCGACCCCGGTCGCATCGACCCACGTGTTGTAGAATCGGAAGAGGGCACAGACAGTGATGGCGTCGTAGAGCGCCTCATCGGACCAGCCTGCCGCGCGTGCGGCATCGATGTCGGCCTGATCGATCGTCGTCGAGTCGCGATTCACCTTCGTGATGAAGGCGAACAGCGCTCGCTCACGCTCGGAGATCGGTGCCGTGGCGTAATCCTCCAGCACAGACTGCACGAGCGCGCGATCCCCGAGAAGCTCAGCCGCGACCGCGGCGTGTGAACCAATTCAGAAAGGGCATGCGTTCAGCTTCGAGGTGAATGCCGCGATCAACTCGCGTTGGCCGGGCGAGAGGGGAGAAGGCCCCCGCATCACGTCCTGCGTAAACCGGGAAAGGTGATCGGTTCGCTGGGGCTTGAAGGCGAACAAGTGCATGATCTGCGGAATCGGGAGGCCGGCGGCGCGCATCTGCTGCATTGCCTCCCCCCGGCTTCCCGTTGCCGGATGCGTCTCGACATCATGCAAGTACATGGGCTTCATCGTCACCTCTTATCGTTCGGATTGCTGGCATCCCAGAGTTGCCCATCAGGCACTGCATCTTCGATCCCTGCCGCAGCACAGGCATCTACGAAGAAGGGTCATCCCGTCCGGTCAATCCGCAGCATCCGATTGCACCACTGTGGTAGAGGCTCGTTGGCCACGAGGAAACCGAACCTTGAAGGTGGAGCGCACCGACGGCGCGCACAAGCGCGAGCAGCACATCGCTCGCCTCACCTGTGAGGCGCTCCTGTTCGACCTGGACGGCGTCCATGGCATGTCGGACCAATCACTTGGAGTTTGCCGACGCCAGCTTCGCAGCCAGACAGAACTCCTGCAGACCGGGACGCCCGTGTAAACGCTCAACGCGTGGCGGCGTGCACGATACTGGCGTTCCGGCACGACCCGCCGCTAGGTTACATGTAACCTGCACCCCAGGAGGTCAGCCTGTGTCCGAAACCGATCGACCCAAGCCCTCGCGCGAGAAGGTGAGAGCCTATCGGGAACGCCTGCGCCGCCAAGGGTTGCGCCCAATCCAGATATGGGTTCCCGATGTGCGGTCTCGTGGGTTCAAGGCCGAAGCGCACCGGCAATCCGCAGCCGTCGCCCAGAGTGCTCAATCCCGGGAGGACCAGGATTTCATCGACGCCGTCTCGGACTTCGGCGATACGTGAAGCGCAGCGAGATCTGGACGGTCGCCGGCGGAGCGGACTACGCCGGCAAACCCCGACCGGCCGTCATTGTTCAGGACGACGATTTCGACGCGACGCGCTCCATCACAATCTGCGCCTTTACGACGGATCCGACGGAAGCTCCCCTCTTTCGGATTCCCGTTCTACCGAACGAACGAAACGGATTGCATGCGACATGTAGCCTCATGGTGGATAAGCTCACCACGGTACCGAAAGAGAAGCTCGGATCACGGATCGGCCGACTCGATGACGAAGACATCCTGCGTTTGAACCAAGCGATGCTCGTCTTCCTCGGGTTGGCCCGCTCGCCCAGGTCAACAGCCTGAACTGACAGGACAAAATGGCTGGTAATGACTGGTTCTGTCTAACCGCGTTGCCGCCCACCTTCGCGCCGTCGCGCGGTCGCACCAGAAGCTGGTCTACGCAGCGCTGCTCCGCGACGCCGCTGCCGCGGTCCAGCGCTCAGCCAGGATCGCCGGCCGTTGGGCGGCACGCGCAGCGGCAACTCTCCACCGAGCAGGCGTTGACGGAAATCGAAGCTCTCATCGCTGAGAAGGCGGAAGCCGAGCGCGCGCGGCGCGAGAGCGGGCTGGACGCGGGCGCCTTCGCCGCATACTGGGTGCTTCATCGCGAGTTCCCCGAACAGGCCATCGCTCTCGCGCGGGAGATCGGAGCGTACGCGCGCGATTCCCGGACGCCGCCCGCAACGCGGATGAATACCGGCAGATGAAGGCGGATATCTACGAGGTGCTGCTCCGCGTCGTGACCGGCACCGCATGGTAGATCTGGCCGAGGAGATTCTGGCGCTGCCGTCCCAATGACCAGGACACGTGGCGAGAGTCCGCGGCAGGCGGAGGAGCTCAGGGAGCAGGTACGGCATTGGGCGGAAGTACTGGGCGTAACGCCTGCGCGGATCCGCGTGCAGCGCATGACACGGAAGTGGGGATCGTGCTCGCAAGCAGGCGGCGTCACCTTCGCGAGCGCGCTGCTTGCGAGGCCGGCGGCCTTCCAGCGTTACGTGATCGTGCACGAGCTGCTGCACCTGCGCGTCCGCAATCATGGGCGGCTCTTCCGCAGTTACCTTTCCGCGTACGCGCCGGACTGGCGCCGATACGCGAACGGCTCGTGCCGTACCACGCCACGATAATGCTCACCCGCCTGACGACGAGTGTGGGTCAGTCGGGAGCGACGGCGGAGAGTACTGTCCCACTGACGACTCTTCACTGATCACTCGCGACTTGGATCCCCCCAGCCCACACTCGAGCCGTCCCCAGGGCGCTCATGTCGCCGCAGCCTCCCAGAACCTAGAGGTACCTTCATACGTCACGGCTCGTCCACGAGTCCGCTGCTCGGCACCGGCTGCGCCGACTGCTGCACGGTCAGAGCTTCTTTCACGTCGCCCTCGATCACGACCCGCTCGGGCACATCGCGTGCGCCGACGTCGCGCACCAGACTCACGCAAGCGGCGGCCATGAGCAGGGACATGCCGCCGAGCATGACGACGTAAAGAGAGGCGTTCGGGTTGCCTTCTCCGAAGGCCAGGCGGATCAGCGGGCCAAAGGCCAGCGCGGCGACGATCTCGGGGATGACGATGAAGAAGTTGAACACGCCCATGTAGACGCCCATCCGCTTGGGCGGCACAGCGGTGGAGAGAATCGCGTAAGGCATGGAGAGGATCGACGCCCACGCGATCCCCACGCCCACCATGCTGAGCAGGAGCAGGTACCTGTCATGGATCACGTAGAGCGAGAGTAATCCCGCCGCACCGCAGACCAGAGCGGCGGCGTGCACCGTCTTGCGGCTGGTGAGGGCGGCCAGCTTCGGCAGCGCGAACGCCACGAGAAAGCATGTGATCGAGTAGAAGGCAAAGGCGAAGCCACCCCACTCGATCCCCTGCGTGTAGAGCTCCGACTGCGGATCGGTCGCGCCGAAGACGTGCCGCGCGGTTGCGGGCACGAAGAAGAGCCACATGCAGAAGAGACCGAGCCACGTGAACACCTGGACCACCGCGAGCTGCCGCATCGTGACGGGCATTTCGCGAATGGCCGAGCCAATCTCGCGGAAGATGTGCCCGACCCCGCGCCGCTCGCGCCGCTCACGCTCCCACGCCTCCATGTCCTCCGGCGGATGCTCCCTGGTGGTCACCACAGTCCAGACCACCGCCACCAGAAAGACGAGCGCGCCGATCTGAAACGCGTACTTCACCGACAGCGGGATTCCGCTCTCGGTGCTCCCCTCCACGCCCATCCAACTGAGCAGGAGCGGTAGCGCATTGGCGAGGCTGGCGCCCACGCCAATGAAGAACGACTGCATCACGTACCCAGCGGTACGCTGGCTCGCGTTCAGCTTATCCGCGACGAAGGCGCGGAAGGGCTCCATCGAGACGTTGATGGAGGCGTCGAGTATCCAGAGCAATCCCGCTGCCATCCAGAGCGCGCTCGAGGTCGGCATGAAGAAGAGCGCGATCGACGAGAAAATGGCGCCGACGAGGAAGTACGGGCGGCGGCGCCCCAGCCGCCCCCATGTGCGGTCGCTCAGCGCGCCGACGATCGGCTGCACCAGGAGCCCGGTTACCGGCGCGGCAAGCCAGAGCAGCGGCACTTCGTCCGGCCGGGCCCCCAGCCGCTCGTAGACCGCGGACATGTTGGCGAGCTGCAGCCCCCAGCCGAATTGGATGCCGAGGAATCCGAAGCTCATGTTGAACATCTGCCAGAAGCTCAGGCGAGATCGCTGCATGCGGGGTGCGAAAATGGGAAGGGGGAGAGGGAAGATGGAAGTGCGTTTCGCCCGATGATACACAGGCGGCACGATTCGACAAGGACCTTTGAAGCCGGCAGTCCTTCACAAAGTCGCGGGCGGTAAACAGATTCGTTCCCTGCAACTCACCGTTCCCCCCTCTCCAATCCGGCAGAAACAGCAAGCAGCAAGCAGCAACCAACGCGCAGCGCGCGGCAGGCCGCAACCAGCAAGAACTCGCACACCTCATCGTGACGCCTCATAGGTATCCGGAGAACCCCGTCCTGACTCCTGCCATGGTCCCGCCCTCGAGGCCGGACCTCGAAGTCGTAGGCGTCTTCAATCCCGCTGTAATGCGGCACGAGGGAGAGGTCGTTCTGCTGCTGCGCGTGGCCGAGGCTCCGCAGAAGGTCTCGGGCGAGATCGCCGCGCCTGCGTACAACGCGGATTCCGGACGACTCGAGGTCGAGCGGTGGCATCTCGATGCCGAGGGCGTGGACGCCAGCGATCCGAGGGTGGTGATCGCCGGCGGACGCACGTGGCTCACGTCGATCTCGCACCTGCGCGTCGCCCGGTCCTCCGACGGCATCCACTTCGACGTGGAGCCGGCGCCCGCTCTGGCCCCCGCTACTGGATACGAATCCTTCGGAGTCGAAGATCCGCGCATCACACTCCTCGACGGCAGGTACTGGATCAATTACACGGCGGTGTCACCGTACGGGATCGCGACCGCCCTCGCCTCGACCAAGGATTTCAGAACCTTTGAGCGGCATGGTATCATCTTTCCGCCCCCCAACCGCGACGTGACGATCTTTCCCGAAAAGATTGGCGGCCGCTATGCCGCGCTGCACCGTCCGATGCCGGCGGGGCTCGGCCAGCCCGCGATCTGGGCGGCATCGTCTTCTGACCTGATCTCATGGGGAGAGCATAGATTCGTTGCGGGAGCACGCGGCGGTGGTTGGGATGATTCCAAGGTGGGCGGTGGCGCCGTTCCGTTCCGGGTTCGTGCAGGCAACGAGGACGCGTGGCTGGCGGTCTATCATGGAGTGACGGGTTCCCCGCCTGCGTATTCGTTAGGTGCCTTGCTGCTGGATGGGCGCGATCCGGCCCACGTTATCGCCCGATCGCGCGAGCCGATCCTCCGACCCGACGCGCCGTACGAGCGCGAGGGTTTTTTCGGCGGGGTCGTGTTCACCTGCGGCCTGCTGGCTGAAGGCGATCTCGTGCGCATCTATTACGGTGCCGCCGATGGCGTCACCGCCGTCGCGGATCTCTCACTCGACCGGATTCTGGCGGGGTTGTCGCAGCCGTGACGCGCGCGCGCCGCCTCGGGACATGGGCGGCCACCGCGATGGTCGTCAGCCAGGTCGTCGGCGTCGGCATCTTCCTCACGCCTGCGACCATGATGCGCAACCTTGGCAGCCTCTGGGCGGCGCTGGCCGTCTGGGCCCTGATGGGGGCCCTGACGGTGGCGGGAGCGCTCTGCTACGCGGAGCTGGCTACGCGCTTCCCGAAGGCGGGCGGCGGCTATGTCTTCCTACGCGAGGCGTTCGGCCCGCGCTGCGCGTTCGTGTACGGATGGATGGCGCTGCTAGTCATGGATCCCGGGTTGGCGGCGGCGTTGGGCATCGGCCTCGCGCGGTATCTGCTCGTCACCCTTGGCGGCCCGCCGCACCTCGTCCCTGCGGCCGCCATCGCCTGCATCGTCGGCTTCGGTCTGCTGACGCTCCTGGGTCTCAATGTGAGCGCGCGGGTGATGCGGTGGACGGTCGCCGCCAAGTTGGTAATCGTCGCCGTGCTGGTCGGCGCCGGCGCTGTGCGTGCCGCAACGAGCGGCGTGCCGACCGCGTGGCCGGCTGTCGCCTCCAGAGCGGTCGGGCCCGAGGCGCTCGCCGCCTCGATCATCGCGGCCTTCTTCGCGTTCGGCGGCTGGTGGGAGGTCGGCCGGATGAGCGAGGAAGTAGAATCGCCGCGACAGACGTTGCCGCGCGCGCTGCTCGGTGGCGTCGCGCTCGTCGCGGGTATCTACGCGCTCATCAGCGTCGCATTCGTGCTCGCAACATCGGCCCCAGTCACTGGCACCGACGAAGCCTTCGTGTCCATTGTCGGCGCGGCGCTCTTTGGAGACGCGGCCGGACGCGTGCTCGCCGCAATGGTCGTTATCGCGGTGGCTGGCAGCCTGGCCGCGGTGCTGCTCGGGGCGCCACGGGTTTACCTAGCGATGGCTCGCGACGGGCTCTTTCCGCGTCGGGTGGCACGGTTCGATGAGAGGCGCGGCACATCCCCCGGCGGCACGCTCGTGCAGGTATCCCTGGCCTGTGTGCTGGTCGTCTTGGGCACGTTCGATGAGATTCTCGGGTACTTCGTGCCCGCGGCTGTGTTCTTCCTCGGCCTCTCGGCAGCCGCGGTGCTCGTGCTGCCTCGCCCTCAACCCAATGACCCGGTGTTCCGCGCGCCGTTACACCCACTGCCGATAGCCGTGTTCCTCGTGTTGATCCTCGGGATGCTGGCGTTGTTCGCCATCGGGCAGCCGAAGGAGACTCTACTGGGCGCAGTGGTGGTCGCGCTCGGCGTGCCCGTGTCATGGTTCGTCGTCTCGCGCCGACCGCCGTTGCCGCGATGAGCGATCCCGACACTCGCGTCGCTGACGCGTTGCGCCTACGGTATGACACCTTCGAGTTGGGCGTCAACTACTGGCCGCGGCGGCGCGCGATGTACATGTGGCGTGAGCTCGATCTGCCAGAGGTGAGCGACGAGATGGCGCAGATCGCAAGCATCGGTTTCGACGTGGTACGGGTCTTCGCGCTCACGCAGGACTTTCTCCCGCGACCGCTGACCGTGGCCGCCGACATGGTCGCGCGGCTTGTCGACGTAACCCGACTGGCAAAGGATGCCGGGCTGAGGGTTGTGCCTACGCTGATCGTGCTGAACATGAGCGGCCGCATCTGGTGGCCGGCGTGGATGCTGGATGCTCAGGGTGAGCCGGCCGGCCTGTTCTCGGATCCCACGGTCCTGCGTTCGCAGGCGCTTCTGGTCGAGACGTGCGCGCGCGCCCTGTCGGGCGACGACTCGATCCGCGCGTTCGATGTCGCGAACGAGATCGATGATGCCCAACGCCCGCGGTCGAGAGACGCCGGCTGGCTGTGGGCGTCGCTGCTGGCGAACGCGATAAGGCGGGCTGCCCCCGGCACGCCGATTCAGATCGGCGCGCACCTGCCCTCGCTGACGACGGCGAACAACATGCGCATCGATGACATTGCCGCCGTTGCCGACGAGGACGTGATGCACGCGTACCCGCTCTACTGTGATGCCGCGCGCTCGTTCCTCGATCCGGAGCTGGTGCCGTTCAGTTGTGCACTGACGGCTGGACTGGCGACGAGCGACCGGCCGCCACTCATGCAGGAGTTCGGACTGTGCACCGCTCCGCCCGGCGCTGCCGGGCACACGATCACTGACGATTTCCTGGGACAGCCGCGATCACAGTACCTGGCGTCTGAGGACGAGGCAGCCATGTATTACGAAGCGGTGCTCGATGGACTGGTGAGGACCGGTGCGGCCGGGGCCTACGCCTGGTGCTATGGAGACTACGACGCCCGGCTTTTCGATCGCCCGCCGCTGGCCACCGCGGTCCGCGAGCGCACGTTCGGACTCGTGCGGGCGGACGGAAGCGAGAAACCGGCCGCCAGCGTATTCCGGGCGTTCAGGAAGCGTCGAGATGCCGGTACGCTCGTTAGGTCGGAGGTAGCTTCGGCGCTGGATGTGAGCACCGATGAATACTACCGCGCCCCTGGCGCCCACTTCGAGCGACTCTACGCGAGCTGGCTGTCGCGGGACCATTCATGATCGCGCCCCTCGAACGTCTCAGCACGAATCCGCTGATTCACCCGTCCCAGATCGCTTTCACTCGGGCGACCGGGTCGTTCAACCCCGGGGCAGCCGTCGATCACGCTAGCGGCCGCGTCGTCCTGCTCGTCCGGGTATTCGAGGCGGACACCCGCCGGTCGTGCCTAACCCTGGCGCTGTCGTCAGATGGGCGGAGGATCGACGAGATATGGGATCGCCCGGCGATCGCGCGCGAAGCGCCGTACGAAGAATGGGGCGTGGAGGATGCTCGCATCACCTACATCGAGGATGAAGGGCGTTACGCCATCACCTATACCGGATATTCGCCGGACGGACCTCGTATCTGTCTGATCACGACCGAGGATATTCTGGCGCCGGACCGCTACCGCCGTCATGGACCGCGCATGGCCGGCGACAACAAGAACTGCGTGATCCTTCCTGAAAAGGTCGACGGTCAGTACATCATCCTGCATCGTCCAATGCCCCGCATTGTGTGCACCAGGGTCTCCTCGCTCGAAGCGGAATGGCCGGAGCACGGCGTTCCGCTGGTTGGACCGCGGTCCCAGAGCTGGCGGAGCTCCCGCGTCGGGGCGGGCGCGCCCCCGATACGCACGAAACTCGGTTGGCTATTGCCCTTTCACGGCGCGACCGCCATCGAGGAAGGGAACGTTTACTCGATGGGGTGGTGCGTCCTCGACCTGAATGATCCTGAAACCGTCCTCTACGTGTCCGATACCCCTGCGCTCGTGCCGGAAGCGCCTTACGAGATCGAGCTCGGAGACATACCGCAAGTCGATTCGGCCAACTTCAGGACCGGCGTGCGCGTCGTCTTTCCGCAGGGCCTCGTCGAACGAGGGAATGATCTCCTGGTCTACTACGGCGCCGCTGACGTCTCGGTAGCCGGCGCTCGTGTGGGCAAGCACGACCTCATCGCCTCGCTCGAGGCGGCCATCAGGCTCGGGCAGAGCGGGGTGCCCCTCTGATGGGCTACTCTGACGAGCGTTTCATACCGATGCCGCGGTTGCTGCGGATCGGGCGGAGCTCGCGCCGGGGCTGCCGGAATTCAAGTAATGAGTCAGCAGTTTGTCAGTGGTCAGTTAGTGGTCAGTCAGGAGTAACGGCGGAGGGCACTGGCCCACTGACGACTCCTCTACTGATCACTCACGACTTGGATTCCCCCAGCCCGCACTAGAGCCATCCACAGTGCTCAAAGCGCCGCGGCCCCCGGGTTTCTCGAAGAACCCCCAAAACCATCCGTCCGATCCGGCTCATCCGATACATCCGTATGACCATCCGTCGTAGAAGCTCGATTCGTCGAATCGCTGTGGTCCCACTGAGAATCCTCACTCTGGCTGTACTTGCCGCGAGTTGCGGGCGCGACGTCGAGCGCCGCCCGGAGCCTCGAGGACCCGCGCCGTTGAACATCTCGTTGGAGCACTTGCACCACCTCGGTCTGGACGCGGTGGTTAAAGGGCGGCCCGTTCGAGTCGTGGCGCTGTACGCGGAGGCGCCTGACTATCGTCCTACCGCCTCCCCCGTTCGAGATGGGTCCGAGGGGATCGCGAGCCTGGACGATGCCGCGCGAGCCGCGATCGTGTATCTGCGGGCGTACGAGCTGACGGGCGATGTGCGCGCGCGGAACGAAGCACTGGGGCTGCTCGCGTTCGTCGCGGCGATGGAAGAGGGAGATGGAGAGTTCGTCAACTTCATCGATGAAGAGGGCCAGCTCAATCGCGAGGCGCCGAGCAGCCGGAAGAGCATGTCGTACTGGGCGGCGCGCAGCTTGTGGGCGTTAGGCGAAGCGGTGCGGGTGCTCGGGCCGGCTCACGTGAACGAGTCGACTGGCATGCGCCCGGTGCTGGACCGCGCCGTCGCGCGGATGGCGCGGGAGGTGGAGGGCGGTCGCCTGATTGGGGGGTCGGCGACGGCCACCGCCGAGGCCCTTCTCGGGTTGCTGGCGCTGCAGCGCGCCGAGCCCTCGCCCGAGCTGGCAGCGCTGGCCGCGCGGACGGCCGAGCTGCTCGTGCCACTCTCGGCCGGCACGATAGAGTCAGCGCCGTGGAGCGCGCGGCTGGATCGTCCGGATGCGACCTGGCACGCTTGGGGATGCCGGTCCACCGCCGCGCTCGCGGCCGCCGCCGTCGTGCTGAATCGCCCGGATCTCGCCGTGGCGGCCCGACAGGAAGCGGACGCGCTCTGGGCGAGGTTTCTGCTCGCCGGTCAGGTGGCGTCGGAAGTCTCGCCCGACGGAACGGTGAGATGGTTTCCGCAGATCGCGTACGGCATCGGCCCCGTCGTCGAAGGCTACCTGGCGCTCGCGGAAGCGACGGGCGAGCGACGGTACGCGGTTTTCGCGGGCCTGACGGCGGGCTGGTTCGTCGGAGCCAACGCGGCCGGCGTCGAAATGTACGACGAGCGGACCGGCCTGACGTTCGACGGGATCGACGGCCCGTCGCCCGAACGGATCAATCGGAACTCCGGAGCCGAGTCCACGATCGAGGCGCTGCTGGCACTGCAACGTGTTACGAGCAGCCCCGACGCGGCGGAGTACATGCGCTATAGCGCTGTCGGCGCGCCGGCCGCAACGCTCGCGAGCGTACCGGACTCACGAGAGTACGCGGGTCCGGGCGGTGAGCGCCTGGTGCTTCGCCGCCAGTCGTCAGGGAGGGGCGTCGAGATCGCCGAATCCCGTAGCTCCATTGGTCCGATCACTCTGACCTACTGGCCGGCGGCCAATCCCACCGAGACGCGGATCGCCACACGCCTAGCCGCGCAGTGGAACGCGGAGAACCCTGACGTGCAGGTACGCGTTCAGCCGCTACCCGCTGGTCGTTCCTCCGAAGAAGTCTTGCTCGCCGCGATCGTCGGGAAAGCAACCCCGGACGTCAGCTCCAATGTCTCGACGGCGCTGTTGGCGCGGCTGGTCCGGGCCGGCAGTGTCGTACGTCTGGACGATCGCGTGGCGACGGCAGCACGGCTCACGGAACGTACGAAAGCGACGATGCTTGCGTCGCTCCGCCTGCCTAACGGCGGCATCTATGCGTTCCCCTGGAAGACGAATCCCGAGATGCTGATGTACAACGTCGATCTGCTGGCGGCGGCCGGGATCGGCCCCCCGCGCACGCACAGAGAGCTGCTCGACGCCTTCCGCCGGCTCGCCCGGGACACCGACGGCGATGGCCGCCTCGACCGATGGGCGCTCTGGGCGAACCTCAAGACGACCTGGCACGAACGCTTCTACGACTTCTATCCGCTGTATCTGGCCAGCTCCGGCGGTAGAACGCTCGTCTCCGATGAGAAGGCCATCTTCGACAACGACGCGGCCGTGGCAGCCTTGGAGGTGTTGCGACAAGGGTTTGCCGAGGGGACGCTGCCGCGCTCGAACTTCGCCCTGGGCCGGGATCCGTTCACTGACGGAACGGTTGCGATGAAGATCATCGGCCCATGGTTCGTGCGCGAGCTGGACGAGCTCAAGATTCGCGGCCTGCGTTACGACGTCACCCCGGTGCCCGCGGCGGACGGAACGGACCCGGCCGAGAGCTTCGCCTTCGCGGACCTTCGGAGCATCGCGATCTTCTCTACGACGCGGCACCCTGACGCCGCTGCCCGGTTCGTCGCCTACCTCACCTCACCGGAAGCCGATCGCCTTCTGATCGAGGAAGCGAGCCAGTTGCCGTACCGGCGCGGCCTCGCCTCCGATTCGCGGTTCGCGGCCGCGCTGGCGCGGTGGCCCACGCTGCCGACCTACGCCACTTATGTCGAGCGGACCCGCGACCTCGACATCGATCCCGACGTCGTAGAGATCTTCGACCTTCTCTCGGAAGCGTATGAAGAGGCCGCCGTCTATGGCACGCGACCCGTGCGCCAAGCCCTAACGAGAGCTGCCGGCGAAGCACAGAGGATTCTGGATGCGCGCTGAAGAGCGCTCCGGCTGGCTGCTAGCGGTGCCGTACGCCGCGTTCCTACTCGCGTTCGCGGCATATCCGATCGTGTTCGCGCTGGTTCTCGTCTTCCTGCAGTGGGATCTGGTGACGGCACCGTCGTTCGCGGGACTCGACAACGTGCGTCTGCTCGCGGGCGATGGACGCTTCTGGCGCGCGGTCGGGAATACGTTCGTCTTCCTCGGCATCCACGTGCCGCTCCAGATCGCGACGGCGCTGGCGCTCGCCGTGGCTCTCAACCGCCCGCTCGCGCTCCGCGCCTTCTGGCGGGCTGCGTTCTTCCTGCCCGTGGTCATTTCGGGCGCCGTGGTCGCCATTCTCTGGAGCTCCCTCTACGCCACCGACGTCGGACTGATCAACCGGCTTCTCGTACGGATCGGCTTGACGCCAGTGCCGTGGCTCACCGATCCCTTGACGGCCATGCCCTCGATCGCCGTCATGGTTACCTGGAAGAATGTCGGCTTCTACGTGCTCATCTACTTGGCTGGCCTGCAGTACATTCCGCGAAGCTGCCAGGAAGCGATCGAGATAGAGGGTGCGTCCGCCTGGGAGCGTTTCCGGCACCTGACGCTGCCATCGCTGCTTCCCCAGACGATCCTCGTGGTCACGCTCTCGACCATCAACGGCTTCCAACTCTTCATCGAGCCTTACGTGATGACCGGCGGCGGACCGCTGCGGCGCACGTACTCCATCGTTCTGTATTTGTATACCAATGCATTCTCCTACCAGAAGATGGGCTACGCGGCAACGATCGGCGTCGCGCTGGCCGTGATCATCGGCGCGGTGGTCGCCATCCAGCGCCGCGTCATTGGCAAGGCCGAGGCGCTATGAAAACGCTAGGTCGCATCGCGCTGTATGCGGGCCTCGCGCTCGCCGCCCTCACCTTCATCTATCCCTTTCTCTGGATGGCTTCCACCACGCTCAAGCCGCCGTTCGAGGTCGGTACATTGACGCTGGTGCCCGAGCGGATCACGCTCGACAACTATCGCACCATGTGGGAGCGGGCTCCGTTCGGGCGCGCGCTCCTGAATAGCGCGGTCGTGGCCACGACGATCACAGCCGCCGTCCTGGTGTTCGGTTCGATGACGGCCTACGCGATGGCCCGTCTGAATTTCCGCGGCCGGCCCGCGCTCAACGCGGCGACGATGGCCGTGCTGCTGATTCCCGGCCAGTTGACGCTCATTCCGCTCTACACCTTGATCGTGCAGCTTGGCTGGATCGACACGTATGCGGCGCTCATCGTCCCCTACCTGTTCAACGCGACCGCCATCCTGATGCTGCGCCAGTTCTTTCTGCAGATTCCGCAGTCGCTCATCGACTCGGCCCGCATGGACGGGATGGGCGAGCTGCGCATCCTGTTCACCATCTTCTGGCCGCTCGCCAAGCCCGCGCTCGCGATGGTGGCGATCTTCACGTTCATGGGATCGTGGAACGAGGTGCTCTGGCCTCTGCTCGTCGTGCGCGACCAGGAGCTGATGACGCTCCCGCAACTACTCACCGTCTTCGCGCTTGGCGGCGGCGCCGGAACAATCGGAGTATCGCTCGCCTCCGCGATGGTCCTCGTTGTGCCCGTCGTGGTTGCGTACGTGTTCCTTCAGCGGTACTTCATTGAGAGCATGGCCGGGGCCGGAATCAAAGGATGAATCCTTCGAGGCAATGCCGGGGGGATTCGGGGATGAATGCTCGAGGCAATGCCGGGGGGATCCAAGTTGTGAGTAGGCAGTTGGGAGTTTCCGGTGCATCAGTAGTGCATCAGTGCTGCGAGCGGTCGGCTTCCAGAACCGCCCGGCGCAGTCCACACAGCATGCGGCGGATTTCTATAGTCTCCGCGGAAACTGATTGCCAGTCGCGGCTCGCCAGTACGCCGCAGTCGGTCGCGAGCTGGAGCTGGTATTCGAGCTCGCAGGTCGACTTGATGCTGATGTCGAGGAAGCGGGCGAACTCCTTCCGGGTGGTCGCGCCGCAGCCTTCAACGATATTGCAGACGATCGATTCGGCGGCGCTGACCATCTGGGACTTCAATGAGCCGTATCCGCTTCGCGGGAACGCTCGCGTTGCTCGTCGCACGTTCAGCGCCAGAGCATGCGCCCTTCTCCAGACGAAGAGGCTGCGGAAGGCTTGCATACGTGCATCTTCGATGGCCCCCACAGCGGCGCGCCACCACTTCGCTGCCCATCGGCCCATATTCTTGCTTCGACTGCCCCTATCGGGCTCATCAAGCATCAACGACTCGCTAACTGACCGACTGAGCACTCACAACTGAGTACTCACAACTTGGATCCCCTCAGCCCGCCACTCGTGCTTCCGAACGCTCACAACTTGAATTCCCTCAGCCCGCCACTGGTGCTTCTTGGCATTCACAACTTGGATCCCCTCAGCCCGAACCTGATGATCGTCGCCACATTTCCCCCTCTCGCTCAGCGGAAGATCCGGTAGAGATGCCTTCTGTCTCCTTCGAGCACGTGAGCAAGCGATTCGGCGACGTCACCGTCGTCGAGGACTTCGACCTCGAGGTGGCGGACGGAGAGCTTCTCGTGCTCGTCGGCGGCTCCGGCTCCGGCAAGTCGACCATCCTGCGAATGCTGGCGGGTCTCGAGACGGTGACGGCTGGGACGATCCGCATCGATGAGCGCGACGTCACAGCCCTGCCGCCACGACAGCGCGACGTGGCGATGGTGTTTCAGGACTACGCGCTCTATCCCCATATGACCGTACGCGAGAACCTCTCGCTGGGCCTTCGGATAAGAAAAGTGCCGCGACAGGAGATCGACCGGCGCGTCGAGTGGGCCGTGGGGATTCTGGGCCTCGAGGCGTTGCTCGATCGCAAGCCGAAGCAGCTCTCCGGAGGGCAG
Organism: Gemmatimonadota bacterium; assembly: GCA_030860435.1. Classification (GTDB taxonomy): domain Bacteria; phylum Gemmatimonadota; class Gemmatimonadetes; order Gemmatimonadales; family Gemmatimonadaceae. The sequence goes on along the minus strand of JALZIF010000209.1, from coordinate 5,584 downwards.
CGGCAGCGAGTGGCGATGGGGCGGGCCATGGTGCGCGAGCCGCGGGTATTTCTGTTCGACGAGCCTCTGTCAAATCTCGATGCCGGACTTCGCGCGCAGATGCGCATCGAGATCGGCAGTCTGCAGCGCCGGCTCAAGACCACCACCGTCTACGTAACGCACGATCAGGTGGAAGCGATGACGCTTGGGCATCGGATCGTTGTGCTCGCCGACGGTCGTATCCAGCAGGTCGGACGGCCAATCGAGATCTACCGCGCTCCCGTCAACCGCTTCGTGGCGGGGTTCATCGGGACGCCGCCGATGAACTTCATGGAGGGCCGTCTTCAGCAGCAGGATGGCGGGCTGGTGTTCATGGCCGAAGGCGCCCGCGTGAAGCTGCCGCGGGAACGCCTTGCCACGGCCGCGGTGTCAGAGCCGATAACGCTGGGCATACGCCCGGAGGACATTCTGCTCGATTCCACTCCGGATAGATTGGCCGGACCGTTAGGCGACTCTTTGCTGGGGCGCGTCGTCCTGGTCGAACGGCTCGGCGGCGCCAGCAACGTTCATTTCGACGCCGGCCCGCACCGCATGCTGGCATCCGTCTCGAACGATTCACTGCCGGATGTTGGCGACGACATCACTGTTCGGATGCGGGCGGAGCGTGTACACCTGTTCGGCGTGGATGGTCGATCGCGCGTGTGAGGCAACCCACGCACCGAACTGCCGCTGTGTCGCTTCCTGTCTACACTACGAGCTCTAACGCAACCGGCGGAACTGCTCTTCGTTGAGCGGCACGACCGACAGCCGCCCCTGCGTCACGAGCGGCGACTCCCGGAACGCCGAGTCGGCCTTTATCTCGGTGAGCGTGACCGGGCGCCCCAGACGCCTGATGGCCGTGAGCTCGACGACCAGGTGCTTCGGGTCGTCGGCCTTCGGGTCGGGGTACGCGGCCTTGGTCACGCGTGCGAGCCCCACGACGGCCTTCTCGCCGCCGGTATGATAGATCAGCGCATCGTCGCCGGGCTGCATCGCGGCGAGGTGCTTGAGCGCGACGGGGTTCTTCACGCCGTCCCAGACGGCGGTCCGCTCGCGCTCCAGGTCGGCCCAACTATAGGTGGACGGCTCGGTCTTGAGGAGCCAGTGGTTAGGCATTATGTGGTCCTGCGTGGTAGCATCAAAGGAGAGGTGGATTCTGGCCATCCCGGCCTGAGGAAGCCAGCATCAACGACGAAGGCGCGATTCGGATGCTTCGGATGGATCGGATCGATTGGATTGGATTTGGGGCGAACGGGATGAGTGGCTGGCATTGGCGGGCGCTTGGAGTGACGAGGGCGACTTATTAGCTCATCTCACAACACCACCGCATCGAAACCAAGAACGATGTATCCGGATGATCCGTTCCATCCGATGCATCCAAATAGCCCTTCTTCATTGGTTGCCCGCGACCGCGACCTAACGAACCAAGAGCACCGCCACGGCCACGCCGGCCACGATTCCCACGTCGGCGAAGTTGAAGGGGGGCCACCAGCCGACGGACATGAAGTCCACGATTGAGCCGTCCCGCCCGCGGTCGTGGAGATTGCTGGCCGCGCCTCCCATCGCGGCCCCGAGGCCGGCCTGCGCCGCCGGGTGCTGGAAGAACACGCCGGTGGACGACAGGAGTGCGACAACGCCGGCGATCGCACCGAGCGCCGCGAGCCACAGGGCGAGCTCGCGCCGGCTGCGCGGCGACGCGCCGGAGATTCGCAGATGCCGGATCGACACGTGACGTGCGAGCGCGACCGACTGTCCGACGCGGAGCCGCGCCCCGACGAGGCGCTTGGTCCAGGCATCGAGCGCGATCGTGAGCGCGCCTGCCAGCACGAACTCCGGAGCGAGGATCACCGGTCGCGGGATCGTCAGAATGCCTACGGCCATTTCTTTGCGCCAGGACGACTGGGGGGAGTCGGGCCCAGGATGACCGGAACGTCGAAGCGTCCCGGGTCGGGGCACTCCTTCGGCTGACAGACGGGCCGCGACGGCTCCGGCGGGCAGCAGGCCTCGATCTGCTGCTTGAGCGCCTCCTCGCGAACGCGCACCTGCGCGGCGTCAGCGTTGGAGATCGAGTAGAGCGCGGCGAGCGTATCGGTGTCGTCGGCGATCTCGGTCTGCAGGCCGGTCTGGATGTGCGCCTCGTTGAGGATGCCGCAGGTGTTGTCGGCGATCTGCCTCAGCAGACAAATGATCGTGTCGTTCTGCTTGATCTGGTGCACGAGCGCGCCGTTCGCGAAGCTCTGCAGCGAGACGAGCTGGTCGACGCCCTGATCGACTTGGAGCACGGCGTCGCGCACCTCTTGTTCGACGGCGAGGATGTTGTCGAGCCGCTGGTTGGCGCCTTTGATCTCGTTGAAGATGTCGGTCGCGGAGGGCATGGCGAGATCCTCGAGTAGGGAAGCGCGGCGAAAGTACGCGACGCTGCTATGCCGGCATCAGGACGTGAACGCGCCCATGCCGTGATGGATGACGCAGAGGTTGCCGATGGCGCGGTTATAGAGCACGACTTCCTGGATCTTGCCTGCGAAGGGATAGAGCCTGCGATCGGGGCCCGGGAATGGTGCGATGAGCGACTTGCGCGCGAGTGTAATACCTATGCTCAGCTCGCCGGAGTCGTTGGGCAGGTAGGGCGACGATGGCGGCACCAGGAAGTACTTCGCGTTATCGATGTCGCGGCCGGGCGTGTAGTAGTAGAGGCTATAGATCGTCCCATCGAACTGGATGCAGAGAAAGGTCGCCGCGTTCTCGACCAGCGGCGGGACCGTCGGCGCGCCGTCGGGTTGCGGGTCCTGTTCCTTGAGCTGGCGAAATCTGGTGCCGTCGCCCACCCAGAGTTGCCAGCGGAACGGAGTGTTGGGCAGCGCCGGGTCCTCGGGCCCCGCGTAGAGCGCGAAGCCCTTGGTCTTGGATGCGGTGCTCCCCAAGGCTGGCTGATCGCTGGATTCGATCACGCAGTAATAGCGGCCGAAACGAGCCGGATCGTTCACCGGCCATTCCGGTTCGACAAGAGCGACGACGGTGAACGTGCTCGGATTGAGCGCGGCGTCGAACGGCACGAGAATACCCGAGCCCTGGACGCGCATCGACGTTGCCGCAGGGACTGTCTGCAGGAGTCCGGGGCTGACGCCAAGCTCGAGACGGAGCGGATTCGCCGGAGGGGAGAGGGCCGCCGGATCATCTGGCAGGGGCTGGCCCTGGACTAGCGTTCCAGCGTGCACGCCGGTCTGGCTCAACATCGTGCCGCCGGGGATCGGCGTCGGCGGCGACGTTTCCTGCATGCGCCAGTAGGCGATCGGCGAGAGTGTACCCACCACGCCGGGGTACAGCGTCTCCTGAAGGTCCTCGCATTCTTCGGGCCCAGCCGGGAAGGCGATCTGGCACCCGACGTACCGGAAGAGCAGCAGCACCGCGAGCACTGCGAAGGGCGTCAACCAGAGGAAGGGCAATTCCATCTCGGCTCCGCGTCAGAATGTGAACGCGTTCGTATCAGTCCCGCCGAGCCTTGGAGCACCAGCCTGGTTGCCCGCCGGCATGGGAACTCGTCAGGCCACCATGAGAAGGACGGCGGCAATGCCCGCGAGCGAGGCGGCGATTGCCTGGCTCACAGGCACCCCGCCGGCGCGCATCGCGGTCTCGCGTGTCGACTCGAGCCAGATGCGTCCGAGCCCGTAGCCCAGGCAGGCGCACAGAAAGAGCGCACCGTCGAAGTTGAGCGTCGCGGAGAGCGGTATGGCCATCGCGAGGAGCGTCACCGCCAGCGCACTCTCCAACAACTGCGAAGGGATGCGCCGCGCGACCACGCCCTGCGCGTTGCGAAGTCGTATGCCTAACGGTCCGCTCGTCGCGCGCCCGGCGCAGCACCCGTTCAGGTGGCACCCCGCCTTGGTGACAGCCAGTCCGATCAGGATCACCACCGCCCCGACGTCCCAGAACGCTGCGAACGGCAGCCGCAACAGCCTGACGAGTGGCACGGAGAGGGCGAGCGCGAGGGCAAAGCCGCCGAAGAGGGCGGCGCCGCCATCGGACTTGCGAAAGATGCGGCTAGGGTCGCGGCGGAAGGTCGGCCAGTGACAGGCGACGAAGAGGAGCCGTGCCCCGACGACGGCGGGAGCCAGCAACGCGAGCAACGCAACGTGCGCGCGCCCCGCGTCGAGTCCGCGCGACGCCGCGAGGTGGGTGCCCGCCACGACTCCCCACACCATTCCCAGGAAGAGCATCGTGGGATAGGCGTAGAATCGTGCGCTGCCGATTCGAAACAGCGTTCGAGCCAAGGAGAATCCCCAGTCAGCGCAGCAGAGGCCATCGCAGAACGCGGGGACAACCCGACACCGCTCTACCGCACGGAGCGCGGAGCCGGCTGGGAAGTTGGCGATGCCTGATTCACCCCGCAAGACTCGAAAACCGGCACACGGATCAGGCCGCCAGGAACAGAGAACGGGTTTCGCGGGCGCTTGCACCCATGCCCGAAGTTGCGCTACGCTTCTCGTCCCGCGTGGCGAGTCAGGTCGTCCCGTACGCCGCCAGACCCCGCAGAGGACCCACCCCATGCACCCCATCGCCGTCCCGGCGCTTTGCGCCGCCCTGCTCGTATCCGTCGCACCCGCGGCCGCGCAGGGAGCGAACACTCCGGACCCATCGGCATGGAAGCGCGGCGCGGTCTGCTATGAGATCTTCGTCCGCTCGTTCTACGACAGCAACGGTGACGGCGTAGGTGACCTGAACGGGCTCATTCAGAAGCTCGACTACATCAACGACGGCGATCCGAACACACAGCGCGACCTGGGCGCCCGCTGCATCTGGCTCATGCCCGTCGCCGCGTCGCCCAGCTATCACGGTTACGACGTGACGGACTATTACCGCGTGAATCCGGAGTTCGGCACCAACGAGGACTTCAAGCGCCTGGTCGTCGAGGCGCACCGTCGCGGCATCCGCGTGCTCATCGACATGGTGCTGAACCACGCCTCCAGCGAGCACCCGTTTTTCAAGGACGCGCTGCTCAACGCCGGCTCACCCTATCGCGACTGGTTCCGGTGGTCGCCGACCAAGCCGGAAAAGAAGGGGCCGTGGGGGCAGGAGGTGTGGCACAAGTCGCCGGTGCGCGACGAGTACTACTACGGAATCTTCTGGCACGGGATGCCGGACCTGAACTACGTCCACCCCGCCGTGCGTGAGGAGGCGAAGAAGGTCGCCACCTTCTGGCTCGAAGAGATGGGAGTGGACGGGTTCCGCCTCGACGCGATCCCATATCTCGTGGAGGACAACGACCGCATCTCGGGCACACCCGGCACGCACGCCTTTCTGCGAGAGTATGCTGCCCATATCCGCCGAGTGGCTCCCGACGCGTTCACCGTCGGCGAGGTGTGGGACAGCGTGGGCGCGATGCTCCCATACTACCCGGACCAGCTCGACGCGCACTTCGCGTTCGAGCTCTCGGACGCCATCCTGGAGGCGGTGCGGACGGGCTCGGCGAAGAAGCTCTACGCGGGTTACCTGCGGCTTCAGCGCGAGCTCCCGGCTGACCGCTGGTCGCCCTTCCTCCGCAACCACGACCAGACTCGCACCCTCACGG
>JALZIF010000207.1 GCA_030860435.1 Gemmatimonadota bacterium | reverse complement strand
GGATGAGCAGCCGCCATTTCCTCGACGGCATGCGACGCCTCCTTCGATAGGTCCATCCGCCGCCGCACGATGGGGACGCCCGAGCCCAACCGACTGCGTGTGAAATCGAGCAGATCACCAACCATCTGGTTCATTCGCTTAGCGCTGCGAGCGATGCGGGTCGTCAATGTGAGATGCGGCTCTTCGAGCTCGCCCGTGTCGAGCATGAACTGCGACCCCATCATGACGGCACCAAGCGGTGTGCGAAGGTCATGGCCCAGAATCGCGACGAACATCTCTTTCGAACGATCGAGATCCAGCGTGTATCGCTCGATGGATTCGGCGAGCGCCTGATCGATCGTCTCATTGAAACGCATCAAGTCCTCGAGGTCGGCACTCGTGAGGCTGCCGCTCGCCTTCGTCCATAGGCGGATGACGCTGGCTCGTAGCGCGCGGTACTCCGACACCATCTCACCGACGCTGAAACCGCTCTCGGCGCGACCGGCGCCGTGTACCTCGGCTGCCGTATCCTTCCCCTCTGGGCCCGGCTCCGCGTTACCCTTGGACTTCGCCACTTGTTCGGCGCCAGTCTGGGGCGTTCGGAGATCGATGACGATGTTCGCGAGCATCTCCGCCGCGTGATCGCGGAGGCCCGCAACATCCATCGTCCGGCCGGCAGGGCCGCACGTTTCGGCGAATGCCACCCACTCGGCGAGGATTGGCTCGGAATTGGTTTCGATAAAGTCGGCTAGTCGCACGGTATCTCCGTTACAGATCACGGTCGTGAAATCTACCAGCGATCCGCCGCGATCAGCGGGAGAGCTCAGTACAACATCCCGTTTCGGACGCACAGGGATGCCCGCCAAGGGTCGAATCGCCCGCATGCCCCCACTCGGCGCCCCAAGCCTACCGGTCGCCCCCCGGAGGCTGCCGCCGGGCCGCTCCGCATTGGCGTAGCTCTCGCGCCGCTGCATTGTGGGCGACATCTTCCTCGGAGCAACTCCCTATGACCGCTCGTCAACTCGGCCTAGTCACGGTCGTCATCGTGCTGGGTGCATTGCAGGCGTGGGACTCCGACATCCTTCAGGCGCCGCCGGGGCCGATCGCGCTCGGCGTGGTCGGCACTCTCGCGCCGGCCCTCGGGCTTCTCTCCCCAGATGGCCGCCTGCGAATCGCGTCGCTCGTTGTGTCGGTCCTCGCCCTGACGGCTGCCCGCATCATCTCGCCGGTTACTCACAATGGTCTCACGTTGGTGACATTTTTTGGGGCGATGATCGTGTTCTTCGATTCTATCCGGATGAAGCGGCCCGTATGAGCCTCGACGTGCGCCACGCGAGCTCGGCGTGGGAGGTCCTCCGCGATGAGCTGAGGCGCGCCACGTCCGAGCAACGACGCCCTCTCTGGGGGGCACTCGCGACATTCGGACTGGCAATCGTCCTCGCGATTATCGATACCGCGACCGGGAGCCCCGGGCAGGAGAAGTATCGGCTCATCGCGATCATCATCGCCGCATTCGGGCTGCTCTGTCGGGTGACGGCCGCTGTCGTCCTCGGTGTGGGTGCTGCGAGCGATTCCGGATGGCGAACGGGGGTTGACCGTCCAGCCGCCCTCAATCGCGCAATGCTCGCCGCGCCGACACTGAACGCTATCGCCGTGATATCGCTGGCGTTGGCGGCGGGAATGTTCGTGCTAGCGGCGGACGCGCGCGTCGGTCTCGCGATCGCGACTCCCGTGTTGCTGGTCCTCGCTGCACTTGCGGCGCGCGACATGATCGGCGCGACGCGCGCCCTCTACGCGCAGGCGATCGACCGGGATCGGGCCGCCGAGCGGGCGGAGGCCGCCGCGACGGCAGCGCGCCTCGCCGCGCTCCAGGCACAGACCAACCCGCACTTCCTGTTCAACGCGCTCAATACTGTTGCATCGCTGGTGCGGACAGATACACGGCGCGCCGAGGCCGCGGTTGAAAATCTCGCCGACGTCCTTCGCCGGACGCTGGATCGCTCGCGCCGGCCGCTCTCATCGGTCCGCGATGAAGTGGAGTACGTGCGCGCGTATCTCGCGATCGAGGAGGAGCGGTGGGGCGATGCGCTCCGTGTTACGTGGGAGGTCGATCCCGGCGCGCTCGATCTCGCGATGCCGACCATGGGGTTGCAGCCTCTGGTGGAGAACGCCCTGAAGCACGGAGTGGGCGGCCGCCTCGATGGTGGGCGGATAGGGATTGCGATCACTCGCGACGGGCCTGTTCTCACCGTCGGCGTTATCGACGATGGACCTGGATTCCCGACCGTGGCGGCGCGAGGCAATGGGCTCACGAATCTCGAGCGGCGCCTCGAAGCGTTGTACGGCGAGGATGCCGAGCTTCGTGTCGAGTCGAGCGATGGAGACACGACCGTCTGCATTCGCTTGCCCGCCCACGCTCCGAGCGGCGAATCCCGGCTTGCGCATGCGGGTTCTGATCGTTGACGACGAGGCGGCTGCGCGCCGCCGGCTCGCGCTCATGCTGGAGGAGCTAGACGTCGAGGTAGTCGGTGAGACCTCGAACGGCGTCGAGGCGCTGGACCTCGCGGCTCGCCTTCGCCCGGACGTGCTGCTCCTCGACATCCAGATGCGCGAGATGAGCGGGCTCGATGTCGTTCGGCATCTCCCTGATCCTCGCCCGCTGGTGATCTTCCAGACGGCGTACGACGGGTACGCAGTCCAGGCGTTCGAGCAGGAGGCGGTGGACTACGTTCTCAAACCCGTATCGCTGAAACGTCTGCGTAGCGCGCTCGAGCGGGCGCGGAGCCGGCTGGCCGCGGCGCGGCCCCAGCTCGACAACGCCGCCGTCGGCCGCCTCACCTCGGCGCTCGAGCAGTCCGGCCGCGGTGCGCGGCCGCGCATTCTCGTGCGTGATGGCGAAGGGCACCGCCTCCTCGCACTGCGCGAGGTGCTCTTGTTCCGTGCGGCCGATGGCGACGTGATGACGTGCGCGGTGGGCGGGCGCTACCGGACCGACTTCACCCTCGACGAGATCGAGGCCCGGGCGGGTGGTGCGTTCATCAGGGTCAGCAGATCAGACCTGGTCAACATCGAGGCGATCCGACGCATTGTGCCCGCAGGTGATGGCGCTGCCACGCTCACCCTGGCCGACGGCGCGCAGGTGCGCGTCAGCCGCCGGCGGGCACCCGATGTGCGGCGCGCGATCGAGGGGTAGCTGGATCTCAGCGGCTCGGATGAGTAGCACCAGCATTCCTCGCGAGGTCTCCGCAGCTTGGTGTCACCGCGCCTTACACTCCCCGCGGCCAGTACATGATCACGGCGACCCCGACGAGGCAGAGCGCACTCCCCACGACCTCCGGAACGTCGGGCCGGTGTCCGTCCACCCACCAGCCCCACAGCACCGACAGCACGACGAAGACGCCGCCGTACGCCGCGTAGACGCGACCGAAATGCGCGGGCTGGAGCGTGGGCACGACGCCGTACAGGAAGAGGAGCAGCCCGCCGAGTACGCCAAGGACGACCGCGCGCCCCTCGCGGAGCCAGAGCCAGACGAGGTAGCCGCCGCCGATTTCCATGAGGCCCGCGAGCGCGAACAACGCAATCGAGCGGGCGAGCATCGTAGCGGTCATACCGGTCGCAGCAGCGCCTGACGTGGCGGTGAGTTGTGTTGGCTCCATCAGCGGTCTCGCATTGGCGTTGGGCTTGCAGTGCGCTCGAAGTTGCAGGGTAGACGACAGCGCTGCAACCGTGTGTAAGACTTGGAGGAATGATGTCGACCAATATGGGAGCCGATTCCCCATTTGCCGCGCCGTCGCCACTCGCCTGCGTGCCCGGAGCGATCCCCGCTGCCCAGCGTCCTGCCCACTTCGAGCTGCTAGCGCGGCTCTTCGGCGAGCATTCGCGCGAGCGCTGGGACATTCCGGATGGTTATGCCTTCCGGTTCGAGGCTGATGCGTTCGACGATGTTGCGCGCTTCGTGACGAACGAGCGGAGGTGCTGCCCGTTCCTGACCTTCACCATCGAGCTCTCAGCCGATGGCGGCCCGCTGTGGTTTCGGCTATCCGGCCCGACGGGTACACGCGATTTCCTCGACGCCGAGCTAGCTTCTCAGCGCCCTGGTGGTGCGCCAAGGTTGCGAAAGCCCGCGACCAGGAAATGATTGTCAAGGCTCAGCGCCTCCTCAATCCCACGCTCCACCATCAGCGCGAAGCTCACCGCGTCGGTGAGGGAGAAACCCTGATCCGCGTAGCGCGCCAGCCAGTCGTGCACGGCAGTCTCCTCCAGTTCCTCGCTGCTTCGCACCACGAGATTCGGCGCCTCGCCGACGGTCCGCGCGAAGGCGAGCGCCACCCGGTGACCCACTCGACGCAGGAGCAGCACGTGCGTCTCCGCCACGACGAGATTGGTCGTCACCAGCCGGCGACGCCGGGAGATCAGGCCGCGCAGCGCCGCGGCCAGCCCTGCGTGATCGGGGTGCGCCTTGACCAGGATCGGGTACCAGGCGCTGGTGTCCACGAAGAACTCAGCGGCCACGCTTGCGCGCCTTCGTCTTGACCAGGGGACGCCACGCTGCTTCCTCATGATCCGCGAGGACGCGATCGTGCTCGCGCGCGGCGTCCGCCGGCGACTCGGCAGCCAGCTCGCCCGATCCGAGCCCGATCAGGCGGAGCGCCGGATGCGCAAGGGGGTCGAGTATCTCCCGCTCCAACGCCAGGAGCCCCCGCCTGACAATAGCAGACTTGGTGGTCTCGAGCTGCTCCGCCAGGCGATCCAGTCGTGCCTGCTCGCTGGCGGCGAGGTAAACCTGGATGGGGGCAGATTCGCGGACGCGCCGCTTCGACACAGTAACCTCTCATGACACATGACTAGGTATCATGATATCGAGGCGACCAGGTCAAGTCAAGTCGTTCCGGTGATTCGGCCACGAGTGCGGAATCGCGGCCAGGGTGAGGGTTCAATGACTTGGTGGAGCCTCGGTCCGTGCGACTCACACCGTGCCGCCGCGCACCCCCGTGGCGATCGCGTCGGCAAGCAAGTTCGCGCCGAGCACGGCTAAACTGATCGCGAGACCGGGAAACAGCACGAGCCACCAGGCTACGCGGAGAAATCCCTGCGCCTGACCGGCCAGCACACCCCATGTCAGCACGCTGGGGTCGCCGAGCCCGAGGAAGCCCAGGCTCCCTTCGATGACCAGCACCTGGCCGAAGAGTAGCCCCAGCACGACCAGTGCGCTCGGCAGCACGTTAGGCAACAGCTCGCGCCAGATGATCCGCGCCGTCGAGGCTCCACGGGCTTGGGCGGCGCGGACGAAGTCGAGTTGCCGCATCGCCATCACCTCGCCGCGCAGGACGCGCGCGAGCACGGGCCATGAGGTGAGGCCCAGAAGCAGCACCAGCCGATCGAGTCCTGGTCCAAACAGGGCGATGACCACGATCACGAGGAAGAACCGGGGCACGACCTGGAACAGCTCCGTGGTTCGCATCAGGATGTCGTCCAGTACGCCGCCGTGATATCCGGCTGCCATGCCGATGGTCGCGCCACACACGAGCGCGAGCACGACGACGGCGAGCGCCGCAACAAGCGACGCTCGCGCGCCGTGCAGAACGCCGCTGAACAGGTCGCGGCCGAGCGCGTCGGTGCCCATGGGGTGGCCGAATGACGGCGGCGAGAGGGGCGGACCGGTGAGTGCGAGGGGATCACTGGTGGCGAGGACGGGCGCGAGCAACGCCATCGCCAGTGTCGCAGCCATCAGTGCCAGGCCGATCCGCCCCGTCGTTAGGCGTGCGATCGTGCCAAGCGTCGACGATCTGTAGAAGCGCGACACCGATGGTGCCGCTATCGGAGCCAGCTCAGCGGAGGCGTATTCTCGGGTCGATGGCCGCATATGCCAGGTCAGTGAGCAGGTTGACCACGACCACGGTGCAGGAGATGACGATGAAAAGGCCGAGCAGAACCGGCGTGTCGCGCGTTTGCAGCGCGGCGAGCAGTAGGCGGCCGGTGCCGGGCCATCCAAACACGACCTCCACAACCACCGCGCCCGCGAGGAGGTGGCCCGCGCGCGCACCGATAACCGTGATGGCCGGCAGCATGGCGCTCGGCAGTGCGTGGCGCAGCAGAACCGCGCGCTCGCTGACGCCCTTCGCGCGCGCCGTACGAACGTGGTCGCGCGCGATCTCATCGATCAGGCTGCTACGTGACAGGCGGACGAGCACCGCCAGCTCCTGTGAAGCGAGGACAATCGCCGGTAGCGCGAGATGCCGCATCACATCCAGCACGTGCGCGGCGCCGCCGGCATCGCTCCCGGCCGTGCTCATGCCCTGGACCGGCGCAAGGCCTAGCTGGAGTGCCACCACAAGAATCATGAGCTGGGCGAGCCAGAAGGCCGGGGCCGAGTAGAGTCCCAGCGCGACCGCACTGATTCCGACGTCCCGTGCACCATGCGGCCGGCGAGCCGCGAGTGCGGCCAATGGAATAGCGACGACTACCGCGAGCAGCAGCGCGGCGCCGGTCAGAAGCAGTGTCGCGGGAACGCGCTCCATGATGACTTCGAACGTGCCGCGGCCGTAAACGTAGGAATGGCCAAAGTCCCCCGTCGCCACGCGCATGAAGTAAGTCGCAAGCTGTCGTGGCAGTGGCTCGTCCAGGCCGAACCGGTCACGCATGAACGCGTAGTACTCTGCGTCGCCGTGCTCGCCGGCCAGCGCGACCACCGGATCGCCAGGGGCGAGGTGGATGAGTAGAAAGTCGATGAGCACGATCACGATGAGAACCGGCACGACCTGCAGCAGACGGCGCAGAACGAAACCGAAACTCATCGCGCGTCGCACCGTGCCGTTGCGGCGAAGTGCGACGACGTGCCGAAGCCGTGACAGCGGACGGTGTGGGCGCGGGTGGCCAGCGTCTCCACGAGCCAGACGTACGGCTGATCACGGACGGCGATCTCCTGGATCTCCCGATAGAGTCGCCGGCGCTCGTTCATATCGAGTGCGGCGCTCGCGCGATCGAAGAGACTGTCCATCACCGGATTACGATAGCCGGCCATGTTGGAGAAAGGGACCGGCGCGATGCTCGATGTCACGTACTGCCGGCGGACGCCGATCTCGGGGTCGGTACCGTTGCAGTACGACGCGATCGACGTATCGAAGTCGCGCGCGGTGAACACAACCTGGGAGAACACTGCCTGCTCGAGCGGCTCGAGACGAAGGTCGATGCCGACGCCGCGTAGCTGTGCGCGGAGCAACTCACCAAAAACCATCTGCCCGGGCAACCCTTTGAAACCAATCTCGAACGGAGTTCCGTCGGCTATTCCGGCAACGCCGCGCGCAGTCCGCACTGCCCTGCCGGCGCGATGCCAGCCGGCTTCCTCGAGCAGCTGCGCCGCACGTCCCGTGTCGAACGCCGGGATCTGCAGATCCGCCGCATGCGCGAATGCAATGCGTGATGAAATCGGCGCATCGGCAACTCGCCCTTCGCCGAAGAGCACGCGCTCCAGGAACTGACGCCGATCGATCGCGTGCGCGATGCCGTGGCGAACCCTAACGTCCCGAAACCAGGGCCGGTCGAGGTTGAACCCGAATGTGGTGATGCAGTTGCTGCCCCCTGGATTCACGGCCGTCCGGATGAGGCGGAAACGAGGGTCGCGACGCAGTCGGTCTCCTTCCGGTCCCGGAACTGCGAACAGCCAGTCGACCTCTCCAGCTTCGAGCGCCATGACCTGCGTGCCGGCATCGGGAATCTCGCGCAGCACGACGTCGTCGATCGCCGGTGCTCCGCGAAAGTAGGCGCGGTTCGCGGAATATCGGATCTCCCCGTTGGGGCGATACGATTCGAAGCGGAATGGTCCGGTGCCGATCGGTGCCGTATTCGCCGGATTCCGCAACGGGTCCGTTCCTGCATAGATGTGCTTCGGCAGGATGGGCGCTTCTACCACATCGAGCTGCTGCAGGAGGGGAGCGTACGGGCGGCGAAAGACGAATTCGACGGTCGAATCGTCCACTACATCCACGCGTTCCAAGGCCGGAGCGAGCGAGGCACGGGTCCTAGCGTGGAAGCGGAGCAGCACTTCTTCAAAGGTGTACTTGACGTCCGCCGCCGTGAAAGGTTGTCCGTCATGCCAGCGTACACCTTGCCGGAGATGGAAGCGATATCGAGCCCCCGCCCCTCCGGGCGCGACCTCCCAACGCTCCGCGAGCTCCGGTTGCGGCGTCAGGTTACTGTCGAGCGTCAGCAGACCGTTGTAGAG
>JALZIF010000104.1 GCA_030860435.1 Gemmatimonadota bacterium | reverse complement strand
GGACTGGGGACTCGCCAAGGTGGATGAGCTTTCGCGAGGCATGCAGCAGAAGGTGCAGTTCATCGGCACGCTCTTGCACGACCCCGACCTGGTGATCCTCGACGAGCCCTTCTCGGGGCTCGACCCGATCAACGCGCAGGCGCTGAAGGATTCCGTCGTCGAGCTCAAGCGCAGCGGGCGCACCGTCATCTTCAGCACGCACCTCATGGACAATGCCGAGCGGCTGTGCGACTCAGTGTGTATCATCGCGCGCGGCGCGAAGGTCCTCGACGGCTCGATGGCCACGGTGAAAGCGGAGCACGGCGGACGGCACGTCGCGGTCGGTATCGCGGACGGCCGGGCTGCCGGCGTCGCCGAGCTGTTCGCGGACGCCGCACTCGTGCGGCGGGTGGACGACAACAATCGCGCGTTCGAGATCGAGCTGGCCGAGGGTGCGGACCCGCAGCAGCTCCTGCGACGGCTGATGGCCACCGGGGTAGCCGTCGAGCGGTTCGAGCTCGTGCGGCCGTCGCTGCACCGGATCTTCCTCGACAAGGTCGGCGCCGCGCCAGGCGTCGAGGAGGGGATGAGCGGTCATGGATAAGCTGTGGGCGGTCGTTGCGCGAGAGTTCAACGAGCGTGTGCGAACGCGCTGGTTCGTAATCGCGACGATCTTCGGACCGGTGCTCTTCGGCGCGCTCATGATCCTCCCCGCCTGGCTTGCCTCGCGCAGTGAGGCGTCCACCGAGGTGAGCCGGATCGTCATCCTCGACGCCACCGCGGCCGGGCTCGGCCAGCGCGTCGCCGGAGCGCTCCGCGGCTCCCCCGTGCTCCGCGAGGTGGCGCCTGACGACCTCACGCCGGCCGAAAGCCTCGCCACACGGGAGGTGATGCGCGGCGACGCGGCTGGCTACCTGGTCCTCGACTTTCAGACGATGGCGGGGGAGCGCACCCGGTACGCGGGCCGGAACGCCTCCGCCATCGCGGACATGCAAGAGCTGCAGCGTGTGGTGCGCGAGCACGTCATGGCGGCACGGCTCGAGCGCGCAGGTGTGAGCCCAGCCCAGACCGCCGAGATCACCAACCTCAGGGTGCGCCTCGAGAGCGAGCGCCTGACGAGCCGCGGCCGCGGCGGATCGGGACAGGTGAGCGTGATCTTTGCCATAGTCCTGGCGACGCTCCTCTACTTCTCGATCTTCTTCTACGGCCAGAACGTCTTGCGCGGCGTGATGGAGGAGAAACAGACACGCGTCGCCGAAGTCGTGATGTCCAGCATCCCAGCGACCCGGCTCCTCGCCGGGAAAGTGTTAGGGGTCGGCGCCGTGGGGCTCTCGCAGCTCATCATCTGGCTGGCGTCGTCCTGGGCGCTCTACGAGATGCGCGCCCCCATCCTCACCCGGCTAGGTGCCACCTCCACACCATTCGTGCTCCCACGCGTCTCGCTGGCGATGGCCGTGACGCTGCTCCTCTTCTTCGTCCTCGGCTACGTGTTCTACGCGGCGCTCTTCGCCGCCGTCGGCGCGGCGGTGAACAGCGAGCAGGAGGCGCAGCAGGCGCAGATGCCGATCGTTCTCCTACTCGTCGTCAGCGTCATGTTCTTCCAGGCGGTCGTGGCGCGCCCGGACGGGACGACGGCGCGGATCCTATCGGTCGTCCCGTTCTCCGCGCCGATAGTGATGCCGCTGCGGATGACCGTCATCCACGTGTCATGGGTGGAGGTCGCGCTGGCGCTCCTCTCGCTGCTCCTCGGCTGCGGTCTCGTCGTTTGGCTGGCGGCGCGGATCTACCGGACCGGGATGCTGATGTACGGCAAGCGCCCGACGGTGAAGGAGGTCATCCGCTGGCTACGGGTGGCGCAGTAGTGGTCAGCGACCCGCGGGCGACTCGTCGCCCTCAGCGAGACGCGGCGTCCGGCGCATCGTCGTCCCGCCCGGACCATCTCCGGCGACCTGGCTCACCCGCTCCCTTTCGCGTCAGCGGCCGCACATCCGGATCGAGCACCGCGTTCGACGGTTCGGGCGGGGTGGCGTGCACGTGGTATATCCCGCGGTAGTACCCGTGCCATGGCAGATACGACATCGCCGTTCGCGGGTCGCTCCCCTCGTCAAGCGGCTCGAGGAACGGGAGGGTGTAGCTGCGGGCCGCGGCCGTCTTGCATCGAAAGAACGCTCCTGTGCCATCCGCCCCAATGATCAGCGTCATCTGCCATGCCTCCGGGAAGAGCTCCTGCCTTACACGCTCGTCTCCGGGGTTCAGCGAAAGACCGGGCGACGGGCGCCGCCGGTACCACCCGAGCACCTCTCGCCCGGACTTGCGTAGCTCGGCCGCGAGCGCGTCACGGGTCCGCGCGAACGCCTCGAACCCACGCGCCGGACGGTCGGCCGTCCCCATGAACGGAATGAGCAGGTTGGCCCCGACGTAGGGCGTACCGGTATCCGGACAGCGGCACACTTCGCCGCCTATCAAGCCGATGCGCGGATCGTCTTCTTCGGGCGCTCCACCCGGCTGGGCCGCGAGCTGGTCCAGCACGGCGCGCGCGACGACGATCGGGTACTCGTCGGCCCACGTCCCGAACAGGCGTGCCAGCAGGTAATACGCGTCCGTCTCGGGGCGCCAGTAGATTGAGCGCGCGACGGGAAAGGACTTCGCAACGTGCTCGGGCAGCATCACGGCTCGTCCCTCCTGGAAGGATCCGTGGTGGCCAGAGGCGCCGACGCGCTAGAGAGCGCGCGTACCCGCGCGTCGCCGCGGAGCGAAGCGAGCTGCGGATCGTGCAGCACGCTCCAGAGCAAGATTCCGCGCGGAGCAACGCGCTCGAGAACCCGCGCCGCCGAGGTCCGGTCTCCGGCGGCGGCGAAGGCAATGGCCAACAGGCGCCCGTCGCGCACCGCGAGCGGCCCGCGGCTGGCGACGATGCGGTTCGCCAGTAGACCCTGCATGCGGGCGCGCGCCGCGGCGTTGTCGTGCGCGGCCAGGTCGGTCGCCAATGCCACCGCCTCCCCTTGCAGCCGCGCGCCGAGTCGTACAGCGATCTCGGCATCGCCCCACGCGTGGCGTAGCTCACGCAGATTGAGCCGAGCGAGCGCGCGGAGCGCGTACGGGTATGGCGCCCCCGGATCGGTCGCGATGGCACCGCCGAGCAGCTCACATGCTTCGGCGTACCGCCGCTCACGCATTCTCAGCTCGGCGAGCTGCGTCAGCGCGGCCGGACGGTGTGGATCGAGCGTCGTCGCCATCCTGAGGTGGACGTCGGCGACGGTGACGTCCCCGTGCAGCATACGAAGCCTTCCATACCGGCGGTGCGTCTCTGCGTCCCAAGGGTCGAGGACGAGCGCGCGCTCGTAGGCTTGGCTCGCCGCCGTGAAGTCGCGCGGGTTGGCGATCTCGAGCAGCGCACCCTGCGCCACCCACGCCTCCGAGGAGGCCGGGTCGATCCGTAACGCGTACTCGGTGGCTCGCATTCCGACGGCGACGACGATCGAATCGACCGATCCAAGCTGCCCGCTCTCGGGATCCATCCACCGTGCGTAGCCGAGCGCGAGCCTCGCGAAAACCGTCGCGAAGGTCGTGTCGCGCTTGCGCGCGAGATCGTACTCCTTGATGGCGCGATGGACCTCGGCGGCGTCCGAACCGGCGAGGTAGCTGTTGCCGAGGAGGTAGTGCCGGTACGCGGCCGGATTGACCGTCAGGCGCGCCCTCAGCGATGCGGTTTCGCCGGGCGAGAGGTCTTGGAAGACGCGGGAGGCGACGGCGGCTGCGATCTCCGCCTCGAGTCCCGGGAGCTGCTCGGCGGTTCGGTCGAACGACGCGCTCCACACGGGTGTGCCACTATCCGCGAGCCGCACCGTCACCCGCGTGCCGCGGCGGGAACGGTCACCGGTGCCAGTGAGCACGTAGCGCGACTCCTCGGCGTCGGCGCGCGGTGGCTCGGGGAGCCGCCGTTGGGGCGGGCGCGTGGCCACGTCGAACGGCCGCACGCGCCGCAGCCGCATCGCCACCCGTTCGCCTAACGCCTGAACCACGCGCGCGGTCTCCTCGTTCCAGCTCCGGGACTCGAAAGGCGCTACGGCAAGCTCCCGTGCGACCGGGTGTCCGTTCGCGAGCGGCACCCCCGCGGCTACGCCGGGGGCGGGCAACGGGCCACACGACCCCGGCGCGCCCTGCGCTTGCGCCGCGCCGGCGAGCAGCGCAATCCCGGCAATTAATGCCGCGAGGGAGGGCGCGCCGAGAGGGCTCATTGCGTCGTGCGCCCCCTCACTGTGCCAGCACCGCGCGCACCAGCGGGCTGAGAAATCCCGGCCCGGCCAGCATCCCGTTGTCTACCGCCATGGTGAAGTAGCCGGTGATCGCCAGCGTTCCTCCATCGTCAAAGATTCCATCCTGCGGCCCTGTATCGTCCATAACCAGCGCCGCCAGCAGCTTGATCCTTACGCACCCTGTATTCTCGTCGAGCGTTCCATCGCACACGAGGCCGCTAGTAGCCCTCGCGCCCGGTGCCGCGGCGCTGTCCCACAGTGCCACCTTCATCACGCACGGCTGGCTGCCGAACCGGGCGCACCATGAATCGCGGAACGTCTGCGCATCGCCCACTGAAGGTGGCGCGGTCACCTCCAGGCTGCTATCCGGCCCCACCCGACTCGGCCAGCACTCGGCGAACGTCTCGGCGACGGGGAGCGAAGGGTCGCCTCGCACCGTGAGGAAGGTGCCGCGGTATCGGCTGGGGTCGGTGCACTGCCCGCTTACGCCCGCCACGATGCAGAACCGGAGATCGGTTGAGCGAGTGTGCAGCACCCTGAGATCAGCCGAATCGAGCGGGCGGAGCGAATCCTGAAGCGGGCCTTGAATCCCGCGCACCGAGTCTAACAGCGCTATGAAATCCTGGTATCGCACCGCGATCGGCTTCACGCAGTCGGTTCTTTCCACCCGCCGCTCGACGATGCCGATTGCCTCGACGCGGATCGCGTAGCCCGTGTCACCGGCGAACTGCGCGAAGAGCGCGCCGCCCGTACCTTTCAGGATGACGCGGATCGCGTTCGCGCTTCCCTGATCGGACAACGAGCAGTTCGGGGGGTGGCAGCCGAACGGCTGAAAACCGAGCCCATGCGTCCAGGTACCGATCTCTACGGTATCCGCAGTGACGGTCGTGCCCGTGACCGGGTTCCGCTGGCTGTAGGCCACGGCGGTGTCATATGCGGAAACGAAGTCCGGCCTTCCTAGCTGTATCGCGCCGGCGTGGGCCGCCGCATCCGCGGCGCGCTGCAGCTCTTGCCGGTACGCGTAGCGCTGCGTGAGGTCAGCGGCGAACGCGAGGATGATCATCAGCACCGTGAGCAGCACCGCCATCAGGACGGCCACCGCCCCACGGCGGCTCTTCGCGCTAGGCAGCTCTTGCATATCCCTTCCTACCCCCCGACATGGGGGTCCGTGGCGCTCCCGCCTCATGGCACCCTACCGGCGAGCAATCCGACCAAACTCAGAATCGTCGGCCCGAGAATCACCACGAAGAGCGCGGGGAGAATCAGGATCACCAGCGGGAACGTCATCTTGAGGGGCGCTGTCGAGGCCTTACGCTCCGCGATCTGCCGCCGCCGGCGCCGCAGCGTCTCGGCGTAGACGCGCAGCACCTTCCCGACGCTGCTGCCAAGCCGCTCCGACTGAATCAGGTTCTGGACGAGCACGCGGACCTCATCCAGCCCGGTGCGCGTCACCATTCCTCGCAGCGCCTCGCCGCGAGCGAGCCCGGCGTTCACGCGTCGGGTGACGAGCAGGAGCTCGCGCGCCAGCTCGGGGTGAATCGGACGCGTCTCCCGCGCCACGCGCAGGATCGCCGAATCCAGCCCGAGTCCCGCCTCTACACACAGCACCAGCAGATCGGTCGCGTCTGGGAGCGAACGGCGCAACCGTTCCTGCCGCTGCCGCACGCGCCGCTCCAGCATGTAGCGCGGCAACACCATTGCGACGCCGAGCGCGCACACGATGGTAAGCAGCAACCTGGGAATGCTCTCCTTGGGCACGATCAGGACGGCCACCATTGGCAGCGTCGCCATCAGTGCGAGTCGGAGCGCGGCGTATGTCACGGAAGACATCGGGCCGTCGAAGCCGGCCAGCACGAGGCGCTCCTGGAGCTTAGCATCCTCGCGCCAGTCCTCGGGGGCAAGACCCAGCAACCACTCGCGGAAGGCGTGCCGCCGCCCGCCGCCGAGGAGCAGGCGATACGCCCGAGCCCCCGATTCCGCACCGAGCGTGGTTCGCCCGACGACCTCGCGCCGCTCCCGCTCGGCGAGCACGGCGTAGGTCGCGACGCCGGCCGCGCCAACGACGACGAGAAGGAGAACGATCAGCTCGGTGGGCACCAGATCCCTCAGAAATCTACGTCAGCGATCTTCATCAGCATCACGTAGCCAAGCACGACCGATACCGCCGCCCCGACCAGCATCGTTTGGCCAACCACGGATTCGCGGAAGCTGTCCGTGAACTCCGGTATGAATAGGTAGAATCCGAGGAATACCGCGACCGGGAGGGCCGCGAGCACACGAGCCGAGTAGCGCGCTTCCGCGGTCAACGAGTCGAGGCGGCCTCGCACGGCTGCGCGCTCGCGCATCGTGTCGCTCGCGTTCGTCAGCACCTCGCTCAGATTGCCCCCTGTCTCGCGCTGGATGAGGAGCGCCGTGACGAGCATCTTGACGTCCAGGCTGCCGACGCGATCCTCAAAGCTCATCAGCGCGGTTCGCGCGTCGATCCCGAGCCGCTGCTCGTCGTACATGCGCCCGAATTCGGCGCCGAGCGGCGGCGCCAGCTCTTGACCCAGAAAGTTCGTCGCCGCATGGAACGAATATCCCGACTTGAGCGCGCTCGCCAGCATGTCGATGGCGTCTGGTAGCTGCGCCTCGAACGCACCCAGGCGGCGCTGGCGCCGGCGTTGCAGCCACACGATCGGCCCGGCGATCCCTGCCGCGACGCCGGCAATGAGCCCGGCCACTCCGAGGCGCGAGCCGAGCAGCCCGCCGGCGACCGTAGTCACGCCCGTGAGCAGCACGAACGCGCCGGGCCGGAGTGACGAACCGCCGCGCTTGAGCGCCCACCGCAGCCGCTCGGTCCACGCGCGCCCCGAGAGCACGCGGTTGAGCAAACCCAACTCGCTTGCGCGCTCCTCCTCCTTGAGCAGCGCGGCGATCGCCGGCACCGACTCCGGCGCGAGACGCGCCAGTGCCGCGTCCGCGATCGCCAGCTTGCGCCGGTTTATGAACAGGTAGGTGCCCACCATCAGACTCACGACGCCGACGAAGACGACCGCCAGCACGAGCGTCTGCATTACCAGTCCCCCCCGAACATCTCGAGCGGGAGATCCACGCCCGAGACCTTGAGCCGCTCCGTGAACCGCGGCCGAATTCCCGTGGACTCGAACCGTCCGACCACCTTGCCATCCGGCGTGATCCCCTGCCGGTGAAAGCGGTAGATCTCCTGCGTGCTGATCACCTCTTCCTCCATCGCCGTCACCTCGACGATGCTCGTCACCCGGCGCGTCCCGTCGGTGAGGCGCGCGATCTGAACGATGACGTCGATAGCGGAGGCGATCTGCTCGCGCATCGCCCGCTCGGGGAGCGCGGTCCCCGCCATGAGGATCATCGTCTCGAGACGCGCCAGCGCGTCACGTGGCGAGTTGGCGTGGATGGTGGTAAGCGATCCCTCGTGTCCCGTATTCATCGCCTGAAGCATGTCCAGCGCCTCCGCTGAGCGCACCTCGCCGATCACGATCCGGTCCGGGCGCATGCGCAGGGCATTTTTCACCAGGTCCCGCGCGACCACCTCTCCTTTCCCCTCGGCATTCGGGGGCCGCGTCTCGAGCCGCACCACGTGCTCCTGCTGTAGCTGCAGCTCGGCCGCGTCCTCGATCGTGAGGATGCGCTCGTTAGATGGGATGAAGGAGCTGAGGGCGTTGAGCAGCGTCGTCTTACCCGCGCCCGTACCTCCGGAGATCATGATATTGAGCCGCGCGTGCACGCACGCCGCGAGGAGCTGCATCATCTCCTCGGTCACCGAGCCATTCTCGATGAGCTGGTGGACGTGGAGATCGGTCCCAAAGCGACGGATCGAGAGGATCGGCCCGTCCAGGGCAAGCGGGGGAATGATCGCGTTCACCCGCGATCCGTCCGGTAACCGCGCGTCCACCATTGGCGAAGCCTCGTCCACGCGGCGCCCCACGCGGCTCACGATGCGGTCGATCACCGCCAGCAGGTGCGCGTCATTCCGGAACGACGCGCTCACCCGTGTCAACCGTCCGTGCCGCTCGACGTAGATCTCGCGCGCGCCGTTCACCAGGATATCGCTGACCGTCGGGTCGCGGAACAGCGGTTCGATCGGCCCGAGCCCGGTGACCTCGTACACGATCTGCTCGACGATGTCCTCGCGCTCGCGCTGGCTGAGCGGCGTTGCCTCGGCGCGGAGGAACTCCATCACCGCCTTCCGGATCTGCGACGCGATCTCCACCTCGTTGCGCATCTGCTCGAGCGCGTCGAGGTCCAGCCGGTCGATCAGCCTTCTGTGGAGATCGACCTTTAGCTGGTCCACCGCACTGAGAACGGGCTCCGGCGTCGTCGCGAGCGAGCTGTACATGTGCGACGCGCCCGGCGACGGGCGCACCGGCGTCGTCGGCTTCTGGCTCTCCGTTCGCTCGGGACGCTCCGGCCGCTCCGGTCGTGTCATCCGTTCGGGACGCTGCGCTCGCTCCATCCGCTCGGCCCGCTCCGGAGGAGACTGCGGAACCGGCGGGTGCAGCTGGGCCGGCGCGGCCGGCGCGGCGGACTGCGGTGGAGCGACCCCGTCGGCGGAGGCGGGGGGCGTCACGGGGCGGGCGCGAGGGCGGAACAGCATTAGTTACGCCCCCTTCCGCAAGCCAAACAGCCGGCCGAGCCGCGCTCGGGCGGCTGGAGCACCACCGTTGCTGGATGTACCATCGCCGGCACCCGCGAGCTTGGCCGCGAGCTGTTGGAAGCTCGTAGCCAACCTCGCCTCGCGTGCGTGCTCGGCGATCGGTATCCCCTTCGCAAGCGCGCCGGCCGCAAGGCGGTAGTCGTTAGGGAGCTTCCAGTAGATCTCGTGCTTCAGCACTTCCCCGGCGTCGGCGAGCGAGAGCACTGAGTTAGACTGATGGCGGTTCACTACGACACACATCTTCTCGTTAGGGTAGCCGAGGCGCCGGCAGAGAGAGAGAGTTCGCTGGCAGCTACGCAGCGCCGGCACCGTCAGCTCCGTGAGAATGATGATCCGGTCGGCCATGTCGAGCGCCGCGAGCGTGCGCTCACTCAGGTGGTGCTCGCAGTCGAGCACCGTGAAGGCGAAATCCTGCCGGAAGTGATCGAGGATCGCCGTCACGGCGTTGCCGTCCAGCACCAGGTCGAGGTCGGCGTCATCCGGTCCAGGTAGCGCCCACACGCCCCCCAAGCAGGGCGTGAGCAGCGAGTGCAAGAGATCGCTGTCCAGGCGGTCCAGCTTCTCCGCCAGGTCTCCCATGTCGTACGGTGACGTCAGGTTCAGGAAGACTCGCACGTCGCCGCCGGCCACGATGAGGTCCACCAGCCCCACGCGCAGGTCGCCGTGGTTGCGCCCGAAAGCGTGCGCGAGGTTCACCGCGACGGTGGTGCTCCCCAGTCCCCCCTTACCGCTGTACACCGCTATCAAGCGGCCGCGCTGCGCCTCGTTCTGAAGGCGGCGCACCAGTCGGTCGATCGCCGTCGCCAACTCGGCCGGCTCCGGGGGGTGGGTGAGGAACTCGTGGATCCCCGAGCGCATCGCGCGCAAAATCACCTCCGGCTCGGCGCGGGGTGCGGTACCGATCACGAACATCCCGCGCCCGCGCCGCACCTCGCGATCGAGCGCCGCGAATTGCACGGCGTCAACCTGCAATAGTGGGAGCATCACGAGGTCGAAGTGGCCGCTCCGCATCTCCGATAGCCCGTCCGCCACCGTGCCCGCCCAGACGGTGTCGGTGAAGCCGAACCGCCGGAGCACCGACGATTCGATGTCCTCCGCCGCGATAGCGCCCGAGACGATCAGTGCACGTCGCGTCATGTCGCGGTCATCATCACGGCCGTCGCGGAGGCGACGATCCCGGCGGCTGCGGGAGCCGCTTCTCGATCGCCTCGCGCGCCGGCGTGCTGGTGTCTGGGACGATAGGCAGCAGGTCGCGCGCTCGCGGGCGGCTCGGATCGAAGATCTCCGGCGTCACCACCACCAGCAGCTCGCTTTCGCTCCGCTGCCAGCGGGTGCTCGAGAAGAGCGCCCCCAGAATGGGGAGCTCCATCAGACCCGGCACGCCCGTCCGCACCCGCTCCTGCTCCTCGTTGAACATCCCCGAGATGATCAGACTCTGGCTACCCCGAACATCCACCGTCGTCTCGATGCGGCGCGTCCGGAACGCCGGGACGCGGAACCCGGAAATGACGATCGCGTTCCCGAAGTCGAGGCTCGACACCTCGGGCAGCACGTGGAGCTTCACGAGCGAGTCGCTGACGATATTCCCCGTAAACGTCAGCCGGACGCCAAACTCCTTGTACTGGATCGAGATTCGCGCGCCCTCCCCCTGCGTCCCCCCCTGCGCGATCGGGATCGGGAGCTCTCCACCGGCGAGAAAGGTGGCCTGCTGCCCGTCCCCCGCCATCACGCTCGGCTCGGCGAGAATTCGCGCCCGCCCGCGCGTCTCCTCGAGGTCAAGGAACGCCAACAGGCGGTCCGTGTCGAAGTCCGTGAGCACCGACAAAAAGCGGGAGCCTCCGGGTATCTGTACTTCGGACCCCTCGATGTTCTGGTCTGACCGGAAGATCCCGGTGCCGACGCGCGTACCGCCGCGGCGGTACACGCCGGAGACGCCCAGCTCGCGCAGGGCGTCGCGCCGCACTTCCGCGAAGCGGATGCCGACGACGATCTGCCGCCGCTGCGCGCCCGAGCGGACCTGCACCCGGTAGTGCAGCCGCGCGCCCGTCTCCTGCCAGAGGATCACGTCGGTTTCACCCGCCGCCATCCCGTTGATCACCACTTCGCGGTTGGTGATCACCACAACGTCCGCAACCTCGGGATTCGCTACCGACACCTTGCTGATCGTGGCGGGAGTCGAGACGGGATACGAGCGCCCGACGATGATATCGAGGGATGTGACACCAACCTCCTGCGCGGC